>NZ_JACGVE010000075.1:0-423661 GCF_014077065.1 Colwellia sp. MB3u-4 | reverse complement strand
TAGCGCCGATGGTAGTGTGGGAGTTCCCATGTGAGAGTAGGACATTGCTAGGCTTTTATTTAGAGAGACCCGTAGCTGATGCTACGGGTTTTTTGCTTTCTGGGATTTGATAAATAAAGCTTGAGATTTGAACATTAGCTTGTTGCAATATCAAAGGCTGCAAAGCTTTAAACTTTGTTATATATCAAGGCACCAATCTATATTTACACTTTAGAGATCTTTAGTTAAAGCTACTTTTTTTAGTCTTAAGTTTTGACGGTTAATAACAATTAAATGTAATTGCTATAACATCAGTTTTTGATCAATAGTTAATATTACTGCAACTTAAAGGTCTTCGTCTAAATTGACCTTGTTCTGTTGTTTAAATCAAAAATACCCTCCAAAAAACACTGTCATAGTCATTACATTTTTGACATATAGCTAGCGTGAGTAGCTGCTATGAGTTTTATGTTATAAGTTCATCTCCCTATATTCTATTTTTGCATAAAAAAGCCGTTTATATTCTTTTTATTTCAACGTAAATCAGTTTATTATGACGTCATTGATTAGTAATAGGTGTATTGCCAGATGTCGCCAGAACCACAAAAATTAAACCAAACAATGCTAGATACCAACCAGTTGGCATCTTTTCAGCAAAGCATCAACAATCTTTCTCCACTTCAATTAGCGTGGGCTAGTGGCTATTTGGCTGCTAAAGCAGAAAATGTTACTAATGCTACAGTTCCCGCGGCCATTGCAAGTGCTGCTCCAACAACTTTAACTATTTTGTATGGCTCGCAAACGGGCAATGCTAAAGGTGTTGCTAAGAGTTTAGCGGCCCAAGCCAGTGCTCAAGGTTTGAATGTTGAATTAAAAAGTATGGGAGAGATTAAGCCTAAGGCCATTAAAAACATTACTCACTTACTGATAGTAGCAAGTACAAATGGTGAAGGTGAAGCACCAGACGATGCTATTGCATTACATGAATTTTTGTCTTCAAAGAAAGCGCCTAGACTTGAACATTTGAATTACAGTGTTTTGGCGCTAGGTGATACCAGTTATGAGCTTTTTTGCCAAACAGGTAAAGATTTCGATCTGAATTTAGAAAAATTAGGCGCAAAAAGAATTGCACCTCGATTGGATTGTGATGTTGACTATGATGAGGCCGCTAATACTTGGTCAGCTACTGTTATTACTCAGGTTAAAACCCTGCTTAGTAGTGAGGCTAGCGCTAGCAATGTAGTGGCATTAGCCAGCGTGAACAGCACAGAAGAACTTTATACTAAGCAAAAGCCATATACTGCTGAACTATTGCTTAGCCAGAAAATTACCGGTCGTGATTCAGCTAAAGATGTACGACATGTTGAAATAGATTTAGGCGACTCAGGGTTAACTTATCAAGCCGGTGATGCCTTAGGTGTTTGGTTTGAGAACTCTGTTGCATTAGTAGATGAGCTTATTACGGAACTAGGGTTTGATGATCAAGAGAAAGTCTCTACAGGTGATGAAAGCATAGCACTTGGTGAAGCATTAAAGACCAAGTTTGAAATAACTCAAACCTCAATTCAGTTTGTTAATTTTTGGGCTGAAAAATCACAAGCGACTAATTTGCTTGATATGTTAGATGATAAGAGTGCGATGCGAGAGTATGCCGCTAATCATCAAGTCGTTGACGTGGTTAAATCTGCGCCATTACCGAATGAAGTTAAGTTAAATGCTCAAGAGTTTATAGATGCGTTACGAAAAATAACGCCAAGACTTTATTCTATCGCGTCCTCTCAAAGCGAAGCGGAAGAAGAAGTGCATTTAACCGTTGGGCTTGTGCAGTATCAGACTGAAGAGGCTAACCGTCAGGGTGGTGCGTCTGGATTTTTAACCAATGGTATTGAAGAAGGTGGTGCAGTTAAAGTGTTTGTTGAGCACAATGACAACTTTCGTTTACCAGCCAATAATGAAACACCCGTGATTATGATCGGTCCAGGTACTGGTGTTGCGCCATTTAGGGCCTTTATGCAAGAACGTGAAGCCACTGAAGCCGCAGGTGATAATTGGTTGTTTTTTGGTGACCAAACGTTTACGCAAGACTTTCTTTATCAAGTTGAATGGCAAGGCTACCTTAAGTCAGGCTTGTTAACTAAAATAGATTTGGCCTTTTCTCGTGATCAAGCGGAAAAAATTTATGTGCAAGATAGATTATTAGAAAATGCTGATGAAGTTTTTGCATGGTTAGAGCGAGGTGCGCATATTTACGTTTGTGGTGATATGAGTCGAATGGCAAAAGATGTTGAGGCAGCTTTATTAACTATTATTGC
The DNA here is from genome assembly GCF_014077065.1 of Colwellia sp. MB3u-4. Lineage (NCBI taxonomy): Bacteria > Pseudomonadati > Pseudomonadota > Gammaproteobacteria > Alteromonadales > Colwelliaceae > Colwellia > Colwellia sp. MB3u-4. Next base: position 421,370 of record NZ_JACGVE010000075.1, on the reverse strand, counting down.
TACTAAAGGCCAATTATCAGCAGAACAGGCAAGTGATTATTTAAAAGATTTACGTAACGCTAAGCGTTACCAGAAGGATGTATACTAATGACTGATTTGACTAAAAAAGATCAAGCAAATGGCCCTTTAATTGTCGAAGGCAAACATGCCGATAATGAAAGGTTAAAAGCGGAAAGTAATTACTTACGTGGCACCATTGTCGATGATTTAAAAGATCATGTTACTGGTGGTTTTACCGCTGATAACTTTCAGTTGATCAGAACACACGGTATGTATCAGCAAGATGATCGTGATATTCGTAATGAGCGTGCTAAGCAAAAACTTGAACCACTACATAATGTTATGCTGCGTGCTCGTATGCCTGGTGGCATTATCACGCCAACACAATGGTTAGGCATTGATCAATTTGCTCGTGAAAAAACTAGTTACGGCAGTATTCGTATTACTACCCGTCAAACCTTTCAGTTTCACGGTGTGTTAAAGCCAAATATTAAGTTAATGCACCAAACACTGAACCATTATGGTATTGACTCTATTGCTACGGCAGGTGATGTAAACCGTAATGTGCTTTGTACGACGAATCCAGTTGAGTCAGAGCTACACCAAGAAGCGTATGAATGGGCTAAAAAAATCAGTGAACATTTGTTACCTAAAACACGCGCTTATGCGGAAATTTGGCTAGATGGTGAGAAAATTGAAGGTGGGACAGAAACCGGTGAAGTAGAACCGATTTTAGGTCCGAACTATTTACCACGTAAATTTAAAACTACGGTCGTTATTCCACCACATAACGATGTTGACGTACATGCTAATGATCTAAACTTTATTGCTATCGCTAAAGACGGCAAACTGATTGGTTTTAATGTCTTGGTCGGTGGTGGTTTAGCGATGACCCATGGCGATAAATCTACTTACCCACGCAAGGCGGATGATTTTGGTTATGTTGAGCTAGCTAAAACCTTAGATGTTGCTAGTGCAGTAGTTACTACTCAACGAGATTGGGGGAACCGTGTTAATCGTAAGAATGCGAAAACAAAATACACCTTAGATCGTGTCGGTGTTGAGGTCTTTAAGGCTGAAGTTGAGCTACGTGCCGGTATTACTTTTGCAGAAAGTCGTCCTTATGAATTCACCAGTCGAGGCGATCGTATTGGTTGGACCGAAGGCTTTGATGGTAAACATCATTTAGCCTTATTTATTGAGAATGGACGTCTGCTTGATAAGCCAAATTTGCCATTAAAAACCGGTGTGGCTGAAATTGCGAAAATCCACAAAGGCGATTTTCGTATGACCGCCAACCAAAATTTAATTGTTGCGGGTGTGGCAAGCGAAGACAAAGCTGAAATTGAACGCTTAGCACGCGCACATGGTTTAATGGCTGATAGTGTTTCTGTGCAGCGTAAAAGTTCAATGGCTTGCGTATCTTTTCCTACTTGCCCGTTAGCAATGGCTGAAGCGGAAAGGTATTTACCTGGTTTGGTCACTGATGTCGAAGCTATATTAGCGAAGCACAATGTCGCTGATGAAAGTATTATTTTACGAGTAACAGGCTGCCCGAATGGCTGTGGACGCGCCATGTTGGCCGAAATTGGGTTAGTCGGTAAAGGTCCTGGCAAATACAATATGCATTTAGGTGGTAATGTTGCCGGTACGCGCATACCTAAAATGTATAAAGAAAACCTTAATGAAGAAGATATTTTACAAGAGATTGACAGTTTAGTTGCCCGTTGGGTGAGCGAGCGTAACTCAGCCGAGGCTTTTGGTGATTTTGTGATTCGAGTCAGTATTGTTGATGAAGTTAAAGTTAGCAAGTGGGATTTTCATGACTAAGATTATTACAGCGAGTACACCTCCGCTGATCAGTAATAAATTTCCAGCGTCGTTACCAGAACCTTGGTTAAAGCAGTGGAACGAATTATTAGAAAAGCAGTCGGCAAGCCAACGCGTAGAATGGGCAATGGAAAATTTACCCGCGCAATTTGTTTTATCGTCGAGTTTCGGTATTCAATCTGCGGTAATGCTACATATGCTGACCAAAATTGAACCTAATATACCGGTATTAATAACCGATACTGGGCATTTGTTTCCTGAAACCTATCAGTTTATTGAGCAACTAACAGAGCGCTTAAAGTTAAACTTACAAGTGTTTAGTGCGAAAGAAAGTGCGGCATGGCAACAAGCTAAGTTTGGGCAAGAGTGGGATGGCGATGAAGACTCGTTGAAAGCTTATAATCGCCGTAACAAAGTTGAGCCATTAGAGCGTGGCTTAAGTGAGTTGCAAGCGGGTACTTGGTTTTCTGGTGTTCGTCGCCAACAATCTAGCCACCGTGAAGGTTTATCGGTAGTCAGTATTTTACGAGGACGCTTTAAAGTACACCCGATTATTGATTGGAGCAATAAAGACGTGCATGAATACTTAACGGCAAATAATTTACCTTATCACCCGCTGTGGGAAGAAGGTTATGTTTCAGTAGGCGATGTACATAGTACGCGACCATTAACTGCCGGTATGGATGAGAGCGACACACGTTTCTCTGGTATGCAAAGAGAGTGTGGTTTACACACTGACGGTGATGGCATTTAAGGTCATTACTATAAAAAGAATGCGCGAGCCGCATTCTTTTTACTGTCTAATTTATTCATCTAACTAAGCTATCAATAGTAAAAATCTTATCCCTGTTATTCAGCCGTAAACTTCCTAGCTATCGATAGCAAAATTTTCCGCCAGTTGGGTTTTAATTAGCGTTAAATAATGCTCGTTTTCATCATCAGTAACTAAGTGGGCGAGTTCAGTACCAATGGGAGTGAACTTATAAAAAGTGAGTATGCAATCAGCTTTTTTTGCGACAAAGCTAAGTTGTTTACCATGATAATTAAATTGAATTTTTTCTCCCTTGGCAAAGGAGTGGCTTTCTGTTTCTTGTTCAAACAGTAAGTGGTTATCGGCCAAGGTTAAGATGTCAGCGTAGCTTAATCCCACTTGGTTAAGGTCGAGCCGTTGTTGTCGCTGCTTATTAAACAAATTGAATAATTTGGGGATTTGATAAGCGCCGCTGATGATACGAATATTTTTTTTACGTGCATCAGTCATCGCGACACTGCAAGCTTTTGCCAACAGCTTTGCTTCAGTAATACTCATGGTTCTAAATGCTTGTAAGGTTTTTAGTGAAAAAGAGCCAGGTTGAGATACTTCACCGGCTAAAATTTTCGCCCATAAGTCCTGCATATTTTTATTACTAATACTTTCAGCAAGTGTTAAAAAAGAGCTAAACCAGTCTTGATCTGCTCTGTCAGTAATTGTCTCATCCGAGCAATACTGAACAGCGCGTACAATGATAGCTTCCATATTTTGTTGTTTTCTTAACTGGTCAAGTTTCTTTCGTCGGTTGGCTCTTTCTTCCAAAGGGACTTGTTTGGTTTCCGGTGAAAATGCAGCGCTAAGTGAAAACTTTTTTGCCAGTACTAATAATTGTTTTTGTGAGGAAGCGTTGACGTTTGCATGAGCATTATTTTTAGGTGTGACGGTTTGTTCATCATTTTCGACGATAGCGGATTTACTTTGTTCTACAGGATGCTCAATTATTTTATTTTGATCAATCGAATTTGACATCAGTTGTATCCCTTAAAACTATCAAATGTTGGAAAAATGCTGGAAATTCCAACATAATATTGCCAAAAAATTATTATAGCGTAAATATAAATTTTACTCATGTCCTTATATTATTAACCTTTTTTTAACAAAGTGTAAAATATTACCTTAAATTTATTCGCCTTTAAGTTTACGTCAGTATTTTTTTTGTACAGGTAAATAATTTATGACTAACCGTACTTGAAAATGATATTATGATAAAAACGAAATGTTGAATAATCTCATTCCAACTTTTACTATGTACCTATTACATGAAGACAATTTTTAACGAAATTAATATTCAAAAAACTCTACTAGCATTTTTTTGCTAGTGCTTTGAGGATGATATGCAAGTTTTTGACAATACTAACGATGATTTTTTGTTTATCGACGATAGTGATGAAGATGAAATATTTGATTCAGCTATAAGAGATACTTGGAAAGTCTTAATTGTTGATGATGACCCTGAAATTCATTCAGTAACCAAGTTGGCCTTATCCGACTTGGTTGTTTTAGGTCGACATTTAGAATACCTGCATGCCTATTCAGGTCACGATGCTTGCAAACTTATTGCAGAGCATGAAGATATCGTTTTAGTTTTGCTTGATGTGGTAATGGAAAGTGACGACGCGGGTCTTGTTGTCGTTAAGCACATACGCGAAGTATTAAAACGTGATGACATTCGTATTGTGTTACGCACCGGCCAGCCGGGCTATGCACCAGAAGAAAGTGTTATTAAAGATTACGATATTAATGACTACAAAACAAAAACTGAATTAACTCGTCGTAAATTAGTGACAACCGTTTATGCCGCTGTTCGCTCATATCAGCAAATTGACTCTGTAACTCAGTATAGAAAGGGTTTAGAAAAAATCATTGGCGCTGCTGCCAACTTGTTAGAACTGCGTACTATTCATGATTATGCTAGTGGCGTGTTAGCTGAGCTTATAACGCTAGTGGATACTAGTAGTGCTATTTTTTGCGCTCGCGGACAAGGGATTGTAGAGGGAGCTGATGATTTAAGTTTGTATGTTATTGGCCAAACCGGTTTAGTTGAAGCGAAAGTAAATCAAAAATTAACGGCCTTGGAAAATCAAGATACCGCTAGCCAAATTAATAGTTGTTTTCAACACAAACAGCACTTTTTTGCTGTCGACGCTACCTCATTCTATTTCGCCAGTGGTGGCTTTAGAGCCGTAATTCATTTAGAGCTTACTCAAGCCTTAACAAGTATTGAAATACAGCATATCGAAGTTTTTCTCACCAATATCGCCACCGGTTATGAAAATGTTCATCTATTTCAAAAACTGCGTAATGCGGCTTACAAAGACTGGTTAACTGAACTGCCCAATAGATTAGACTTTGTCAATTTATTGGATGACTTCTGTCAAAGTGATGATGACAAGTTAGTCACTGCACTGGTTGATCTTAATCATTTTAGTGATATCAATGATGGCTTAGGTCAAGATATTGGTAACCAGCTTTTAATGGCAGTATCTAGACGTATTCAAGCATTAAGTGCACATAATCATGTGGCAAGAATTGGTGCTGATGTCTTTGGTATTATTGGTGCAAAAAAATGGGTTAATCCTGAAATATTAACTGCGCTGTTTAGTGAGCCCTTTACTGTTGGTGAACAAAATCTACTGATTAGCGCCTGTTTTGGTTTTTGTTCTAAAGGCTCAGCAGGATCGCGTGGTGTCAAAGTACTGAATCAAATTAATATTGCCCTTAATTTGGCCAAAAAATCTATGCATGAACCTTATGTTTATTATCATCAAGAAATGGAAGATAAAACACTTTGGCGTTTAAGTATGATTAGGCAATTACGCACTGATTTTTCCGAACACCGTTTAGAGCTTTGGTATCAACCACAGCTAAGTTTAATCACAGGCGAAATTATGGGTGCTGAAGCCTTGCTGCGTTGGAAAACAGCCGAAGGTAAGTTTATTTCACCCGCTATATTTATTCCATTGGCAGAGTATTCTGGTTTGATTATTGAGATTGGCAACTGGGTTGTCGATCAAGCATGTCAGCTGTTAAATAGACTGGCAGCGAGCAAATTTACCGAGGTCAGTATTTCGGTTAATGTCTCGATTCCTCAGTTTAAACGCGATAACTTTGTCGATACGGTTATTGATATAGCGAAGTCGCATAAAGTTGATCCCAGTAAATTGGAACTAGAAATCACCGAAAATGTTTTAATGGATGAACCTCAGGTGATTATTGATGCGCTAGTGAGATTAAAAGCGCAGGGCATTAGTATTGCACTTGATGATTTTGGCACTGGTTTTTCATCATTAAGCTATTTACAAAAACTACCTTTGGACCGATTAAAAGTTGATCGCTCTTTTGTCAGTGCCATTGCCGAGCCGGGTGGTGCGATTATAGCCGCCACCATTATCAATTTAGGCAAGCAAATGAACTTAAAAGTCATTGCTGAGGGCATTGAAAACAGCGAACAAGAATCAGAATTAAGAACTTTGGGCTGTGATGAAGTGCAAGGTTTTTATTATGCTAAGCCTATGCCAGCTGACGAGTTCTTCACGTGTTTAGAGCGAATAAATCGATAGCGCATATTATTGGCAATACTGGACTTACAGCACTTGTTCTACAAGTGCTTTTTTTGTGTAAATCTTTACATTTAGCCTTGGTGTTTAAAGCACAAACAAAGTTAATCATAAAGCCCAACAAGCCAAGCCTATAAGATATAACCCCCCTAAAAAGTACTCACTATTCAAATAATTCCAAGTAGCACTGCAATAACCACTACGGTAATATGATTAAGGGAAAAGCAGGTCTTAGCACTTGCTGAAATGTATTCTTTTTAAGCGTTGTAATTTAGTTACTTGTAAAATATAGGATAAATCCAGTAAAGTTATCAGTGTTAGCTTAAATTTTTTCACTCTAAGCGAGTAATCAAGCGCAATAACGATAGATAAAAACTACAGCTGAGGTATGTATGGATATTAATAAAATAGCGGAGCAAAATTACGATTGGGTTGAACGTATGGGTTGGCATAATAAGACCACGTTGGAAGCATTAGCTTTAGTGGCCTCAGAGGTCGGTGAAGCGATAAATGAATGTCGTGGTGAAAAGCCGACTGACAATTTTAAAGAAGAGTTAGCCGATATTGTGCTGAGAGTTTTAGACATTGCGCATTGGCAAGGTATAAATATAGAGCAAGAGTTGTTAGCTAAAATGAAAAAAAATGAGCAAAGAGGCACCCGAGGTCGCATTAAATAAAGCGCTAAATAAAATTAATACACTTAATTAAAACGCTTGTTTAAAAATGTTTGCTTTCCCTTTCCTTTCAAGGCAAACTCAGTATCACTTTATTTCTTTTACTAGTTCATCATAAATAATTAGTAAGCTAAATATTTATACGCTCGGTAGTAGTCTATGATTACATATTACCAGTCAATCGACCCACAAAAAGTCAGGAGAGTAGGCATGTTATTCCAAGGCAAAAGCCTTTCTGCCCAGTTGTTAGACGACGGCATTGTTGAATTTAAATTCGATGCACAAGGCTCAGTTAACAAGTTTGATCAGGCAACGTTTAAAGAATATATCGCAGTTGTTGATGCGATTAATAATTGCAGTGAAGCAAAAGGGGTATTGATTACCTCAGGTAAGTCTTCTTTTATTGTTGGTGCTGATATCACCGAGTTTTTAGAAGTATTTAAAAAACCGGAAGATGAGTTACTACCTTGGGTAAAAAATGCCTCTGATATTTTTGATTCATTTGAAGATATTAATCTGCCTACTATTGCTGCTATTAACGGCTTCGCTTTAGGTGGCGGTTGTGAAATGACCTTGGCTTGTGATTATCGTATTGCAGATACCTCATGTTCAATCGGTTTACCAGAAGTAAGCTTAGGTTTAATACCTGGCTTTGGCGGTACCGTGCGTTTACCACGCATTATTGGCGCTGATAATGCCATTGAATGGATGTCGACAGGCCGAGCTTTTAAAGCTGAGCAAGCGATGGCGGTAGGTTTGCTTGACGCTGTAGTTGCACCAGAACATTTGCGCGAAGCGGCACTAAAAATGCTAAATCAAGCGATTGCGGGTAAATTAGATTGGCGCGCTAAACGTCAACCTAAACTAGAAGCATTAAAGCTTTCTCCAGTAGAAACTATTATGACCTTCAATACCTGTAAAGGTATGATCGCGGCTAAAGCCGGTAAACATTATCCTGCACCTATGGTGATGGTTAAAACGATCGAAGCCGCAGCAGGTTTAGACCGTGCAGGCGCAATGGCATTAGAAAACGCAGGGTTTGCAAAATTAGCGAAAACTGATGCTGCTACCGCACAAATTGGCCTATTTATGGCTGATCAAGTGGTTAAAGGTAAAGCGAAAAAAGCCGGTAAACAAGCGACGAAGGCAGTCAATAAAGCGGCTGTTTTGGGTGCAGGTATTATGGGCGGTGGTATTGCATACCAGTCTGCTTATAAAGGCACGCCAATTATCATGAAAGATATTAATGACCAAGCACTTGATTTAGGTCTAACAACGGCTGCGGGTATTTTAACTAAGCAAGTTGAACGTGGCCGCATGAACGTTAAGAAAATGGCTGGCGTACTCAATAGCATCACACCGTCATTAAGTTATGACAGCCTTAAAGGTGTTGATATTGTTGTTGAAGCTGTAGTTGAAAATCCGAAAGTAAAAGCTATGGTGTTGGCTGAAGTTGAAAACCATGTTGATGAAGACACTATTGTGACTTCAAATACCTCAACAATTTCAATTGATTTATTAGCCGAAGGCCTTAAACGCAAAGATAAGTTTTGTGGCATGCATTTCTTCAACCCGGTAAACAAAATGCCATTAGTTGAAGTTATTCGTGGTAAAGCTACTTCTGATGAAACCGTGGCTGCTGTTGTTGCTTACGCAGCTAAAATGGGTAAATCACCTATCGTGGTAAACGACTGTCCTGGTTTTTACATTAACCGTGTTTTATTCCCATACTTTGCTGGCTTTAGCCAATTAGTGCTTGAAGGTGCTGATTTCGTTGCCGTTGATAAAGTCATGGAAAAACAATTTGGCTGGCCAATGGGCCCGGCATACCTTCTTGATGTGGTTGGTATTGATACCGCTGATCATTGTACGGGTGTGATGTCATCGGGTTTCCCAACTCGTATGTCAAAAATTGATAATGACCCAGTAAGTGCTTTATATAATAAAGACCGCCTTGGCCAGAAAAATGGCAAAGGCTTCTACGATTACGGTAAAGACAAGCGCGGTCGTCCAACCAAAGTGGCAGCACAAGTGGCTTATGACTTGTTTTCAGGCGTAGAGAAAAAAGACTTTACCCAGGAAGAAACCATTGCTCGCTTGATGATCCCTATGGTGAATGAAGTGGTGCGCTGTTTAGAAGAAGGTGTGGTTGATACTGCAGCTGAAGCTGATATGGGCTTAATTTACGGTTTAGGTTTTCCACCATTTAGAGGCGGTCCAATTCGTTATTTAGAAACGTTAGGCTTAGATAACTTTATTGCAATGGCAGATAAATATGCCCATTTAGGCGAAATTTACCAAGTTACTGATGGTATGCGTGAAATGGCAAGATCTGGTCAATCATATTTTACAACCGATGTTAAAACTAACAGCGTTAAAACAGCTTAGGCGAAGGAGAAAATCATGAAAGAAGTCGTTATTGTCGATTGCATCCGTACCCCAATGGGGCGCTCAAGAGCGGGTGTTTTTCGTAATGTTCGTGCTGAAACATTATCAGCACACTTAATGCAACAATTGTTAATTAGAAATCCAAATCTAGATCCTGCATTAATTGAAGATATTATTTGGGGTAACGTTAAGCAAACTAAAGAGCAAGGTTTCAATATTGCTCGTAATGCTCAATTGTTAACGGATATTCCAAAGTCTACCGGTGCTGTTACCGTGAACCGCTTATGTGGTTCATCAATGCAAGCACTACATGATGCAACTACTAATATCATGGCCGGTCAAGGCGATGTGTTTTTAGTGGGCGGTGTTGAGCACATGGGTCACGTACCTATGATGTACGATGTTGATTTTGATCCCGCATTGAGCAAGCATATTTCTCGTGCGGCTGGCAACATGGGCTTAACGGCTGAATTGCTAGGTATGCAGCACGGCATTACGCGTGCTGAGCAAGATGCCTTTGGCGCTCGCTCTCACCAGCTTGCTCATAAAGCCATGCTTGAAGGTCGTTGGGCTAATGAAATTGTACCCACTTTAGGTCATGACGCTATGGGCGCGTTAACGCTTATCGAACATGACGAAGTTATTCGTCCTGAAACGACCATTGAAAGCTTATCAGCATTGCGTCCGGTATTTGATCCAGTCAATGGCACAGTAACCGCGGGTACTTCTTCTGCACTTTCTGACGGCGCTTCTGCGATGTTAGTGATGTCAGCAGAAAGAGCCAAAGCTATGGGCTTAACACCTCGTGTTAAAATCCGTGGTATGGCTATCGCAGGTTGTGATCCATCAACCATGGGCTTTGGTCCAGTGCCAGCCACTAAGAAAGCATTACAACGTGCGGGCTTAACATTAGCTGATATTGAACTAGCTGAGTTTAACGAAGCCTTTGCTGCACAAGCACTGTCATGTGTACGTTCATTAGGTTTAGAAGACAAAATGGATGACATGATTAACCTTAACGGTGGCGCAATCGCTTTAGGTCACCCACTAGGTTGTTCAGGTACGCGTATTTCAGGGACCTTAATTAACTTGATGGAAGCACAAGATGCTAACATTGGTTTAGCAACTATGTGTATTGGTTTAGGCCAAGGTATCGCTACAGTATTTGAAAGAGTGTAGTTTTTACTTATCACTTTTGAGAAGAATCTAGCTAACTTTTACTAGTTGAATTATTTAAAGCCCAACTTTTGTTGGGCTTTTTTGTTTTAATATACTTAGTTCAACTTAAAGGTAAAATTCTTTAAAAGCTTATCCCTTACGATTAAGTAAAGGTTTTAATAGTAACAAGCCTTGCTTAATTTTATCTTCGCTTTGACCCGCAAAACCTAGTCTAATAAACTTATTTTCATCACTCTCCTGCGCCAAATGGAAAGCATTTTCAGCTAATAAGAATATGTTGTTATCTCGGGCTGCTGTTGCTATTTCTTTCGCATTGCCTCCAACATTCACCCATAAGGTCATTCCGCCGGGGGGGACGGTAAAATCGAGCTTTATGCCTTCAGCTATAAAGCTGTTCAGTGTTTCTACCATACATTGTCGTCTTTTTTGATAAATGCGTGTCGCTTTTCTTAAGTGACGTTCGAATGCGCCATCTTTCATCCATCGAGCAACAGCATCTTGTAATACCACATTGGCTTTATGATTAATCATCGTTCGATAGCTGATAATGTCAGGCACAAGGGTTTTGTCTACCGCAATAATCCCTAAGCGAATTCCTGGAAACATAATTTTAGAAAAACTTGATAGATATATAACCAGCCCCGCAGGATCATTAGCCGCCATAGGCGCAAGAGGTTGACTGTCATAATGAAATTCATGGTCGTAGTCGTCTTCAATAATAGGCACATTATATTGCCGTGCTAGGTGATAAATTTTTATTCGCTGCGCTGCGGGTAGTGTGGTGGTGGTTGGATACTGGTGTAATGGCGTTAAATAAAGCAAGCGGAGTTTATGCTGTTTAAATAGTTGCTCAAGGTGCTCAACATCAATGCCGTCTTTTGTTTGTTTGACGCCGATAAGCTCGGCACCGGCATTTTCTAATGCATTCCAAGCAGGGCGATAACCTAAACTCTCTACAGCAACCTTATCTCCTGTTTTTAACAAAATTTGAGAAATAATATACAGCGCTTCTTGGCTGCCATTAACGACAATTATTTCTTTATCTGCAATTGCTCTTACTCGACGTAAATAAGTACTTACTTCAGTAATGAACGCAGGAAAACCATTGTTATTGCCGTAGTTTAATTCATTAATTAGTGGGCGACTCATGGCCTCATTTACGTAACTTCTAAATTCATTGAAAGGGAAGAGTGCAATATCAGGATTCCCACCGGCAAAGTTAAATAGGTAATCACTTGCTTGGCGCTGCAAGCTGTTGTTGCTCGTTTTTACCAAACGCCATTGATGTTTACTATTGGCCTCATTGAGCTTGTCATTATCCTTTTGTGAATGATAAATGGGCAATGTTTGCGCGACGGAATAACCTTGTCTTTCTTTGCTTTCAACCCAACCCTGTGCTTCTAATTCATGATAAGCCGACATAATCGTATGGCGGTTAACAGCTAACTGTGTAGCTAAAGTGCGTGCTGAAGGTAAAATTTCACCAGTAGAAGCATTACCATTTTTAATCGCCTCTCGGATGGCATTAGCAATTTTTAAGTACAGCTTATCTGCACTGTCTTCTAAGGTTAGGTTTAGTATCTTCATTAGCATAGAATGTTGGTATAGGTAATTTATTTAAACTGGTTGTTTTGTTTATACCATAAAGAGAGAGAATACCCATCATCACTTTCCAATAGAGCCAGTTATGTTTAATCCCCAAATCACTATTTTGAGTACCAATAAAGTCACGTTACGACCATTAACACTGGAACATTTAGATGACTTTTATCATGCGGGCGCTTTTCCGGAAGTTTGGCGTTGGTCGTTACCTGACAAATGCAGCTCAAAAGCAACAACCAAAGGCTGGCTGAACCATTCACAAGCAATGGCTGATAAAGGTGAACATGTACCTTTTGCTATTTTTGATAATGAAAGCGGTGAGTTAGTAGGGAGTACACGTTATTGTTCCATCAAGCGAGAGGATAGAAATTTAGAAATTGGTTTTACTTTTATCACCCCTAAATACCAGCGTAGTTATATTAATACCCACGCTAAATATTGCTTATTAAAACATGCTTTTGAAGAGGTTGGCGCGATCAGGGTTGAGTTTAAAACCCATGAGAAAAATGACAAGTCACGTAATGCGATAGCAAGACTAGGTGCAAAATTTGAAGGCATACTTCGCCATCAACGTATTTTGTCTGATGGCACTTTTCGTAACACCGCTATTTTTTCAATCATTGATAACGAATGGCCTACCGTAAGATCAAAGCTTGAGGCAAGTATGTAAAAACTCAGGTCTTCTAAAGAATAGACAAACAGCAAGGGCGATATGATGTACATACCAAAAAAATTCCAACAAAGTGACACAACGGCATTAAAAGCAATGATAGTTGAATATCCTTTTGCAACGCTTATCAACTGCTCTGAGTTAGGCGTAGAAGCGAATCATATACCACTGATGTTGCAGCAAGTAGAGGGTAAAGATGTACTACAAGGACACATCGCTAAAGCGAACCCATTATGGAAAAATATGGCTGAAAAAACCGAAGTATTAATCGTATTTAATGGACCAAATTGTTATATCTCTCCAAATTATTACCCCACTAAAATGGCAACTGGCAAAGCAGTACCGACATGGAATTATGTTGCAGTGCATGTAAAGGGGCTTATATCATTTGTTCATGACAAGACATGGAATCTCAATTTACTCGACAGCTTAACCACTCACCATGAGGCTCAACAGCCAGAGCCTTGGTCTATTGAAGATGCACCAAAAGAATATATCGAAAAAATGCTCCCAGCTATTGTTGGCATTGAAATTGATATTACATCGATAATAGGAAAGTGGAAGGTAAGTCAAAATCAAGCCGATATAAACAAGCAGGGAATTTATAATGCATTGTCAGGCGATGTTAAGAGTAATGCGTTAAAAATAGCTAGATTGGTTAAAAACCATATGGAATAAACAACTTAAGCGTAGTGCAAAATGATGAGTGTTTGATGTTTGAAAACAGAGATATCTACTGAAAGGAAATGGCTATTTATTAAGCCTACTTATGTGAATAAGTAGGCTTAGCTACTTGTGCATTTAAGTGCTTTCCATACGATATAGCACCACATCCAAATCACCTAATTGTGAGTCTGAATGAATATAAGTTTTGATATATTCCATACCCAGCTTTTTCATGACCGCAATTGAGCCTAGATTATCTTTTACGGCAATAGCACTAAAGCTTTTATTTTCAGGTTGTTTAACCAGTAGCTGTTGAAGATGAATCGCTGCTTCACTGGCATAACCTTTACCCCAAGTTGACTGTAAAAAACGCCAGCCTAATTCAATATCATGCCAAATAGGCTGGTCGGAGAAAAAGTCCATTGGGCGCACTAAAATCCAGCCAATCTCGGCTTGAGTTGCTATTAGGGTAACTTTCCATAAGCCCCAGCCTTTTTCTACATTTTTATAGGCGTTATGGCGTGGGATAAATACCTCGCTAATATCTTTGCGAGTGGTCATATTACCGCTATTGATATAACGCATAACTTCTGGGTTTTGATCGAGTTGGAATAAGAACTCGCTGTCTGTTTTATCAATCAGCTGATAGCTAAGTCGAGCTGAATTATCAATATTCATGTTTATACCATTTTTATAATTTTCAATAGCTTAATCATCATAATAACTGATTAAATTTTTATTATTCTTACTGTTAACTAAGGCGATACGCTAGACATCAATTATTGACTGCCTTATGATTGCTAGCAACATAATAACAATATGGTTTATTCGGTAAATTATGAATGCTAAAAAAGTAATCTTAAGTTCTGCTGTGCTAATCGCCTTTTGTGGTTTAACAGCCTGTAGTAAAGACGCACCGATAGCGGCTGACACAGCCCCTGAAATTGAAAAAGTAGTGAGTATTGGCGATGAAAGTAAAATGTTAACTTATCCAATAACAAAAAAAGTAGCCGTTGTTGATGATTATTTTGGTACTAAAGTTACCGATGCTTATCGATGGTTAGAAGATGATATGAGCGCTGAAACCGCGGATTGGGTAAAGGCACAAAATAAAACCACCTACGATTATTTAGCGAAAATCCCTTATCGCGAGAAAATTAAATCTCGTCTTGCGGCTTTATTAGATTATGAAAAAGTTGGCATGCCGTTTCTTGAAGGCGACTATAGTTATTTTTATAAAAATGATGGCTTACAAAACCAAGCTGTTTTATATCGTCAAAAAGGCGATGCATCGGCTGAAGTATTTCTTGACCCTAATACTTTTAGTGAAGATGGTACCGTTTCGTTAGCCAATATTGAATTTAGTGAAGACGGTTCATTAGCGGTTTACTTAATTTCTGAAGGCGGTAGTGATTGGCGTAAAGCGCGTATTATAGCAACTGAAACTAATGCTGTACTTGAAGCGGAACTAGTTGATATAAAGTTTAGTGGCTTATCTTGGGTGGCTAATGAAGGCTTTTATTACTCAAGCTACGACAAACCTAAAGGCAGTGAGCTTTCAGCCAAAACGGATCAACATAAATTGTATTACCATAAGTTAGGTACTGCACAGTCGCAAGATAGCTTAGTTTTTGGTGGCAGCGAAGCACAAAAACACCGTTATGTTAGTGGTGAAGTCACTAAAGACGGTCACTATTTAGTGGTATCAGCAGCGGTATCTACCTCGGGCAATAAGCTCTTTATTAAAGATTTAACCACCCCAAATTCGCCATTGGTTAGCGTGGTTGATAATACTGAGTCAGACACCTATATGGTCAGTAGTGAGGGTGACAACTTGCTATTTGTCACCAATATGGCAGCACCTAATAACCGTGTTGTTAAAGTTAATGCACTGCAACCCAGTGCTGAGAATTGGCTTGATATTATTCCTGAAACTGAGCATGTTTTATCAGTGTCTACTGGCGGACATTACTTATTTGCTAACTATATGAAACATGCGGCGTCTTTTATTGAGCAGTATGATTTAACCGGTAAGAAAATTCGCGATATCGCCTTACCTGAAGTGGGCACCGCTGGCGGCTTTAGTGGTAAAGCGTCGCAAAGTCAGCTTTACTATTCATTTAGTAACCAGAAAACCCCATCAACCATTTTTAGCTTAGACCTTGCAACGGGTGAATCTGTTGTACATATGAAGTCGAAAGTAAAATTCAATAGCGATAACTTTGAATCAAAGCAGGTTTTTTATAGCTCTAAAGACGGTACTAAAGTGCCGATGATCATTACCCATAAAAAAGGCTTAGTGCTTGATGGCAGTAACCCGACGATTTTATATGGTTACGGTGGTTTCAATATCAGTCTACAACCAGAATTTAGCTCAACTCGCGCTGCTTGGTTAGAGCTCGGCGGTGTATATGCCGTGGCTAATTTACGTGGTGGTGGCGAATACGGTAAAAAATGGCATGATGCGGGTACGCAGTTGAAAAAACAGAATGTATTTGACGACTTTATTGCTGCGGCTGAATACCTGATTGAAGCACAAGTGACTTCTTCAGATAAACTTGCGGTTATGGGTGGCTCAAACGGTGGTTTGTTAGTGGGTGCTGTGATGACACAACGTCCTGAATTATTTAAAGTAGCATTACCCGCGGTAGGGGTACTTGATATGCTGCGCTACCATACCTTTACTTCAGGTGCTGGTTGGGCTTACGACTATGGTAAATCAAACGACAATGCACAAATGTTTAATTACCTGTTAGCTTACTCGCCATTACACAATGTTAAAGCAGGCACACATTACCCTGCAACATTAATAACAACGGGTGATCATGATGATCGCGTAGTGCCGGCGCATTCATTCAAGTTTGCTGCCGAGTTACAAGCAAAACAAGCGGGCGCTAACCCAACCTTAATTCGTATTGAAACGGATGCGGGTCATGGTGCGGGTACGCCAATTAGCAAGACCATTGAGCAATATGCCGATATTTATGGTTTCACATTATTTAATATGGGTGTGACGGATATTTAAGCGCTTGGCTATAATTCGTTGGTAATTTGTGATTGTAAAAGCAATCGCTAACAAAAAGCCCAGTGATTACTGGGCTTTTTAATATCGTTTTAAGTTATAGTTTTACAGGTATAACTTTACGCTTATAACTTTACATTTATAGTGCGGCTAACTACTTAGCAAAAGTATCTTGCAGTGGCGGCACAACTTGCTTTTTACGGCTCATCACACCCGGTAACCAAGTTTTACCGTCAACCAAAGTAATATCATAAGCTTTTTCAATAAGGCTGATATCATCACTTACTACTAACAACTCAGAGCCTTCTTGCATGATGTCAGTTAATAACAACATCACAGTATGACGATTACCTTCTTCTTTAACGGCTTGTAAATCAGCATATAAATCAGCTTTCATCTCGTCAAATAAAGCTAAGTCGATCACTTCTAATTGGCCAATACCGACAATATTATTCTTCATATTGAAGTCTTTAAAATCACGTAAAACAAGTTCTCGCACTGGCGTACCGGCGACTGATGATTTTACTGTGAACATTTCCATGCCCAGGCCTTTGTAATCTTCAATACCGGCAATTTCAGCCAAGGCTTCAACACATTTTATATCAGCGGTTGTACAGGTTGGCGATTTAAATATCACTGTGTCTGACAAAATTGCACACATCATGGCGCCAGCAATATTTTTAGGAATTTCAATACCGTGAAAATCGAACATCATTTTAATAATGGTATTGGTACAACCTACAGGGCGAACCCAAATCTCTAAAGGGGTAGACGTGGTAATATCACCCAGCTTGTGATGGTCGATAATACCTAAAACTGTGCAGTCATCAATATCATCAGGGCCTTGAATTCGGTCTGAGTGATCAACAACATAAATGCCGTCAGTATCAGCGAAACTCAATTTAAGCTCAGGCTGTTCTAAGCCAAATTTATCTAAAATGAATAGTGTTTCTGGCGAAAGTTCACCCAAGCGTGCAGGCTGTACATCTTCACCAATATGGGTTTTTAAATATGAAAGGGCAATGGCTGAACAAATTGAATCTGAATCAGGAACTTTGTGTCCTACGGCATAAGCTGGCATAAATTGTGCTCTCCAAGCGCCGTTAAGCTAATAATGGCGCTACTGTATAAGTATTTTCTATAATATGTCGTATATTCTAGCAAAAATTCTAAGCATTAGCCTAGTCACTATTTATACTCTTTCATACGACTTTAGTCATTGAACTTGGTCATTCGTCGCCAGCAGTTGAATTTTTATGGCGGCGCTTTAAGTGCTCTTGCCAAGGTTATTACTTTACCAACAACACAAAACTCCTGCCTTGTTCACCTGTTCTGTCGAGGTCTATAACAGTGTTTAATAACCATAAATCAGCCCAGTTAGCACAAATAAAAACACCTGAAATATTCAGGTGTTTTAATGCTTATATACATTGTTATATCGAGTAACTTTTAAGCTTATTTGTAATAAGCTAAACAGGCTTCAACTTCATTTTTAGAACCCATGATCACTTCAACACGTTGATGAATATCTGTTGGCTCAATATCCATGATACGCCCTTGGCTAGTCATGGCTAAACCACCGGCTTGTTCAATTAAAAAGCTCATTGGGTTGGCTTCATACATTAAACGTAACTTGTAGGGTTTTTCTGGGTTTCTATTATCAGCCGGATAGGTAAATATACCCCCACGGGTGAGAACACGATGAATATCACCTACCATAGCGGCAATCCAACGCATATTGAAGTTTTTACCACGTGGGCCAGTATCACCGGCAAGTAAATCACTAATGTAGTTTTGCATAGGTTGTTGCCAGAAACGTTGGTTTGACATATTAATAGCAAACTCTTGCGTATCTTCTGGCACTTGTAAATTGCGCTCAACTAATAAATAACCGCCATGCGTGCGGTCTAAAACATAAAAGTGCGTACCGCTGCCTGTGGTCATCACTAAGGTTGTTGATGGACCATAAAGTACATAGCCCGCGCAAACTTGGTGATTACCTGATTGTTTAAACATATCAGGATTGCTAGCGGCCATATCTGTTGGCGCTTGGTGAATGGAGAAAATAGTACCAATTAACGAGTTAATATCGATATTTGAGCTGCCATCTAAGGGATCAAATGAAACGATATATTTGCCATCTTCGACACCCGCCACTGACGTGTCTTCTTCTTCAGAAGACACGGCTTTGACAAAGCCTGATTCTAACAAAATATCTTTAAATAACTCGTTGGCAACAATATCGAGTTTCTTTTGCACTTCACCTTGAATATTTTCATCTAAGGTCGAGCCCATTGAGTCACTTAAGTGCCCTTGGCTAACTCGAAAGGAAATTTCTTTGGTGGCAGCTAAAATAGTTTCTATTAATGAAATTAAATCTAACGGTACATTGTCTTCACGTAAAGCGGGAGCTAGTCGTTGCATAGGGTTACCTAATTACTTTAGAGTCATACTCTTATGATAGAGCATATCGTATTTTATTTTCGATGTTATGATGTAGTATACCCATTACAATAAATAATCGAACATATAAAGTGTCCTAAATATCCAATATCTACGTTACTTTTAATCACATACGCTAGCTATGGTTCAATCAAGCCTAGGCTATATCGATGTAGGTACTGATGTTTAGTCTGCAACAATAAAATGTGTTCTTGAATATTTATTATTACTACTTGTTTATTACTTATTATTGCTCACTGATTTAATTCAATGGGTATTATCAAAAAATCAAAAGTTAATTTTGAACTGATTATAACAAAAATAAGCGTATTTTCAGTACTTCTAATCATTTTAATTTTAACTAAGCAGATAATTTATTTAGCTTTACTGACTACAAGGAGATGCAATGAGGTTTTTTATTAGGCTAATGGTGTTATTTTTTTACTGTGGCTTGTCAGCGCAAGTGCAGGCAAAAACAGAAAAAAGTTATACTGAATTTATTCAAGACAAACAGAGCCATCAAGGTTACTTTTCTTTTTATCTTGATGATAAAACAGGCAAAGTGTTTTTAGAAGTAGATAACTTTGAGCAAGAATTTTTATTTCAAAGTGGCTTGCCACAGGGGGTGGGTTCAAATGATATTGGTTTAGACCGTGGCCAATTGGGCGATACTCGGTTAGTGCGTTTTGAAAGAGTGGGTGATAAAGTGTTTCTGCGCCAACTCAACACTGATTATCGTGCTAATAGCGATAACCTCCTTGAACAGCAAGCGATAGATGAAGCCTTTGCTAGCTCGATTATCTGGGGCTTTAAGGTGAGTCATAGCTCAGCAGATAACCGTAAAACCTTAATTGATTACACGCCATTTTTACTCTCAGATATTCATAACTTGTCGGCACAATTAAAGCGTACTCAACAAGGCAGTTTTAAGATTGATGCCACGCGCAGTGGGGTTTATAAAAAGCGTACAAAAGCTTTTCCAAACAATACCGAATTAGAGGCTACTGTGACTTATAAAGGCACAGACGCTGGAGTGCACTTGCGCTCAGTAACGCCTGATGCCTCAGCGGTTACGGTTAACTTGCACCACTCGCTCATTAAGTTGCCAGATAATAGTTATCAAACACGAAAGTTTCATCCCTTTAGTGGCTTTTGGCAGCACGCCTATGCAGATTATGCCAGCGCCATTGATGAGCCATTGATTAAACGCAATATTCCTCGCCATCGTTTAGTTAAGAAAAACCCAGCCGCTAAAATAAGTGCAGCGGTAGAGCCGATTATTTATTACTTAGATGCCGGAGTCCCTGAGCCGATTAAAAGTGCCTTGCTAGATGGCGCGCGTTGGTGGGATCAAGCCTTTTCTGCTATTGGTTATAAAAATGCCTTTCAAGTTAAGCTGCTGCCAAGTGACGCTGACCCCATGGATGTTCGTTACAACGTTATTCAATGGGTACATCGCGCTACACGCGGTTGGTCTTATGGCTCATCAGTGATCGACCCGCGTACCGGCGAAATCATTAAAGGCCATGTCACCTTAGGCTCTTTACGTGTTCGCCAAGACTATTTAATTGCCTTAGGCTTAACGTCACCGTTTAAAAATGACAATACTGACACTAGCGCTATGAAAGCAATGGCTTTAGCGCGCATTCGTCAATTAGCGGCACATGAGGTTGGCCACACCTTAGGCATAGCGCATAATTTTGCCGCCAGTGTTAATAATCGAGCGTCAGTGATGGATTATCCCCATCCGTTAATTACCATTGAAAATGGCCAGATAAGCTTAGCTAATGCTTATGCCGAAGACATCGGTGAATGGGATAAATATGTGATTGCTTATGGTTATGCTGAGGTAGAAAAAGCGCAAGAAGCCCAGTTTTTGACTGAGTTAGTGTCAGCAACCCAGCAAAAGGGGCTGAAGTATATTTCTGACCCCGATGCACGATCGCAATCAAGCGCTCATGCTACAGGGCATTTGTGGGACAATGGTCAAGATGCGGCTACAGAGTTAAACCGTGTTTTAGCGGTTAGAGCACTAGCATTAGAAAACTTTGGTTTGAACAGCATACCGGTTGGTACGCCGATGTCTGAACTCGAAAAAATATTAGTGCCCATTTACAACTTTCATCGCTTTCAGGTACAAGCCGCAGCAAAATTAATTGCTGGTGTTAACTACGGCTATCAACTGCGCAGTGAACAATTTAGTAATCAGCAAACCAGGGTTGCAGGCAAATCTCAACAAGCAGCACTTGATGCCTTACTAGCAACGCTAACAGTAGAAACCTTAACACTGTCCGCTAAAATCACCGCCTTAATACCGCCTAAGGCCTATGGTTATAATCGCGATAGAGAAAGTTTTAATAGCCAAACAGGGGTAACTTTTGACCCCATCAGTGCCGCAGAGGCAAGTGCAAAACACACACTGTCGCTATTACTCAATGCCGAGCGACTAGCAAGATTGCAGCAACAAGCCATGCTTGATAACGATATTCCGTCAGTGGCATTTTTACTCAATAAACTGGTCAAAGGCACAGTAAAATCAGCGCCAAAAACCTCAACAGCCATGTTAGTGCAACAAAGGGTAAATCAGCAATTAATTGAGCATTTAATAGTGCTTTGGCATAGCCAAAATGTTGTGCCAGAAGTCAGAGCTGAAGTGTATGTAACATTAACGGATTTAGCCCTATGGTTAACCGATAAGCGCAGCACACGAAAATACCCAGGCTTTCGAGCGCACTTTCAGTTATTAGCTCAGCAAATTAATTACAGCTTAGCGCATGATAAGTCATCGACACCGGCATCCAATATAACACTACCACCTGGTTCACCAATTGGTAGCTATTAAATACTATTAGCTTAACGGCCAAACTGCATTGGTAATTAGAAAGAGTATAGATGAACCATGTTCAGTAGATAACTGAACATGCTTCATCATAAAAGGCTGTTACAAAAAGCTTATAAAAAGTTCACAAAAAATTCATAAAAGGCAATGAAATGGTAGAAAATCCAGTAGGTAAAGTCGCATTGTTAGGCGTACCATTTGATGACAACTCTTCCTTCGAGCGCGGCGCTGCCTTAGCGCCAAATAAGATTCGCGACGTGTTAAATCATGGTTCATTAAATGGTGCTACAGAATTAGGCGTGAACTTGCGCGAGTCAAAGCAATGGCTTGATGCCGGTGATGTCGACATAAGCTCGTCAGATAACTTTATCGATAAAATTGAACAAGGTTGTGACCAGTTACTCGCACAACAGACCCGTTTATTAACTTTAGGGGGCGATCACAGTATTAGTTATCCGATTCTAAAAAGTTACCGAAAATTTTTTGATAAAATCACCATATTACACATTGATGCCCATTCTGACTTGTATGATTCTTTTAAAGGCAATCGCTACTCAAACGCGTGTCCTTTTGCCCGCGTGATGGAAGACGGTTTATGTGAGCGCTTAGTACAGGTAGGTATACGGACATTAAATTTGCATCAAAATGAACAAATAGAAAAGTTTAAGGTTGAGTCATTAGAAATGCGCCATTGGCCTTTGGCCCAGCCGTTAGTATTTCAGCACCCAGTTTACTTATCACTTGATATTGATGGTATTGACCCCGCCTTTGCACCGGGCGTTTCACACCGAGAGCCGGGTGGTTTAACAAGTCGTGAAGTGATCAACCTTATCCATCAAATTAATACACCGCTGGTGGGCGCTGATATTGTCGAGTTTAATCCCAATAAAGATATCGATAATATGACCGCTCAGTTGGCGGCAAAGCTAGTAAAAGAGGTTGCGGGTAAAATGCTCATTGGTCTTTAATTTGACCTGTTATACCAATCTCACTAATTATCTGATCATTTTTACTGGTTAAAATAACCAACTACTGCGTTATTTATTTAATAATTAGAACAACTAGTTATTAAAATAAATGCCTTATATTTGGCCATTTTTCCTGCGTATAAAGTAGACCCCTAATTAATGAAATTGGTATTAATTTACACTAGCAAGGAAAAACAAGCACAGTAGCAGGGTAAGAAAAAACGGCGCTAAACCGGAAGGTGTTTAGCGCCGCGGTGCAATCGCACTTAGGGTAAAGTGAACTGTGCACAAAAAAGTTGACCGTTTGGAAAGTATTAAGCCTGATTATCAGCTCTGTGTCTTCAGTTTTGTTTGATTTACATCGGCTTCTTCTGCGCTATTTGTCTGTTTTTCTGTACAACTAGCAGCTGTTAGTTGCTTTTTAGAGCGAATGAGTACCACAAGATTACCGGCCAAAATAAATAATAAGCCTACGAAGGTATAAGTGGTCCATGCAAATCCTTCAACCACAGTTGAAATGATCACCGCCACCGCTGGAAACATCACTGAAGCATAAGAAGCCTTATGTGCACCAATGCGGTTAAGTAATGTTAGGTAGCTAGCAAAAGCAATAACAGAGCCAAAAATGCTTAAATAAAGTAATGAACTGATATAAGAAAATGTATAGTCAAAGCTGAAGTTTTTCCCCTGAGCCATAGCGATTATCGCCATAAAAATGGCACCGTAGGTCATGCCCCATGTCATTGCCGGTATTAGCGGTAGCTTTAGTTTTTGATTTCTCATTGACAGCATATTGCCAGTAGAGGCGACTAACGTACCCAGAATGCAAAATCCTAAGCCTAATAGCGTTTCAGCGCCTAATTGTGTGTCACTTACTTGTGGCCAAAACAGTGTCACTATGCCGAGTAATCCTAAGCTCCCCCCTAAGTAAACTTGTTTAGTGATATGAGTGCCGTACCAAATGCGAGCATTGAAGACATTAAAAAACATGATCATTGAAAAGGCAATGCAGGTTAATGCTGAGTTGATGTGTTGCTGTGCGCTATAGAGTAAATAATAGTTAAAGCTAAATAAAGTGACGCCAAAAAGAAAAAATTGAAGATGGTGACGCAAGGAAAACCTCAACCGCAAATTTTTAAGTTTACAGTAGGTAAATAAAACAATAGCAGCTAAACCAAAGCGATAGACGATAGACGCTTCTGGGGCAACATGACCTAATTGGTAATTAATCGCTATCCAGGTTGAGCCCCATATCAACACGGTAATTAAATATAAAAATGTGTTGTTCATTACAATCCCTTAGTATGTTTGCAAGTAAAGCACTCGCGATAAAAATTTAAATTACTCAGCTCAATACGGTAGTGATGACTTATGCACTGTGTAGTGATCGACATTATTTTTGTTTTTTGTTCTTTGTGCTTATTGTTTTTAACTAAGTAATAAAAGCTCAATACAACGAAGTGCTAAGGCATTAATCAATACGGTTTTATCCAATACTGTTTACCCGACATGCCATGTTGAACACCTTAGTTACCACTCTTATTCACTTTAATTTTAAACCTCATCACTAACATTAACAGGGCTTATGTTAAGTAAACGGTTTGTTAGTGACGGATAGACATTTTACCGATTTTTTGTTTTAATAACATATACAAAAAAATGAAAATGCAACCTATACAGTTATGCGATTAGTTGACAAATCATCCCCCTACTTTTTATATCAACAAGTGATCGACTTTGTTGAGTTTCAGCAACAAAGTGGCGCAATACGCCCAGGTGATAAACTACCCAGTTTACGTAAACTCAGTCGACAGTTTGAGATCAGTGTACCTACTGTCAAGCAGGCATACCTTGAACTTGAACGCCAAGGTAGTATTTCTGCTCGGCCACAATCGGGCTACTATTTAAAAGCTAAACAAGCACGTACTTTATTACCCATGCGGGCAATATGGGCGAGTTGTGAGCCGGCAGAAATATCATGCCGGAGTTTAATTGAGCAAGTTTATGACGCTGTGCATATGCCTGACTCAGTGGCATTAGGCATTTCTAATCCTGTTAATGCGCATCCGCCAGATAAAACCCTAGCAAGATTGATGCGCTCAGTGCTGAGTCGAGTGTCTGAAAAAGCGGTGAGTTATGGGCCGATTAATGGTGATCCTAAACTACGTTTGAATTTAGCCTTTCGTTATCAAGAACAGGGTGTTTCGGTTAATCACGAAGACTTAATTATTACCAATGGCGCACAAGAAGCCTTGTCTATTGCCCTGCAATGTGTGGCTGAACGCGGTGATATTATCGCGGTTGAATCACCTTGCTACTTTGGGCTTATCGAACTTATTGAAAGTTTGGGGATGAAGGCTTTAGAGGTTTACACCTGCACTGAAGACGGTGTTTGTGTTGTCGAATTAGCCAAGGTTATTAAACAACATTCAGTGAAAGTTTGCTTGTTTTCAAGCGCCATTAGTAACCCGCTAGGGTCAATGATGACCGATAAGCAACGACAAGCTATGGTCAAGTTACTAGAAAAAAATGACATTGTCTTAATTGAGGACGAAGTCTACAGCGACTTGTATTTTACTGAGCACCGGCCGGTGTCAGCACAGTTATACTCAGAAAAAGGCTTAGTATTAACCTGTTCATCTTTTTCAAAAACAGCGGCTCCGGGTTATCGAGTCGGTTGGTTGTTACCCGGTAAGTTTGAAGAAAAAGCTAAGCGTATCAAAAGGGCTCAATCATGCTCTACGTCAATGTTGCAACAATGGACATTAAGCGATTACTTGATGAGTGGCGAGTATGACCGGCACTTGCAGGTACTGAGAAAAACCCTGCGTTATAATTGTGAGCGCATGCGGGCGTTAATCGCCGAGCATTTTCCTGAGCAAGTGTGTATTTCAAAACCCAAGGGTGGCAGCGTTTTATGGGTACGTTGTCGTTCACATGTTGATACCAGCCAGTTTTTTAAACAAGCGATTGCCCAAGGCGTAAATTTTGCGCCCGGAGAGGTTTTTTCTCCCTCTGGAAAGTATAAAAACTATATGCGTATTAGCTATGGCGTACAATGGAGCGAAAAAATTGACCAAGCCATTCAAGTGCTAGGTCAATTAGTGTATGACTACCCTGAATCTTAAAAACACAAGGAAATAAGCGCAGTGACAGCGTACCGCACAAAAATATCATTAAAATTAATACTACCCTTATTAGCCGCTATTATCGCGGTATCTCCTTTGGCCATTGATATGTATCTTCCTGGCATGCCTGAGCTTACTCAATATTTTTCAACAAAAATGCCCTTAGTGCAAAATAGCTTAAGTATTTATTTATTGGGTTATGCAGTTGGCTTGTTAGTGTTTGGTCCCATGGCGGATAAGCATGCTCGTCGCACATTAGTCATGATAGGTTTATTGGGTTTTTTATTAACCACAGTGGCATTAACCTTTGCACAAAATATTGAACAATTTATAGCCTTACGCTTCTTTCAAGCGTTTATGAGTACAGCAGCCACAGTAGTTGTGCCCGGTATTATTCGACAGCTTTATGGCAAAGACACCGCGAAAGGACTGTCTTATGTCAGTATGATCATGATGTTGGCGCCCATGATAGCCCCCAGTATTGGCAGCGTATTACTGCTGCACAGTTGGCAAATGATTTTTTATGTCTTGGCGGGTTATGCTTTTGTTGTTTTTGTGTGCAGTTTTTATTATTTACCCGATGTTAAAACGATTAAATCGACAATCACCTATAGTGCCGTTGAGCGTTATAAAATTGTTTTTAGTAACCGTGCCGCTCGTTTTGATTTATTGACCGTTATGATGGCCTCGCTAGCCTTCTTCAGTTATATAACCGCCATTTCATTTGTTTATTTGACCGTATTTAAGGTTTCTGAATTTGAGTTTAGTTTGCTATTTGCGTTGAATATTTTGGCTTTAATGACCGCGCACTTTATCAACACACGGCTGGTGGGTAAGTTTGGATCTAGAAAAATGTTACGTTTTGGTGTTGTCCTCGCCTTTGTGGCGGTAACAAGTTTATTGCTGGCCAGTATATTTTCTTTATCGCTATATTATTATGTTGTGGCTATTTTGCCGTTAATGGGGAGTTTATCGATGATTTCGGTGAATGCTGACGCC
This sequence comes from Colwellia sp. MB3u-4, assembly GCF_014077065.1. NCBI lineage: Bacteria > Pseudomonadati > Pseudomonadota > Gammaproteobacteria > Alteromonadales > Colwelliaceae > Colwellia > Colwellia sp. MB3u-4. The sequence continues at coordinate 394,595 of NZ_JACGVE010000075.1, read as the reverse complement.
TTAATTTTACAAGAATTTGCTGAACACGCTGGTACAGCCACAGCGGTAAATGGTACTTTGCGTTTTGGTATTGGCGCCCTAGCGGGTCCTATTTTAGCGATATTTTATAATGGCAGTACCTTACCCTTTGCCCTTTTAATGGCGGGGGCAGTTTATCTCGTGGTGATCTGTCAATTAATTCAAAGTAAGCTCAATGTAGCTTCGGAGGAAATGTGAAAAATATAGCGGTAATGTTATCAGGTTGTGGGGTCTACGACGGCTCTGAAATTCATGAGGCAGTGTTGACTCTGCTGGCGATTGAACAAGCGGGCGCTAAATATCGCTGCTTTGCGCCAAATATTAATCAACATCATGTGATTAATCATTTAACCGGTGAAGTGATGGCGAAAGAGCAACGTAATGTACTGGTAGAGTCTGCGCGTATTGCTCGTGGTGATGTTGAAGACTTAACAGAATTTTATATCGATGAGTTTGATGCCTTGATCGTACCCGGTGGTTTTGGCGCGGCAAAAAATTTATCTGACTTTGCTATTAACGCTGAAGCCTTTAAAGTGAATGAACAAGTGATGGCCGTATGCCAAGCATTTGTAAAGGCCAATAAGCCAGCAGGTTATATGTGTATAGCGCCGGTGATGATCCCACTCATTTATGGTGAAAATGCTCAAGCAACCATAGGTCATGATGTTGGCATTGCAAAAGCCTTAATCGATGTGGGCTTAGCGCACCAAGATTGTGCGGTTGATGATATCGTTGTCGATGCTGGTCGTAAGCTAGTGTCTACACCGGCTTATATGTTGGCAACAACGTTAACTGAAGCGGCTAGTGGTATTAATAAACTGGTGGCACAAGTGATCAAGATGATGGATTAACTCCTATTGAAAACCGAGTGTTTGCATTGAAAGCCTAAGCAGAATGAGGGTTTTATCTTTAGTGGCTAATCTTCATTTGATGGGATTTTATGCGCTTCAGCCGTTTTTAATGCGACTTGTTCTTTTAATGCGACTTGTTGTAAACGCCATTTTTTTCGTTCAGCGTAGTAATAATCCCATACACAAGGGTTACATGCACCACCGCCACAGCAGTCATCGTCAGCAGGGGGGCAAGGCTTTGCGAGTAATTCAGTCATAACGGTTACCGCTTTTTGCTATCAATAAAAAATCATTATAAATAAAAAAAGCTCTGCATGCAGAGCTTTTTTAGACCAAGCGATAAATGTAGCGCTAAGTATTATCCATTATGTCATTTGCTATTATTCTAATGCAGCCAGTTTCTTTTCAAGATAGTGAATATTAGCACCACCATCAATAAAACCTTGGTCACTTAGAATGTCTTGGTGCAAGGCAATATTGGTTTTAATGCCATCAATAATTAATTCACCTAATGCGTTACGCATACGCGCCATAGCAACCTCACGACTATCACCCCAAGTGATCAACTTACCGATCATTGAGTCATAGTTCGGAGGCACAGAGTAATCCGAATAAATATGAGAATCCCAACGTACACCTAAGCCACCTGGAGGATGAAAACGAGTGATTTTTCCTGGTGATGGCACGAAGGTACGTGGATCTTCCGCGTTAATTCGACATTCAATTGAATGGCCTGATATTTTAATATCGTCTTGCGTATAAGAGAGTGGTTGACCTGCAGCAACACGAAGCTGCTCTTTGATCAAATCAACACCCGTGACCATTTCAGTTACTGGATGCTCAACTTGAATACGGGTATTCATCTCAATGAAATAGAATTCGCCGTCTTCGTATAAGAATTCAAAGGTACCCGCACCACGATAGTTTATTTCGATACAGGCATTACAGCAGCGTTCGCCAATTTTTGCTCGCAGTTCAGCTGAAATACCTGGCGCAGGTGCTTCTTCAACCACTTTTTGATGACGACGTTGCATTGAACAGTCACGCTCACCTAAATGAATGGCAGCACCTTGGCCATCAGCCATGATTTGAATTTCAACATGACGTGGGTTTTCGAGGAATTTCTCCATGTAAACTACGTCATTATTGAAGGTCGCTCGTGCTTCTGATTTAGTCAGTTGAATAAACTCAATTAAATCTTCTTCACGGCGAACAACACGCATACCGCGACCACCACCACCACCAGAGGCTTTGATGATAACCGGATAGCCAATACGTCTACCGTGCGCTAAATTTGCTTCGACATCTGCAGTCAATGGACCATCAGAGCCAGGTACACAAGGTACACCAGCCGCTTTCATGGCTTTAATGGCTGAAACTTTATCGCCCATTAAACGGATACTTTCCGCCTTAGGTCCAATAAAGGCAAAACCTGATTTTTCTACTTGTTCAGCAAAATCAGCATTTTCAGCAAGGAAACCATAGCCAGGGTGAATCGCTACAGCGTCAGTAACCTCTGCAGCCGTAATAATGGCTGGAATATTTAAATAACTATCCATTGCCGCCGGTTTGCCAATACAAATGGTTTCGTCGGCTAACAATACGTGTTTAAGACTTTTATCGGCCGTTGAGTGCACAGCAACCGTTTTAATACCCAGCTCTTTACAAGCGCGTAATATTCTTAAGGCAATTTCGCCGCGATTGGCGATAACAACTTTATCTAACATGAAAATCCCCTTAAAGGTTGGGCTTATTCAATGATGAATAGCGGTTGATCAAATTCAATAGCGTCTTCGTTTACCGCTAAAATTTGTTTGATGACACCTGATTTATCAGCTTCAATTTGGTTCATCATTTTCATCGCTTCAAGGATACATAGTGTATCGCCAGAATTAACATGCTGGCCAACAACAGCAAATGCAGGTGCATCAGGCGAACCTGCTGAATAGAAAGTACCGACCATTGGAGAGCGCACAATATGTCCGGTTATTACTGGAGCCGCCGCTTCCGCTGCAACAGCCGGAGCAGGAGCAGGTGCTGCAAGTGGTGCTTGAGCTGGCGCTGCATGCATCATAGGAGCTGCTTGCATAATGGTGGCACCACGGCTAATGCGCACTGATTCTTCGCCTTCAGAAATTTCTAATTCGTTGATACCTGACTCTTCAACCAATTCAATTAATTTTTTAATTTTACGAATATCCATTTGAATACCTTTTTATATAATTTTTAAATTTATGTGTGTAAAACTTAAATGAATATCATCATTTAAGTACTTATTTATTAAGTGCTTATTTTTTGTTTTTTTCTAACCAATCTGTTGCCGCAGCCAAAGCATATTCATAGCCATTAGCGCCTAAACCGCTAATAACGCCTATAGCAATATCTGATAAGTAGGAATGTTGTCTGAACGGCTCACGCGCATGTACGTTTGATAAATGGACTTCAATAAAGGGTATACTAACCGATAATAAGGCATCTCTAAGTGCAACGCTGGTATGCGTGAAGGCCGCTGGATTTATAATAATAAAGTCTATTTTTTCGAAACTGGCATGAATTTCGTCAAGCAAAATATGTTCAGCATTTGACTGTTTATGACTTAGCTGCACATTAGCCTTAATGGCGAGGTCAGCTAAATTGGCCATAATATCAGTTAACGATAACGAACCATAAATAGTAGGCTCACGTTTGCCCAACATATTTAAGTTAGGACCATTTAGGACTAAAATGTTAAACTTTGTAGTCATCTTCGGTAAAAACACCCTGATTATTAAGTAATAGTAACATCATGTCATATTTAACTATGTGATTAAATTAAATTTGGCTTAAATGGCAAATTAATCTCATTAGCCGATTATTATAGTGTTTTCGCAGAATATAGCAGCAAAATACTGGTCTTATCACTTGGGGTGGCTATTAAATGATTGATTTTAGGTCAGTTATCATAAAACCAGCACACTAAATAGGGTGCTGGTTTTAATTAATCTATTGATTTATTGGGTTTTTTTTAAAACTAATCCAGCCGTTAGCTGTTATTTTGTGCTCTGTTGTTCAATACCCGGATGAAATTATTAACGTCTTATTTTTTAAAATGGCTGCCGTAATTTTGTTTTTTAGTTCATAAGCAGCAGCCATTAATATGATTTTAAATATAACGGCAGATACAAGGTCGTTATTTGTTAACCCGCTGCGGGCTATTCTCCTACGTGGCAGGTTTATGGGCAAAATGATATGGCCAGAGTGACTTACGTTTAGGTGAGCAGAAATTCGTATTACGACAATAAAAAATATTACGACAATAAAAAAGCGCCTTGGAGCGCTTTTTTATCATCATATTGACCCGTTAAGGGGTGAATGTTTTATCGACATGTGCTGAAAATTCATCAGCTTCCATAAAGCCGGTAACTCTGCGTTGTGATAATTCATTACCGGTTAAATCAAAGAATAAAATTGACGGCAAACCAAAAATTTCAAACTTAGACATTAACTCAACACTGTCTTTGGAACCTGTGTCGGTTAAATCTATTTGTAGTAATACCGTGTCTGCAAGCGCTTTTTGCACCTTGGCTTCAAAGAAAGTGTACTCTTCAAATTCTTTACATGCGACACACCAGTCAGCATAAAGATCCACCATTACGGTTTTTCCTTGTGCATTAGCGGTTGCAATCGCTTGATTCATTTCTGTTAAATTCTTTACATGCTCAAAGTCACGGAGTTCGGTTTGTGCTGAGACCAAAACATTGTTGGTGACGGGATAAACCAGTTGGTAGGCTTTATTGGCGCCGATAAAGAAAACTAAAAAGATTAAGATACTACGTAAACCAAAACCAAAGGTTTTAGCAGAGGCTTGATTGACAGTATAAAAGTAACCAGCAGTGGCTAAAATAAGCAGCACCCAAAGTATATCTATCACTATCAGTGGTAAGAAGCGCTCAAGCAAAAATATTGGCACGGCTAGCAGCAATAAGCCAAAAATATTCTTAATTACGTTCATCCAGTTGCCCGCTTTAGGTAGTAACTTACCACCCGAACTGCCCAATACTAGTAAGGGCAAACCCATACCTAAACTGAGCGCATAAAGTGCTGATGCGCCGAGTAATATGTCACCTGATTGGGAGATATATAACAGTGCACCAGTTAAGGGGGCGGTAGTGCAAGGAGAGGCAACTAAACCGGAAATGGCGCCCATTACTAGCACACCAAAATAAGAGCCACCTTTTTGATTACTACTTAGCTGATTTAGCTTGTTTTGCCAACTACTGGGTAGGGCTAAATTAAAGGTACCAAACATAGACAGTGCTAAGAAAATAAATAATAAACTTAAGGCAATAAGTACGACAGGGTGTTGAAACATGGCTTGAAATTGTGCACCGGCAATCGCCACCACAATCCCGAGTAAAGTATAAGTAACCGCCATCCCTTGTACATAAGCAAAAGATAAGGCAAAGGCTCTTTTAGTGGATAATTTCTCACCTTGACCGACAATAATACCCGTTAAAATTGGGTACATAGGGAAAACACAAGGTGTAAAAGACAAGAGTAAGCCACCCACAAAAAATGCCGCGAGTGTTAACCAGACACTGTCACTTTGTAGCATGTCAGCTAATTGGTGCTGTTCGCTGCTATTGGCATTATTACGTTGAATTGGGTTACTTTGACTATTGGTATTGCTTGTAGAACTAGCTGATTGGGTATTAATTTCATCTTCGCTATTAGACCCCAGTGCAGACAAAATGTTTTTAGCGTTGTTGGCAGGCGCGGCTATTTGTTTAACATCATTTACCTCAACCGTTTGCTTGGTCGGGGGATAACATAAGCCTTTTTTGGCGCAGCCTTGATAGCGAATAGTGACATTGGCATCACTTTGGGCTTGTGTAATGTCGATGGTAAAAGCGAGTTGGCCAGTAAAAATTTGTTGAACACCAAAAAACTCATCTTCATAGCGCTCACCTTGAGGTAAGTTGACGGGCACAATAGTGGCGTTTTCACTGGTAAATTTAAACTGGTGACGATACAAATAATAACCATCAGCAATATTAAAACTGACTTTTAATTGGTTTTTTTGTTGGTGGAAGTCAAAAATGAAAGCGTCATCAACTTTTAAAAACTCATTGTCATTACTAAAGAGTGATGCAGGCGTGTTAAAAATTGACTCTTGGGCATTTGCTAAGGGTGTTGTAGCAAAACATAAGCTGGTAAGTATTAACCAAAAAACAGTAACAATTTTTTTCATAACCGATATTTTAAAAACTCGTTGATCCAGTTTAAATATTGATGATCACCTTGCTGGATGTTCAAGGCGATAACTTCAGGAGTATCGTATGGGTGTAATGGCTTGATTATCTCATTAAGTCAATCAAAGCGTGCTCACTTATTTTGGTAAATAGTGCCACCTCTGCTCTACTATGTACACTTTATTGCCGGCGAAAAAACGATATAATATTCGCTAAACACTTGGCCAATTGGCGAGATTTTTACCTATCAAGTGCTCAGTAATGCCTTACGCTATAGCCATGCATTAACATTATGGTATTTGTTATATTGAAGCTAAAAGTAAAGCTAAATTATTTGAAATAAAGCTGAAAGAAAGCTCATGTTTGTTAAATTAGTGAATAACAACCTTAGGGGCAGTTTACGCTAATCTTTTTCAATCAGTAAGTATCAAGCCTAGGTTTGTATCAGACTTAATGATATTGGGCATAGCTAAAAAGATAGCTCGCTTGAAAAAGACCTGTTAACCCCCATATTAGTTTCATTAAAGATTATTAGGCACTGCTATGTTTCGGCTTTTATTTGTACTTTTTATTATTATTCCGATTATTGAAATTTTTGTTTTGATTCAGGTTGGCGCTGTTTTAGGCGTTTGGCCAACCATTGGCATGGTAATATTCACCGCGTGGTTGGGGGCAAAATATGTCCGACAACAAGGGATTTCAACCTTAAATTCGGTACAAACAAAAATGGCTCAAGGGCAAATGCCGTCAGATGAAATTGTTACGGCTTTAATGCTATTAGTAGCGGGCGTATTGTTGGTAACCCCCGGGTTTGTGACTGATTTTCTGGGCTTGAGTTTATTGATCCCTGCGGTTCGTCATACCATTGCCGGTAGCGTTATGTCACATATCTCCAGTAATAACGCAAACCAGCAAGGTTTTCAGTTTCACAGTCACAGTCACAGCCATGGCCAGAGCCAAAATCAAGATGATTTTTCCAAACAACCCGAAAGCCCGTTTCAAGAAAACCTTCAGCCACCACATGAAGGTCAAACTTTGGATGGTGAATTTGAGCGCAAAGATTAAAAAAAGATCAAGAGGGACTTGTGAAGTTTTATTTTATCCCCATCTTACTTCTACAAGCAAATAGCACCAAAATTTTAGTCCATTATTTTTATAAAATAAAACTTTTCTGGAGAACAAAATGAGTATTCGTCCATTACACGATCGTGTGATTATCAAACGTAAAGAAGTAGAATCAAAGTCTGCTGGCGGTATTGTATTAACGGGTAGTGCTGCTGAAAAGTCAACACGTGGTGAAGTCATTGCGGTAGGCAAAGGCAGAATGCTAGAAAATGGTGACGTGCGTGCCTTAGATGTAAAAATTGGCGACCAAGTTATCTTCAGTGAAGGCTACGGTACAAAAACTGAAAAAATTGATGGTGAAGAAGTGCTTATATTGTCAGAGACTGACATTTTAGCCATCGTCGAATAATTATTAATTTTTACCTATTATATTGTACTGATTAAGTTCGGTACAAATACAGTTTACAAGGAATCATGAAAATGGCAGCAAAAGACATATTATTTGGTAACGACGCACGCGCAAAAATGCTTAAAGGCGTTAACGTACTTGCAGATGCAGTAAAAGTTACTTTAGGCCCTAAAGGTCGTAACGTAGTTTTAGACAAATCATTTGGCGGCCCAACGATCACTAAAGATGGTGTATCGGTAGCGAAAGAAATCGAATTAGAAGATAAATTCGAAAACATGGGCGCACAAATGGTGAAAGAAGTTGCTTCTAAAGCCAATGACGAAGCCGGTGACGGTACAACTACAGCTACTGTTTTAGCACAAGCGATTGTAAACGAAGGTTTAAAATCAATTGCAGCGGGCATGAACCCAATGGATCTTAAACGTGGTATCGACAAAGCCGTTATTGCTGCAGTTGAAGCATTGAAAGGTTTATCGCAAGAATGTAGCGACAACAAAGCGATTGAGCAAGTAGGTACTATTTCTGCTAACTCTGACGAAACTGTTGGTAAAATCATTGCAACAGCAATGGACAAAGTTGGCACTGAAGGTGTTATTACCGTTGAAGAAGGTCAGGCATTAACTGACGAACTAGACGTTGTTGAAGGTATGCAGTTTGACCGTGGTTACCTTTCTCCTTACTTTATCAATAACCAAGAAAGTGGCAGTGTTGAATTAGAAAACCCTTTCATTTTATTAGTTGATAAAAAAATATCTAATATCCGTGAATTATTAGGCACACTTGAAGGTGTTGCTAAATCGGGTAAGCCATTACTTATTATTGCTGAAGATGTTGAAGGCGAAGCACTGGCTACATTAGTGGTTAACAACATGCGTGGTATCGTAAAAGTGGCTGCTGTTAAAGCACCAGGTTTTGGCGACCGTCGCAAAGCTATGTTACAAGACATCGCGACATTAACGAAAGCTACAGTGATTTCTGAAGAAATCGGCATGGAGCTTGAAAAAGCAACATTAGAAGATTTAGGTCAAGCTAAACGCGTGGTTATCTCTAAAGACAATACGACTATTATTGATGGTATTGGCGAAGATGCTGAAATTAAAGCACGTGTAGCGCAAATTCGCGGTCAAATTGAAGATTCTTCTTCTGACTACGATAAAGAAAAATTACAAGAACGTTTAGCTAAACTAGCTGGCGGTGTTGCGGTTATCAAAATTGGTGCAGCAACAGAAATGGAAATGAAAGAGAAAAAAGCCCGTGTTGAAGATGCATTACATGCAACACGTGCCGCGGTAGAAGAAGGCGTAGTTGCTGGTGGTGGTGTTGCCTTAGTTCGTGCAGCCGATGCTATTAAAGATTTAGAAGGTAGCAATGAAGACCAAACTCACGGTATCAACGTTGCTATCCGTGCAATGTCAGCTCCTTTACGTCAAATCGCCACTAACTCAGGTGACGAAGCCTCAGTAGTATTAAACCAAGTACGTACTGGCGGCACAGGTAACTACGGTTACAATGCGAGCAATAGTACTTACGGCGATATGTTAGAAATGGGTATTCTTGACCCAACTAAAGTAACGCGCAGTGCTTTACAGTTTGCAGCCTCAGTTGCTGGCTTAATGCTAACAACAGAAGCGATGATCACCGACGCACCTACTAAAGATGCTGGCGCCCCTGATATGGGCGGCATGGGTGGTATGGGCGGAATGGGCGGCATGATGTAATTATGCTTGTCTAAACTGTTAACTTCTTCGTTGCGTTATCGTTCGTTTAAGAAACACTAAACGTCACAATAAAGCGCCTTGAATTAAACAGTTTATCCTGCGCATAGATAGTCAAAATTATTTATAGCTCAAAATTGAAAAGCCCGAATAGAAATATTCGGGCTTTTTTTATTAACTTTGTTTCATCAAACTTGAACTATGCTCATATCATACACATAATGTGAAAAGGCAATAGTTGGAGTGTTAATTATGAATATTACTTTAGGTAAAGAGTTCGAACGAAGAATTAATGAAAAGGTGTCTGATGGTTTATATACCTCAGCAAGTGAAGTGATCCGTGATGGATTAAGGATGTTATTTGAGAAAGACGTTGCTAAAAACAAGCAACTTGAGATCTTACGAGAAGAAGTAGCAAAAGGTTTTGAACAGCTAGCTGCAGGTGAATCGTCAAATCACAATGTCATGGATATATTTGAACAAGCCTCCCTTGCAGTAGATAGTAAGTCTACCAATGTCGAACTATAGGTTATCTCCTTTAGCTGAAGAATATTTATTTAAAATAATTTCTACGACAATTGAGTCATGGGGTAATGAGCAAGCAAGAGTATATGCTCAGACCATAGATGCTGCATTATTAAAACTTGCTCAATATCCTGATTTTGGTAGAGAAAGAAATGAAATTTATAATGGTGCTAGAAGCTTTCCTGTAGAAAAACATATTGTATTTTATCAAGTCAGTTATATCGGTATTGATGTTGCTCGTATTCTTCATCAACGTATGGATCTCTCAAAACATTTCTAATCGTATTTTGGTAACATTATAATCATGCCAAAAAGCCATATTAATAAACTTGCCAAAATAGATGCTCGTCTTCAATTATTAAATGAAGAGCGGCTTGCTTTGCTTAATGATCGCCAAGCGTTAATAACGCAACATGAAGCTGAATTAGCCCAAAATTTTAATCTACACGCCTCTCCTGAATCTAAAGTTGACCTTTTTCTTTCATATTTTAAAGGCCGTAACGATGTTTACCCATTTAGATGGGAATCAAAAAATGGTAGAAGTGGCTATTCACCTGCTTGTTGGAATGAATGGAAGCCAAAGATTTGCAACAAACCAAAAATTAGTTGTACTGAATGTAAAAATCAGCACTTTAAAGTACCTGACCACCAAGCCGTTTATCAACATTTGAAAGGGTTTAAAACCATCGGCATCTATCCTCTATTAATTGATAATTCAACATATTTAATTGCAGCTGATTTTGATAAAGAGGACTGGTTTGATGCTACATCTGCATTTGCAACGACTTGCGAATCATTAAATATTCCCTACCTATTAGAACGTTCAAGAAGTGGGAATGGTGGTCATATATGGATCTTCTTCTCGGAAGCTGTAGCTGCGAGTGATGCTCGGCGATTAGGCAATGGTTTACTTCGTAAAACAATGGAACTCTATCCGTTACTATCATTTGATTGCTTCGATAGGTTATTTCCCAATCAAGATATTATGCCAGAGGGTGGTTTTGGTAATCTCATTGCATTACCACTACAGCTAGAGCCAAGAAAAAATAACAATAGTGTTTTCATTAACAAAGAAGGAATTGCTTATAATGATCAGTGGTCAATATTGGCAGCTACTCGAAAGCTAACTAAATCTCAGCTTCAATCAACGTTGAATCAGTTAAACTCTTATATTGAAAGAGTGCTAGATGACATCGCAAAGAATGAACCATGGAATAAACTTAACGATGATGACAGCATTAAGATCAATGATTGTCCTTCGATGGTCACATTAACGCTAGCTGATCAATTATATGTTCCAATCGCTAATTTACCTGGAAAACTGACCTCTAAACTAAAGCATTGTGCAGTATTTTCTAATCCAGAGTTCTACAAACGACAAGCCTTACGCTGATCAACGATTGGTACAAGTCGATATATTTGTTCCGCACATATAGAAAATGGTTATTTAATCTTACCTAGAGGTTGTTTAGCTGAAGTTACTCGCACCATATCAGGCCAAAAAATAGAGATTGAATATATTGATAAACGATTTGAAGGTAGCCAACTAGAAAAAATAAAGTTCACGGGAAAACTTAAAAGCCAGCAGAAAAAATCTGTTGATGCTTTATTTGCACAAACAAATGGTGTTTTTGTTGCATCGACGGGTTTTGGTAAAACCGTTACAGGATTAGCTCTTATCGCAAAAAGGAAGGTGAATACCTTGATTTTGGTCCATAACCGCCAATTAGCGGAACAATGGCTTGAACGGATAAAAGTATTCCTAGCGAACGTGGAAGTTGGTTCATTATTAGGTGGTAAAGATAAGCTGACCTATGAAGTTGATGTAGCTACTTATCAAAGCCTAGTTAGCCGTACTGGAATAGACATTAAACCTTCAATTGAAAAATATGGGCAAATATTAATAGATGAATGCCACCACTTGCCTGCATCAAACTATGAGTGTTTGATAAAGTCAGTGCATGCTAAATATATTCACGGGTTTACCGCAACACCTAAACGCCAAGATGGTTTAGAAAAATTAATGCACTTTCAAATCGGCTCTGTGCTTTATAAGGCCGCAACAACTACCAGTAGCTTTGAACAATATGTAAAGGTAGTTAAAACTAATACTTGTTTCCCTCCAGAATGGTTAATTCTTGAAACTAAACCACATATATCTCAAGTTTATAAACACTTAGTTTGTGACCAAGCTAGAAATGAAATGATTGTTAACCACATCAAGCAGTCCGTGAATAATGACAGATCAGTCATGGTGCTTACCGAAAGAAAAGAGCATATTGAATTACTTGCTAAAATGATGACTGATAAGGGTATAAAGGTTGTTGAACTGCATGGCGGTATTTCAACAAAGCAAAGGCAGGAACGAATAGCTTTATTATCTAACAAGGCAGAGGGAGATGAAGCTTTAGTCATATTGGCTACAGGAAAATATGTTGGTGAAGGTTTTGATCTACCGTATTTAGATACTTTATTCATAACATTACCGATAGCTTGGGAGGGGATCTTGGCGCAGTATGCGGGACGAATTCAGCGAGAATGGAGTAATAAAACTGTTATTCAAGTTTACGATTTTATTGATGATTTCCCTACATTACAGCGGATGTGGAAGAAACGAGAAAAAGGTTATAAAGCGCTAGGATATCAATTGGATGAACAAAAAAACTTATTGATTTAGAGGGGAAAAGGATAAAAGGTGAGGGTAGGGGTATAATCAGAGGTATTTAGTTTGCTGTATTTTTTGAGTCCTTATCTGTGTGGTCCTAGCTCGTATGGGTGTCATGATGTAAGTTTTGCACCTTTTGTAAGCTCGTTATAAACGTGTTAATAAATAGGCTTGAATTAAGCACTCAAGTCAGTTGTTTTATAAGAAAAAACTGACTGATAAAAATAAATAGATTGCTCCTTCAATAGGGGGGGCAGACTAAAAATTATTTATACTGTAGATAATATTAGCTACGTGCCTATGATATTAATGGGGTGTGATACAGGGTTATAAATCCGCTTAAAATGGTATAACACAATCATTAACAATTAGATCGATACTTTTCTTAGCTTCTACGGTCTACTATTATACTGAAAACAATAAAGAGGATGAAATGATGAATAAATTTATGACAGGTTTATTAGGCCTTGTTGTCGTTTTAATATCAGCGGCAACAGCACAAGCGGCGCAAGTTGAAGTTAGGTGGACAAATCCTGACAAGTATTCTGATATTGATGCGGGTCAAGAACATCGTCAACATTTTAAAGACAGAACCTTTAAAGCCTTTGAAGAGCATTTTGCTAAAATGGCTGAAGCGCTACCAGAACAACAAAAATTAGTTTTTGATATAACGAATCTAGATTTAGCCGGCGATGTTAATTTTGGTGGTACGAAACGTATTCGCATAATAAAAGATATCTTTTTTCCACGTATAGAGTTCAGTTACCAGTTATTGAATGCCGATAATACTGTGGTTAAAAGCGCAGAGGTTTCATTAAAGGATATGGGGTTTTTAATGCATAGCAGTTTTAGATATCGTAATGAATCGTTAAGTTATGAAAAAGATATGCTTAATGATTGGTTTAGAAAGACCTTTGAAAATGACATGATTAAATAGCCTGATTTTTCTAATCAGAGCAGTGTAATCAAAGCAGTCTGATCAGCGTTTTTCATTAGCATTTTAAGTAATGATTGTGCCAGCTAAAATTTCTTAGTTGTCAGCTTTAAGTGAAAAATCATCAGTAAAATATAAAATTTAAGGCATAAAAAAACGCAGTTAAGCTGCGTTTTTTGGTTTTAACTTTTGGCTATTTAGCTTTGTTCAAGCTTAGCTAGTACCATAAATAACTGCTCTATTTTTTTTACAATATCGATCAGTGCTTGCTGATCTGAGGTTTTTTGCCAATAAACCAAATCATTGGCTACTTCTTCAACATATGGCTGAAAAGTATTGGCTGAACATTTAAAGCCAGCGTCTGGGGTAAATATTGCCGCAAAGCCTGCTTGTTTGGCTTCACGTAATGTAGTTAATGTGGCGTCTGCCGCCAGTGACTTCTTTAAAATGATCGAAATATTATCGATTAATTGTTTGTGTACCGCTTCGCTCATAATAACTCATCTTCGTTTCTTGTCTTCAATGGCGCTATTATGCCTAATTGATTGGCATTTTGTTAGCTTCTAAGATAATTTCTCTAACAAGTTTTGGCATTAAATTAAAGTGAATATTTACATAGCCAATGTTAGGTCAAATTGTTCTTAGGTTTTGTTCGCTGCTCCCGCAATTTCTCTAACCAATTTTGGCATTAAATTATGGTGATATTTATATCACCAAGGTTAGGTTAAATTGTTTTAGGTTTTGTTCGCTGCTCCCGCAATTTCTCTATCCAATTTTGGCATTAAATTATGGTGATATTTATATCATCAAGGTTAGGTTAAATTGATGGGTGTTTTATTCGCTTCTCCCGCAATTTCTCTGACAAGTTTTGGCATTAAATAGCCAGGTAAAATCGCCATTAGCTGCAAAGTGATTTTTTTTGCCTCTGCTTCTGTGACATCAAAATGAGCGACGCCTTGCACTTTATCAAATAAATGTAAGTAGTAAGGCTGAATACCAACATCAAATAAGCCTTCACTTAGTGCTGCTAGCGTGTTGGCGTTGTCATTAATGCCTTTTAACAATACGCTTTGATTAAATAGTGGAATTCTGGCCGCAAGCAAAGGTTCAATAGCCTGTGAAACGTTAGCGTCGATTTCGTTGGCATGATTGACGTGAAAAACAATCACGGGTTTAAGTCTTGTTAAGCTTAAGGTTTTAACCAAAGCAGGCGTTATACGCTGTGGAATAACGATGGGTAAACGGGTGTGAATACGTAACCGTGTCACGTGGGGGATTTTTTCAATTTCGGTAATTAACCATTGCAAGTGATCGTCACTGGCCATTAACGGGTCGCCACCGCTAAAAATCACTTCGTTGATTTCTAAATGCTGTTCAATATAGCTAAGGGCTTGTTGCCATCTTTCTTTATTTGGGCTGTTATCGGCATAAGGAAAGTGGCGGCGAAAACAGTAGCGACAGTTAATTGCACAGCCTGTTTTTACCATCATTAATACCCGATGTTTATATTTATGCAGCAATCCGGGGGCAACGGTGTCATGTTCTTCTAGTGGATCTTCGCTATAACCGTCAGTTATTGAGAACTCTAAATCTAATGGCATAACTTGTTTTAGAATAGGGTCGTTGATATCGCCTTTTTTAATGCGAGACAATAACGGTCGCGGCACTCGCACCGGAAATAGTTTACGTGCAGCAAAGTGCTGTTGATAGCTTTTTGGTGAAATTTCGACCAACTCTAACAAGGTTTTTGGGTCGGTAATAACATTTGCCAATTCTTTTTGCCAAGAAGTGTGCAATTTATCGCTGATTTGGGTTATTATTTGCGGCATTTCTATATTCAATTTTTAACCTTTGCGTGTACTGCGTGAACGAACGAGCATAATAATTATGGCTAATTTTAGCACTAACCAGTTCAAAGCTGGACTTAAATTAATGATTGATGGTGAACCTTGTAACATTATCGATAATGAAATTGTAAAGCCAGGTAAAGGGCAAGCATTCAACCGTATTAAAATTCGTAAGTTAATATCTGGCAAAATATTAGAAAAAACGTATAAATCAGGTGAAAGTGTTGAAGGCGCCGATGTGATGGATTCAGAGTTAGGTTATTTATATGCTGATGGTGAGTTTTGGCATTTTATGGATAATGTAACCTTTGAACAAGTGGCGGCCGATGAGAAAGCCGTGGGCGATGTCGCTAAGTGGTTAGCAGAAGGTGATATTTGTACCATTACATTTTGGAATGGTAACCCTATTTCAGTCGAGCCACCGAACTTCGTTGAATTACAAATTACTGAAACTGACCCTGGCCTAAAAGGTGACACCGCAGGCACTGGCGGTAAACCGGCAACACTGGCAACTGGCGCCGTTGTACGTGTACCATTATTTGTTCAAATAGGTGATGTGGTAAAAGTTGATACGCGCAATGGTGACTATGTGTCACGTGCGGGTAAATCTTAAGTTTTAGCTACTATGCCGAATGACAAAAGCCTGCATTTTGCGGGCTTTTTTGTTGCCGAGCAATTATACCCTTGCTTAAATTAATGGCATTTTTCTACCGTGGCAAGGCAAATGCCTTAACCACAATTTTTTACTCGTTCGCCATTATTACTTGGTAACTTACTCAGTGCGTTTTGGCGAAAGAACCATGCATTATAAGTTGAAAATGACCAATTTGCCCCCACGTTAAAGGCACGCAATTTTTTTAAGGTTCGCTATGCAATCAGCATTAAAAATATCAGGATTAAAGAAAACCTATAAAGGTGGTTTTCAAGCACTTAAAGGTATTGACCTGACGGTTAAACAAGGCGATTTTTTTGCTTTGCTTGGCCCCAATGGCGCCGGTAAATCGACCACTATCGGCATTATTATGTCATTAGTGAATAAAACGGCAGGTAAAGTTGTTGTTTTTGGGCATGATATTGATCAAGAACTTGAAACAGCGAAAAGCTTTATTGGTGTAGTACCGCAAGAGTTTAACTTCAATCAATTTGAGTCGTTAATGAAAATCTTGGTTAACCAAGCAGGTTACTACGGGGTAGAGCGTAAATTAGCGGTTCAGCGAGCTGAGAAATATTTAAAAAAATTAGACTTATGGGATAAACGTAATGACTCGGCCCGTATGCTTTCAGGTGGCATGAAGCGTCGGTTAATGATTGCTCGAGCATTAATGCATGAACCACAAATGCTGATACTTGACGAACCTACTGCCGGTGTAGATATTGAACTACGCCGCTCAATGTGGGAGTTTTTACGTGAGCTTAATCAGCAAGGCATTACCATTATTTTAACCACACATTATTTGGAAGAAGCTGAGATGCTTTGCCGAAATATTGCCATTATCGACTCAGGTATTATCGTTGAAAATACCGATATGAAATCTTTATTAGCTAAATTGGATGTAGAAACTTTTGTTTTTGATTTAAAGCCAAATAGTGTGCCAACAGCCTTGGCGGATTTTAGCTCTAGAGTGATTGATGATCACACATTAGAAGTGGACGTTAAAAAAAGTCAAACCATTAATGCTGTGTTTATTGATCTCAATAAACAAGGTATTGAAGTATTAAGTATGCGAAATAAAAGTAATCGCCTAGAAGAGTTATTTGTGGGTCTAGTCGGTAGCGGTCAAGCAGCGAGCAAAAGCGCGGTTAAGGAATAAGTATTATGGCATCATCTAGAAATATCATTGCGCTTAAGAGTATTCTGCACAAAGAAATACACCGCTTTATGCGTATTTGGGTGCAAACCTTGGTTCCACCAGCGATTACCATTAGTTTATATTTTGTTATCTTTGGCTCGTTAATTGGCTCGCGCATTGGTGAAATGGGTGGCTTTGATTATATGTCATTTATTGTGCCCGGTTTGATTATGATGAGTGTTATTACCAACTCATATTCTAATGTCGCCTCGTCATTTTTCAGTGCCAAGTGGCAACGAAATGTCGAAGAAATGCTGGTGGCACCTGTACCTAATTGGGTGATTGTGGCTGGCTATGTGGGCGGCGGAATGGCACGAGGCATGTTAGTAGGCAGTATAGTGACGCTAGTATCTATGTTTTTTGTTGATATACAAATACATAACATTTGGGTGATTATTACCACAGTAGCACTTACCTCAGCTACCTTTGCTTTAGGGGGCTTAATTAACGCCATTTTTGCTGGTAGTTTTGACGATATATCTATTATCCCGACTTTTATATTAACGCCACTGACCTATTTGGGCGGGGTGTTTTATTCGATCAGTTTGTTACCTGATTTTTGGCAAGGTGTATCGCAAATCAATCCGATTGTGTATATGGTCAGTGCTTTTAGATATGGTTTTTTAGGTATTTCTGATGTGAGTTTGACCTTGTCATTTTCGGTATTAGGCGTGCTTATTGTGAGTTTGTACACTATTGCTATGGTGTTAATTACTAAAGGTATTGGTTTAAGAAGTTAAGCTTAACCACTAGCTAATAAATTGAAATTTATAGGTAAAAAGTAATGAGCGATACAGAAATAACCGGTGACTCAAGAATGATTGAAACTAACCAACCCGACATACATGAAAAGTTGGTTGATATCATTCATAAGCATATTGAGCATCCATCACGAAAGCCAATACAGGCACACACTCAGCAAGCATTTGATGAAATTAACGCTATTGTGCTCGCATTTTCGGGCGAAGTTATTCTTGATTCCTGTTGTGGTGTTGGCCAAAGTACGCGCTTATTAGCCAAGCAAAATCCAGATGCCTTAGTCATAGGGGTAGATAAATCTGCCCATAGAATTAACCGTAATGTTGATGAAGTTCAGCATGATGACGGTCAAGGCAGAGTAGAGAATTATCATTTGATCCGCGCTGATTTAAATGACTTTTATCGCCTTGTTGTGACGGCCAACTGGCAAATAAGTCAGCATTATATTTTATATCCAAACCCTTGGCCAAAAGCTAAGCACGTACAGAGACGCTGGCACGGTAGTGCTGTTTTTCCACAAATTATTGCTGTTGGGGAAGAAATTATTTTACGCAGTAACTGGCGACTTTATTTAGAAGAGTTTCAACTGGCCGCGAGTATATTTTCTTTGCAAGGTGATATATCAGCGATTAATGATGCTGAGCCGTTAACGCCATTTGAAGCAAAGTATCAAGCGAGTGGACAGCAATGCTGGCAATTGCGTATTTTTAAGTAACGACAGCGCTAAACTAAAAACAAAAAATTGGTTAAATTAACAAATTTTTAGCCAATTTATAGCGTCTCAATATACAGTGTTAAGCTGCTTTTTATTGTTTTTATTATATATTTCATTTAGTTATGTTTTTGGCCTGAATGTTGATATTACTTTAGTATATCAACTTGTAATTTAGGATGAATAACATGACAAACAATATTAAAAAAACCGTTTTTATGCTGGCATTAAGCAGCTTGGCAATTGTTGAACTGGCTTTGGTTTATATAGCAACTTTAGTGGGTTAAGTACTATTTTAGCTAAGTATTACCGCTAAAATCAGGTGAGTTAAATTGAGCTTTATTTGGTTTAATCTTAGGTTTAAAACTCAATTTTGATTGAAAAAACGAGACTTTTGCTTGATTTTTTATTACAGTGCCGCTCATATATAAATATCAACTTACTCAAGGTAAGTCGTTAATAGTGAATAAATATGACGGTGAATAAACGCGCGGCAAAAGCGTCTGAAGAGTCTTTACTGCGCATCTTTACCATTCCTGTCGCACCTGATTCTACATTAGGTCGAATAGAGAATGAGATGTCGCAAAACTTGGCAGGCTTTCTTGGCGCACATATAGCGGCAACAGAGCAAGCGTTGAGCGAAATTGAAAAAGATTTTGCTGATTCGCAGATCCCTGAAGAGCCGGCTTTTGTTTCTGATCACATGCAGCACTTGCTTGACAAGTTGGTGTCTCAGTCTGTGCATACCTCAAGTCCAAGTTTTATTGGCCATATGACCTCAGCACTGCCTTACTTTATTTTGCCGTTGTCAAAGTTGATGGTGGGCTTAAATCAAAACTTAGTCAAAATTGAGACCTCTAAAGCCTTTACCCCGATGGAACGACAAGTTCTCGGTATGATGCATCGTTTAGTTTATCAAGATGAAGCACCATTTTATCAACAGTGGATGCACAGCGCTAATCACTCCTTAGGCGCATTTTGCTCAGGTGGCACTGTCGCTAATTTAACGGCACTTTGGGTTGCGCGTAACAACTTACTAAAACCTGACGGCGACTTCAAAGGAGTAGCACGTGAGGGCTTATTTAAGGCGCTTAAACACTATCAGTATGATGGCTTAGCTATTTTAGTCTCGGCTCGTGGTCATTACTCACTGAAAAAATCAGCCGATGTACTTGGCATAGGCCAAGACAGCGTTATTGCTATTCCAACCGATGAAAATAATAAAATTGACTGCCAATTACTAGCGGCTAAATGTCAGCAATTAGCCAGTGAAAATATTCATGTACTCAGTATTGTTGGTGTCGCAGGGACAACGGAAACTGGTAATGTCGACCCGCTTGATAAAATGGCCGCTATTGCCCAACGTTATGGCGCACATTTTCATGTTGACGCCGCCTGGGGTGGAGCCACTTTATTATCGAATAAGTATCGCCCCTTATTAAAAGGCATTGAGTTAGCTGACTCGGTGACTATCGACGCACACAAGCAAATGTATGTGCCGATGGGCGCTGGGCTAGTGGTGTTTAAAAACCCAGCCTCGGTGGCCGCTATTGAACATCATGCGGAGTACATTTTACGTAAAGGTTCGAAAGATTTAGGTAGTCATACTTTGGAAGGCTCACGCCCAGGTATGGCAATGCTGGTATATTCTGCCCTGCACGTGATCAGTCGCCCTGGCTATGAAATGCTGATTAATCACAGTATTGAAAAAGCACATCATTTTGCTGAGCTAATAGCGCAGCACCCTGATTTTGAACTGATCACTAAACCTGAGTTATGCTTATTAACTTATCGCTATAATCCTGCCATTGTACAAAAATTGTTGGCGCATGCTGATGATGTTGAGCAGGAAAATATCAATGAATTACTCGATAAACTGACCAAGTTTATTCAAAAACGCCAACGTGAAAATGGTAAATCTTTTGTTTCTCGTACCCGTATTGAAGTGAAGAAATATCAAGGGCGTAAAACCTTAGTTTTTCGTGTTGTATTAGCCAATCCATTGACCTCAAAAGCTATTCTTCAAGATGTTTTAGCCGAGCAAACAACCTTGGCACAAGAAAGTGAAAGCTTTTTGCCTTTGTTACTGGCGATGACCTAAACATTTTTATCGGCAAATAAAAAAGCGACTACCCTAAGTAGTCGCTATAATGTTTACTGCGTTATAAAGTTATACAAAGTTATACATTCATATAGCTATCCAGTCATAAAATAACTTAAGCTAATGTTACTCGTAGGTTATCGATTAACCGTGCTTTACCACAATGCGCGGCCGCGAGAATCACCAGTTCTTTATCGTCTTTGCTTGCGGGTTGTAAAGTGCGCGCGTGACAAATATGAATATAATCAGTTTTCATGCCAGCCATATTAATATTACTGGCCGCTTTTTGCGCTAAGCCAACAAAGTCATCGTTGCTTCGTATTGCTTGAGCAAGCCACTTAAGGTTTTGACTTAAAGCGGGCGCTATGTTTTTTTCTGCTTCGTTGAGATAATTATTACGTGAGCTTAACGCTAAGCCTGAGGCTTCTCGCACGGTTTCAACGGCTATTATCTCAATCGGCATAGATAAGTCTTCCACCATGGTTTGAATAACTTGCACTTGTTGATAGTCTTTTAAGCCAAAGCAGGCAATATCGGGTTGCACTAAATTAAACAACTTACAGACAACTGTTGTTACACCACGAAAATGTCCAGGGCGACTTTCACCACAATAGTGTTGAGAAACATTCGGTACTTCAACGTAACTTTGTTGGTCTAATCCCTTGGGGTAAATAATCGCAGGCGTTGGCGTAAATAATAAGTCGCAACCCGCGGTAAGTAATTTCTCTTGATCCGCCGCCATAGTGCGCGGGTAATTACCGATATCTTCAGTAGCGCCAAATTGCATTGGGTTAACAAAAATGCTGGCAACTACTTTATCGGCAACCAATTTCGCTTTTTCTACTAAGGCAATATGCCCTTGATGTAAGTTGCCCATAGTGGGAACAAAAGCAATTTTAAGTCCTTGTTGGCGCCAAAGATTAATTTCGCCACGTAAATTCGAAATTTGTTCAATTGTTTGCATGGTTATTCTACTTTCTACTCGGTGTGAATGTTGAAGGCTTAAGCTCTAATGACGATGGCTTTTATAGCCAACAGATTCATTAATTGCTCAGCTTCTAATGGTCGACATAATATACTGCGTATTTGTGTAACAGATATGTTGGCTAGGTGAATATGTGCTCAGGGCCTGGAAAGTTGCCTTTACTGACTTCATCAATATACAGCTCTACTGCCTTTTTTATATCGCCAGTATCGATTAAAAAGTTACGTGAAAACTTAGGCATATAACTACATGATATGCCTAAGGCGTCATGCATCACTAAAATTTGTCCATCGGTATCTTTACCTGCCCCTATACCTATGGTTGGTATAGATACGGCTTGGGTAATCGCTTTACCTAGGCTACTTGGAATGCACTCTAGCACTAATAATTGTGCACCGGCAGCCTCTAATGCTTTGGCGTTTTCAATCATCTCTAGGGCTTTGTCGCTTTCTCTACCTTGTACTTTAAAGCCACCAAAGACGTTAACCGACTGGGGTGTTAAGCCTAAATGGGCACAAACAGGGATACCGCGCTCAACTAAGCCTTTAATGCTGGCTTCTAACCACTGGCCACCTTCTATTTTTACCATGCTGGCACCGGCTTGCATTAGCTTAGCGGCGTTTATATAGGCTTGTTCGGTAGTTGCGTAACTCATAAAAGGCATGTCAGCGATAATAAGGCTGTTTTCCACACCACGTTTTACACAAAGTGTATGATAAGCCATATGGTCGATATCAACGGGTAGGGTATCGTCATGGCCTTGTAAAACCATGCCTAGTGAGTCACCGATCAATATTGCGTGAATACCTGCTTGATCGAATATTTTCGCGAAACTGGCATCATAGGCGGTAATAGTGGTAATTTTTTCACCTTGTTGTTTCATTTTCTGCAAGGTGGCGGTGGTTATTCTGGCCATAGTATTTCCGTTGGTTATGATGCAGCATTAATTTTTGCTACTTTTAGAGCTGTTATTCTAACTTAACTTACTGTGAATTTTTAGTCCATTTATATTAATCTGGTCAGCCAGTTCTTGAATATTATCACCATCAGGTAACATTAAGTTAGGCGCTATTTCTGCCAGCGGTAGTAGCACAAATTCTCGTTGTTTTAAGCCATAGTGCGGAATGGTTAAGCGTTCAGTACTTATCACTTGCTGGGCAAATAACAGTATGTCTAAATCTAGTACCCTAGCGCCCCAACGATTATCTTTGCGAACACGACCGGCAGTTTGCTCAATATGTTGTAGTTGATCAAGTAAGGCAATGGCACTTAGGCTGGTTTCAATGGCGACCACAGCATTCATGTAATCAGGTTGATCTTGTGGTCCCATTGGGCGACTAAAATATAATGAAGACACTTGGCTAACCTGACAGTTCTCTAACTGCGTTAGTTTATCTAACGCAGAAGATATTTGAGCTTGCGGATCAGCTAAATTACTGCCTAAACCAATATAGGCTAAAGTCATTAGGTTTCGCTACTAGCGCTTTCTACCCGAGGTTTTTTGCGCTTACGCGTGGTGCGTCGAGGGCCATTCTTACTAGGTACAATGCTTTTTATCATCACTTGTTGTGTGTCGGTATTAGCTTCTTGAAAGTCTCCCCACCACTTAGCTAGTTCTTGCAGAGAGCCTGGCTCGCTTTGACTAATGTTTGGCTGTTCAATTTCAGCGCGCAGTAATAAAAAGTCATAACCGGCTCTAAACTTAGGGTGTTCAAGTGCTTTAAATGCGCGTTTACCATCTCGGCGAACTAACTTCTCTTGTAAAATCCAAATGTCTTTCATTACGGCTTGAAAACGTTTGGGTATAGCAATACTGCGCTGTTGCTCTGACATTACTTCACTTAAGGCGCCAAAAAATGCATCTTGTGGTGTTAGTTTGGCTTCACGATTTAATCTTTGTATCTGCTCTTGCATCGGATACCAAAGCATAGCCGCAAATAAAAATGCTGGGGTAACACGCTGGTCATTATTAACTCTATGATCCGTGTTTTTCATCGCCAAACTGATAAAATCAGCTAAATAAACTTGAGATTTTTGATTCAGTTGTTGATCAACGGCAGGGAAGAAGTATTGAAATAAACTGTAATCACGCAGCAGTTCAAAGTTTGCTAACGCTTTGCCAGACATAAACAGCTTTAAAAACTCTTCAAACAAACGCGCAGGTGGAATATTAGCCATCAGTGGTGCAAGCGTTTTTATCGGCGCTTCGGTGTCAGAATGAATTTCCATATCTAATTTTGTCGCAAAACGAATAGCACGTAACATTCTAACGGGGTCTTCACGATAGCGTGTTTCAGGGTCACCAATTAAGCGAATTTGTTTGGCGTAAACATCAGCGACACCATTGGCAAAGTCATAAACTTTAAAGTCTTTGGCTGAGTAATAAAGTGCATTAATGGTAAAGTCACGACGTTCGGCGTCTTCTTCAATACTGCCATAAATATTGTCACGCAATAACATGCCGTCTTCACTTTGCTTTGAGGTTTTTTGGCAATTTTTTTCTTCATCGCTATCGTGATGGCCCCTAAAGGTGGCCACTTCAATAATTTCACGACCAAAAACAATATGGGCAAGACGAAAGCGACGACCAATAAGTCGACAATTACGAAACAATTCTTTAATTTGCTCAGGGGTTGCGTTGGTGGCAATATCAAAATCTTTAGGTTCAAAACCTAAGATAATATCGCGAACACCACCGCCCACTAAGTAAGCGTCATAGCCGCCTTTATTTAAGCGATATAATACCTTTAAGGCATTATGACTAATGTGTTTTCTAGATACAGGGTGCTGATCACGTGAAAGTATAATAGGCTGTTCAAATGATGGCTGCTTAGAATTTTTTTTTCGTGCTTTTCCGAGTACTTTTTTACACAAATTGATCACGCTTTTGATAATGGTGGACCCCAGTTTTATCGATAAATTTCCCGCGCAATGATATAACAGTGTAAACGAAAAGAGAATGGAAACAGTGTGAAAAGTCGACGTTAATTGTACTTATAAAACTATTTCTTGTGATTTTGGTACTTGAGTGATCGACCAGTGGGTGATTGCCCAAGTTAAAAGCTCAGTCACATTGGCTTGTTGTAATTGTTCAGGCGGCTGTTGACCCAAAAAATTTAAGGCGGCAAATAGTGAAGGCACTGGGTTTTTTTGATCAATTTCTGGGGCGTTATTTTGCTTACTGAGTTTAAAGCCTTGCGGAGTTACCGCCAGTGGAAAGTGACCAAACTTAGGGGTATTATGCTGTAAAATTTGATAAAAACTTAATTGCCTTGCTGTGGGTTCAAGTAAATCACAACCACGGATAACATGGGTAATACCTTGATAGATATCGTCAACAACAACCGCTAATTGATAGGCAAATAGGCCATCTTTTCTTAAGACAATAAAGTCTTCTTGAGCGAGTTTAGCATTGCAGGTGACTGAGTGTTGAATAAGGTCGTGATAGTGCGAGATACCTATAGTGTTAATCACACGAATAGCACTAGCATTTTTGGGCTGTGATAAGTGTCGACAATGGCCTTGGTAGATTCCACCTGTGGCTTTAATTTGGGCTCGCGTACAGCGGCAATAATAACTGAGTTTTTCTTGGGCTAATGCGGATAATACTTCACGATAAACTTCACTTTGTTGGCTTTGGTAAAGTACGTCTTCATCCCAGTGTAAACCATAGTTTTCCAGTGTGGTTAATATTTCAGCACTGGCGCCGGCCTTTTCCCTAGGTGGATCAATATCTTCAATTCTTACTAGCCATTGGCCGTGATTATGCTTGGCATCTAGATAACTTGCTAGCGCAGCAATTAATGAACCGAAATGTAATAAGCCGGAAGGCGAAGGGGCAAAGCGGCCCCGATAGTGACTGGCAGTATCGGGTCGCAAAGACTGGCTGATATCAAACAAGGTTGAGGGCTTTTAACCCGCGAGTTGACGTTCTTTGATTTCTTGTAATGTTTTACATTCAATGCAAAGATCAGCGGTTGGGCGGGCTTCTAAACGGCGAATGCCAATTTCAATGCCACAAGAGTCACAAAAACCAAAATCATCATCTTCAATAAGTTGTAAGGTTTTCTCAATTTTCTTGATTAGTTTACGTTCACGGTCGCGTGTACGTAATTCAAGACTGAACTCTTCTTCTTGAGCCGCACGGTCAACAGGATCAGGGAAATTTGCTGCTTCATCCTGCATATGCGATACGGTACGATCAACTTCTTGGCGAAGTTGTACACGCCACGCATCTAGAATTTTTTTGAAATGTTCTAGTTGCGCGGCATTCATGTATTCTTCTTTAGGCTTTTCAACGTAAGGGTTGACACCTGCTAATGCTAAAATACCTAATGTTTTCTGTGCTGGCATGCTAATTCTCCTAGCCCTAAATCGATGAATACTGGTTACGTCATGTAACTTCATCGCTTGGTTGCAACGGCCAATTCATACAGGCCCAAAATATCCCACATATATTGTGCTAACTTATATAAAATTCAAGGCTTAATTGATAAATAATTAGGATAAAATATAAAGTTTTTTTTAAATATTACGGCTGTTTAAATTTTAACCAAGATGACAATAAAATTTGAGCAAGCTCTTTTAGCAAGTTTTTAACCCTCTCGTCAATCATTATTCTTGCTATTTTTTTGTTATCACTAAAATGTGACCGGTACTTTGTTCGCTAACGTAATAGTAAAATTATGTTTTTCTTTTTGAAAAGTCGCTTTGTAAGCTATGATTTCAACACCTCGTTGGCTTGCTTCATGCAGCAGCTCTGCGTATTTAGCATCAATATGTGCTGCAGGCTTAACATCTTTTATGCCTGAATGTAGTACCGCAAATAAAAGAACGGCTCTGTGGCCGTTTTCTGCCATGACCATTAACTCGCGTAAATGTTTTTGCCCTCGCAAAGTCACCGCATCTGGAAAATAGCCCTGATCTTCTGCTAATAAAGTCACGCTTTTGACTTCGATGAAAGTCTCTTGGCCACTTTTATCGGTCAGGTGAAAATCAATCTTACTATTTTCGTCGCCATATTTAACTTCGCGCTTTAATGTTTTAAAACCCTGTAGTTCAGAAATGGTGCCATTTAAAATGGCTTGTTCTGCCAATTGATTCGCCCGCAATGTATTCACACAAATAAAATGATCTTCTTGGGTCTGTGTTAACTCCCAACTAAAGGGGTATTTGCGTTTGGCGTTGTCTGAGGTGCTAAACCAAACCGTATCATTAGGCACCGCACAGCCACTCATCGCACCGGTATTGGCAACATGAATGGTGCAATCGCTACCATCTGCTAAGGTGATATCTGCCAAGAAACGTTTGTAGCGCTTAATTATAGTCGCTTTTGTTAAATTAATTTTCATTACATATTTTCATTAGATATTATAAGTCATCAGGCTTATTACATGTTACGTGATGAGCTGTTGAACTGCTAATTTCTCTCAACAGGCTTTACTGTCTTTATAACTTAGTCATAAAAAATGACTTAGGGATAAAAATGACTTAGGGATAAAACACAGTTTAAGACCATAAAATTGTTTCCCGTACTTAATTTTCAGTAAGCAATTCAGTAAGCCATAGAATAGAAAATCTGTATTGGTCTTTAGCGAATCAGCTGCAAAGGTTAATTGTTTAGCGGTATGTTGCCGGTATGGTGCAACGGGTATAGACTATTAGCTTAACATTAAATGCAAAGGCGATAACATGACCACAGCTAATTCTGCTTCAGTATCAATAACCTTAACCACTAGTAATAACGCACAAGGTTGGCAGCAAGATAAAACCCTACAAATTACCCATGATAATATTGCCATTTACTTACCTCAAGACGCAGCCCATCGCTTACGCCAAATTCAAATGGCTGCGCGTAAAATAGAAAAATTAGATATTGAGCATGCCTCGCTTCAGGGTGATGCCTGGGATGAAGCGAGTCAGTGGGCTTTTGCGCTTGGATTTAGTTGTGTTAACAAACTAGAGAATATCAGTTTTTGTGGTGAGCCAGCGTTAATTGAACGTTTGCATAATAAGCTCGCTGTTTATGCTTGGAGTCGCGACTTAACTAACCAAACACCGGCTGAACTTTACCCCTTAAAGTTGGCACAATTAACCTCAGACTATATTAAAAACCTTGCCCCTAATCATGTTTCTACTCGTCTGATTCAAGGTGAAGAACTCAAAGAGCAACAATGGATGGGTATCTACAATGTAGGTAAAGGTAGTGTTAATAAGCCATGTTTGCTCGAGCTTGATTTTAACCCAAGTGCTGATGAAAATGCGGCAGTTACTGCTTGTTTAGTGGGTAAAGGTATTACTTTTGACAGTGGTGGTTATAGTCTGAAAAGCAATGTTGGTATGTTTGATATGAAGTGTGACATGGGCGGTGCAGCTGTTGTTGCTGGTGCGTTGGCATTGGCAATCAAACAAGGTTTGAACCAAAGGGTTAAGTTATACCTCTGCTGTGCAGAAAATATGATCAGCAGTAATGCCTATAAACTTGGCGACATTATTACCTATAAAAATGGCGTTACTTGTGAAGTGGCTAACACCGATGCCGAAGGCCGTCTTGTGCTAGCTGATGGTTTAATGGCCGCTAGTGAAACGGGTGCGCCAATGATTATTGATGCGGCCACCTTAACCGGTGCTGCTGTGATGGCCACTGGCGGTGATTACTCTGCTTTATTCGCGCTTGATGATAACGTGGCGGCAAAAGCGCAAGCATCAGCAAAAACCACCGGTGAAGCATTATGGCAGTTTCCTTTAGAGTCTTGGCACCAAGATAAATGCCCATCAGCATTTGCTGATACAGCCAATAGCCGCACAGCAAAAGGTGGTGGGGCTGGTGGTGCGAGTAATGCCGCAGGATTTTTATCACGCTTTGTCGATAACGACGGTGCTGGTTGGTTACATTTTGATTTAGCCGGCGCTTATAATGGTGCTGAATCTAGCTTATGGGCCGCAGGTGCAACAGGTCTTGGTATTGCTACGATTGCAGACTTGATCACTAAGCATTAATTTTTTAAAGGCAGGCTTTGACCAGGCTAAGTGGCAGTTACTTGCTTTTACGAGTAGCGAGCAAAGCGCTTGTCACTAAGCAAACTGACATTTACTCAGCTTTTTATGGTCTTTTAAAACCTCAATTTAAAACCTCAATTTAAGATATGAAAGCAGTGCTAGAAAAGATATTTTCTAGCACTTTTTTATATAGATTACGATGGCTTGAAGGGCCTGGTATTGATGAGGACTGTTAACTTTTTAATGCGCTTTAGTGTTGTTGTAAATACTGTTCTAACCAAGACTTTGCACTGTCTAGATCACTAAAGACATAAAAGGTAATGTTACAGGCTTGGTAAATCCGTCCTAGCTGTAACTGCTGAATATCAGCAGTGCTACTGTCAATTAATACACTCGCATTGGCGATTAAGCCATGTTTTACGCGGTATTTGTTGACCTTGATTAAGGCGTCTTCCGCTTCAGGTGAAAAAACACTATTGCCATAAAAAGCAATTAATAAGCCCCACGGTTGGCCGGAAAACTGTTCACAAGCACCATACATATCCTTAATATATTTTTCGGTCACGTGCGCATTAAATGGGCCAAAAGCTTCTACTTGTAAAATGTTCGAGCGCGATGCTATTGAATATTTATCTTCAACTATTGTTTCCATTGTGCAAACTCCATTTCAACCAAAGGGGGGAACAGTAGTAGCAGTATTTTACGTGCTTGCCAAGTAAGCATGTTTTCGAAAAATTGCCAATTTAAATCTCTTTAAAAATCAAGGCTAAAAATTTATTGTCCATGTTTGAACTGGTTCGTACCTAACACCTAGGGCGGTCGAGTATGAATGATATAAGCTAAAGCTAGTAATGCTCAGTTGTTGTTTAAATACGCTTTGTTGAAGGTGTTTACATAGTGCGGGTAATGGCGTTTTTGCTTTGCGATAAAGGCTTAGGTGCGGTTGGTAGCTCCTGTTTTTAAGCGCAATATTACTGTTCAAGCTTAATTCAACCACAGTGCGCTGTAAATATATTAACCAGTCGGGACAGCTTGCGGGCATCAGGTGTAATACCTGCGCCTTTTTAAAATAACCTAGCTGTGACAACAGGATAGATGAGACCTTGCTTTGTTGTATAAGAGGTTTTAGGCGCTGTTGCATCAAACCATGCTGTTGGCTAATTAATTGCGCTACACTCGCTTGTTGTTGCGGGGCGATACAACCTAAAAAGACCAAAGTAATATGAAAGTTTTGCCTGTCGATGGGTTTAAATGGCAAAGATAAATGTTGCTCGCGCCATTGGGCAATTTTGACTTTATCTGTGTCGACAATATCTAAGGCAATAAACATGCGTTTTTTCATCAATATTTCCATTTTAGCGACTTAAAAAAATGATAGTAAAGCTTCTACTCATCTCATTAACCTGGTGACCATGCTTGGAACTTCCCGCGATTCAACGGACATTAAGCATAAGTAGTGTAGAGTTTATTCGCTATATATTTTGTATGACTACTATATTCAGGTTGCTGAAATAATAGTAGTAAGTCGTCGCTGATCTTCATATTAATAAAGTCTATTTGCTTTTCTGTGATTTGATTGATTCGTAAAGTGTTTTCAGAACAGCTCTACATTCTTCTTTGTCTTTCATTGAGCCATTATGGCAGACAGATTTTTGCGTATCCTTACCTATTTCAAAGTTACGCTGAACACCATGATGAACACATGACGATAAGAAAAAAACACAGGCCAAGAAACTGATGATTTTAATTTTTTCTTCCATAACGTTAATTAATATACTTTAAGCAAGGAGTCGAATTCAGCTAAAATTATATTCAACACGGAATGATGCGAAAGGAGAGATATTTAATTTTATAGAAATGTTCTACAATCCTAGAAAAGCGTCACTCTTATACCGATAGTATTTCAGCTACTAAATTTGAGAAAGCATATTTTTCTGAGTTAAAAACTGTCGAGTGAAATATGGGAAGTTCAAGTTTAACCAAAGATAAATAGCATAATCAAAAGTAACAAGTTAAAGCATAGTACATAGAAGATAGCAGATGCGTTAACTTGTTGACTTCATATAAGTGATAACAACTTGTCAGTCAATTACTGCGCCGCTAATTGACGTGTTTTATCATTTATATTTTTATACCTATAAAAAATCCAAACAACCAAAATATAAAAAGTAGAGTCCATAAAATTAACCTTCCAATTAATAAAATATTAGCCGACCTTTTACAAGAGTTAAAAAGTAACCAGAGTGTGGTGTTGCAGGCAGAACCCGGGGCAGGTAAATCTACTGTCGTGCCGCTGGAGTTATTAAAAGCTGACTTTTTGAATGGTCAGCGAATTATTATGCTTGAGCCTAGACGAATGGCAGCAAGGTCAATTGCTCATTACTTAGCGAAGTGCTTGGGTGAAAAGGTTGGTGAGACTGTTGGTTATCAAGTAAAAAATGACAAAAAAATATCAGCTGCCACAAGGCTTGAAATCCTAACCGAAGGAGTATTAACAAGGCGACTTCAATCAAACCCTGAATTAGCAGGTGTTGGCCTTATAATATTTGACGAGTTTCATGAGCGGTCGATTAATACTGATTTGTCACTTATGTTATCTCTGGAAATTCAACAAGTCATTCGTGAAGATCTTCGCCTTTTAGTGATGTCTGCTACATTAGATACAAATTTAGTATCAAAGTACCTTGATGACGCACCTGTGATGTTATGCAAAGGAAGGGCTTATCCAGTTAGCGTTTTTCATCAAAAAACTGATAAAAAACAGTTGGCATCGAATGTCTGTAAAGCAATATTTAATGTTATTGAAGATGAGGGAGATATTCTTGTATTCCTCCCTGGCGTTGCTGACATAAAAAGGTGTATTGCACATGCTGGCACAGTATTTTCAGAACACAATAAACTTAAACTGGTGTCATTACATGGTTCATTACCATTGGAAGAGCAGGAAAAGGCGATTGCATTAGCACCATCAGGCGTTAGGAAAATTATTTTCACAACCAATATCGCAGAAACCAGCTTAACTATCGAAGGTATTACCTGTGTCATTGACTCAGGTCTGGAAAAGAAACTTATTTTCAATCCGTCAAGTGGCATGTCAAAGCTGACGACAACCCATATATCAAAAGCGTCAGCCGAGCAACGCAAGGGGCGAGCAGGTAGGTTATCTGCAGGAAAATGTTTAAGGTTATGGAGTGAATCCGAACATATATCGCTAAAAGACTACCAAGAAGAAGAAATTTTGAATGCAGATTTAGCTGATGCCGTGATAGAGCTAGCAAGCGCTGGACATTCAAATTATGAGGAAATTAATTGGTTAACACCTCCGCCAAAAGCTCATTATGACTCAACTCAAGATTTGCTGGTAACATTAGGTATGCTTGATAAATCAGGAAAAATCACAAGGCTTGGAAAGCAAGCAAGTGCTCTGCCTATCCACCCAAGGCTAGCTAAGATGATGTTGGCAGCTAATGGTAACCAAGAGCGTGAAATTGCTTGTAATATTGCTGCTCTCTTGTCAGAACGAGATATATTGCAAGGGAGTGATAGTGCTGATTTCTTGATGAGATTACAGGTTCTTATTGAGAACGCGGCGGGTCATGTTAATAAAGCCTATGTAAATAGAAATACGTTAAGAACGGTAGTTAAAGATGTTCAGACACTGCAGTCATCTATAAAACATAAAAAAAGCAAAGTAGATATTTCAGATATTTCAGACATTGCAGCATATTTGTTGCTTCTAGCATTTCCGGAAAGGTTGGCTAAAAGACGTTCAGCTAATAGCAATAAATATCAACTAGCCAATGGTAAGGGGGTTTTTCTCGCAGAAGATGATCCTCTTATTAATCATGAGTATTTAGTGGTTAATGATTGCGATGCGCAAAAAAAAGAAGGTCGAGTTTTTAGTGCGATTACTTTTAATAAAGATATTTTATCTGAAAAGTTTTCTCAGGAAATGTCAGAACAAATAGCCTATGAGTTAGCCGCAAACAATAGCCGTGTATACGCCAGGGTATTGAAAAAATATGGCAGTTTAATCATCGAAGAAACAAGAAGTAATGATGTGCCGACTGAATTCATATTAGACAGTATTAAATCCTTGATAAAGACAGATGCTAGAAACATATTAAGCTGGACTCAAGAGTGTGATGATTGGATGAAAAGGGTGTTATGGCTTGGGGGTAAAGTGGAAGGCTTTCCTGTGTTATCAGAGACTTTAATTATGAACACTGCTGAAAATTGGTTATTACCATATGTTTCCAATATTAAAAAAATATCGGATTTAAAACGAGTGAAAATATTACCCCTATTATCATCATTATTAACATATGAAGAATCAAAAGTACTTGAGAAAGAAGCTCCCGTAATTTATACAACACCTAGCAACAAAAAGGTTTCAATCATTTACGACAAAAATTCAGAGCCAACAGTCTCAGTCGTATTGCAAGAATTGTTTGGTGAGCTTAAATCTCCAATGTTAGCAGGTAATAGCATTGCACTACGCTTTGAATTGTTATCACCAGCGCGAAGACCAATACAAATAACCAGTGATTTAGCCAATTTTTGGGGTGGCTCATATGTCGAAGTTGCAAAAGACATGCGAGCTAAGTATCCCCGCCATAGATGGCCGGTTGATCCCTTTTCTGAACAAGCAGGTAGCTCTAGAAAAAAACGAATGACATAAGCATCTATATCAAATAATAATTGTTGAGATTTCAAGGTGCTAATGCGTTAGCGCTAGGTTAACTAAATAAGTCATGACTGTATTTTCACTAAGCGTTTTTAAGCCGCTTTATTATCGCGTGTCTACTTGAAATAGGCATTTTTATAACCATCTTAAGTATAAGATTATCCTACTGGAAAGCCACTGTGAGCGACAACAGCCAAACCATTAATCAGCCTATCTCAAATAATAGCTCGGCAAAAAAAAAGCCTAAAGCATTCAGCAGTCTGTTACCTATTTTCGCTTTTATAAAACCATATAAGCTAATGTTAGCCATGGCCTTATTGGCTTTATTAGTCACTGCAGCGGTTAACTTGTCTTTAGGACAAGGGGTAAAGTTTGTTATTGATAACGGTTTTATTGCGGGTTCAGTTGAACAATTGCAATCGGCTATTTTAGCTTTAATCGGCTTAATTAGTTTGCTGGCCGTTGGCACTTTTAGTCGTTTTTATTTAATGTCTTGGTTAGGTGAACGGGTCAGCGCTGATATGCGCAAAGCGGTGTTTAATCGCATTGTTACTTTGCATCCTAGCTACTTTGAAGAAAACCGCAGTGGTGAGCTAATGTCGCGTTTAACCACTGACACCGCCTTATTACAGTCTATTATTGGTTCGTCTTTTTCAATGGCACTGCGCAGTATATTATTACTTATTGGTGGCTTGGTGATGTTAATGGTCACTAATTTTAAATTAACCCTTTTTGTGGTTTTTTCAGTACCCATTATTTTAATACCTATGATGATTTATGGTCGTAAAGTTAGGAAATTAGCAGAAAGTTCACAAGATGCTATTGCTGATGTCGGTACTTATGCCGGCGAAATTATTCAAAATATAAAAGTTGTGCAAAGTTATACCCATGAAGTAAAAGAACAAGATGCTTTTGCCCATGAAGTAGAGAAGGCATTTTCTGTCGCCAAACAGCGCGTAAAGCAACGTTCATTCTTGATCGCTATTGTTATTTTTCTTACCTTTGGGGCGATTAGCGCCATGTTGTGGGTGGGCGGTATGGACGTGCTAAAAGGGCAGATGAGTGCTGGCGAATTAGGCGCCTTTATTTTTTACGCCATCATTGTTGCTATGTCTGTCGCCACTATTGCTGAGGTATACGGTGAATTACAACGAGCAGCAGGCTCAGCCACTCGGCTGTTAGCATTACTTGAGATTGAAAGTGATATTAAAGAGTTAGTTTCTCCACAAGTGATGAATAATCATGCTCAGTCGGTGATCAGCTTTAAAGAGGTTGACTTTTGTTATCCATCACGGCCAGACAGTGCAGCACTTCATCAGATAAATTTAGCCATACCGACGGGGAAAATTGTGGCATTAGTCGGGCCATCGGGTGCAGGTAAAACAACGTTATTTGAATTGTTACAACGATTTTATGACCCTCAAAAAGGCAGTATTAGTTTTAATGATATCGACATCACTGAGTTAAAATTAACTGATTTACGTCAAGCCATGGGTATGGTGCCGCAGCATCCGATACTGTTTAGCTCTGATGTCTGGCACAACATACGTTATGGTAAGCCACAAGCGAGTGATGAAGAGGTTATTAGCGCAGCGAAAAAAGCCCATGCCCATGAGTTTATTGAACAATTACCCCAAGGTTACGCGAGCTTTTTAGGTGAACAAGGGGTGCGATTATCGGGTGGTCAAAAGCAGCGTATTGCTTTAGCCCGAGCTATTTTAAAAGACCCTGAGGTATTACTGCTGGACGAAGCAACCAGCGCTTTAGATGCAGAAAGTGAATACCATGTGCAAGCCGCATTAGATGAATTAATGACCAATAGAACAACATTAATTATCGCGCACCGATTAGCTACTGTGATTCATGCAGATTTAATTGTGGTGATGGATCAAGGGAGAATTGTTGATCAAGGCGATCATAAATCGTTGTTAAAAAGCTCGACTCTATATCAAAGGCTTTGTGAGTTACAGTTTGATAAAGCCAATGCTGAGGCTAATTAATCACGCTGTTCGACTCTTTTATCGCTGAATTTTTTCTAAGTGTACCAGCTAAATTAACACCCAAGTGCTAACGAATATCAGTTGCTATGCAGCCAATCGCCATGTTTTTATATTAAGGACATTAAGCCAATATCTCGCTATTGGCTTAATTTTCTAATCAAGGATCTGTACCCCGTTGGCTGATGAGCAAAAAATTTAATATCACCCCACCTTTCCCTAAAAGCTAGGCAAGGCTTAAGTTCCTGCATTCAACAGTCGACTATTTTACGTTTTACGTTATACTGCCGCGCTCAAACCTAGTATTTAATTTTTAGTTTTTCATTTAGCGGAGTTCATCATGCACGATCTGTATTACAAAGGGCGTATCCATACCAGAGTAAACCATGTAAAAACAGGTTATAACACTAAGCGTGCTGTTAAGCTTGGCACAGAAAAACACCCGTTAACGCTAGTAGTGACGAGTGAAGAAAAGAAATTAGAAGTCGCCATATTAGTTGCCGATAATGAACTTTTTGCTAATATCACGGTAGATAGCACCGCTGATGAAGATATTATTGAACTGAGCGCGATACTGAACAAACCAAGCACCACTAGGTTTGACAAAACGCCCAACCGTAATGATCCTTGTTTATGTGGTAGTGGCAAAAAATATAAAAAGTGTTGCGGTTAACCAAACACTATTTTTCCACTTACTGTAAAGCTGACGCTGCTCTAAGTTTTATGAGCAGCGCAGGCTAAGCCCATCTGTATTATCATCTTTATTAGCACAGGTTACTCGGCTAACTTTTTCTCAGTTAATACCTAAGCTTACAAAGACCATTTTTAGTCGAAAACGGCTAAATTTTATTGTGCTATGTTTTGCACTCATTCGTAGTATTTGTGGTATTTAAGCCTGCTATCACTGCCATGGCTTGTGCAAGCGTATTTTTATCTCCGTCTAGCCAATGTATTTTAGTGCCATTTCGTTCTAACCGTCGCAGCCAAGTGTCTTGTTTTTTAGAAAATTGATGAATAGCTGAGTTCAATTTTTGAAAACAGTCATTCTCGCTTAATTGCCCCTGTAAATGTTGGGCAATAAAACGATATTCTAAGCCGTAAAAATATAAGGTTTGCCAACTAACCCCTTGGGCATGTAACTGTGCTACTTCTTCAATAAGGCCTTGTGCCATGCGTTGCTTTAAACGCAAGGTTATACGTTGTCGAATAACCTCTCTGGGCCATTTTATGGCAAATATAAGTGGCTTGAGTGCGGGAAAGTCATTAATTTTATCTTGTGCTGCTAGCTCACCTTCAGCTATTTCAATGGCTCGTACCAGTCGTTCACGTTCGATAAGATCTGTGGTGTTATGCAGATTAGGTTTAAGCTGTATTAACTTTTGAATTAATTGCTCATGACTTAGCCTAGCTAATGTTGACCTAAGGGCTTTATTTTCAGGCACGGCAATTAAGCGATAGCCTTTTAAGATTGAATCAACATAAAGCGCTGAACCGCCAGCTAAAATAGTCAGCTTATTTTTTAAGTTTATTTGCTGATGGGCATTAATAACATCTTGTTGAAAATCAAAAATATTATATTCGTAACCAGGGTCAACAATATCAATTAAGTGATGGTTAATTTCTTGGTATTCATCAAGGTCTTTACCGCTGCCAATATCTAAACCGCGATAAACTTGTCGAGAGTCGGCGGAAATTATTTCACCATTTAGCCTTCTTGCTAGCTCTACTGCCAGTTTGGTTTTCCCCGACGCTGTTGAACCAAGCACAACGAGCATGTTAAATGCAGACATAGTTAACCTTTAGCCATTGGTAGTGAGATAAAAGCAGAATTATATCGTTAATTTCGTCGTTATGCTTGTGAGTTAAGTACTATTTTAAAACGATAAAAATTATCGTTTGGGATCTCGTCTTAGCTAGATTATTATAAGGGCTTAATCGCATATCCTTGAGGCTTTTTAATAACCTATGACAGTCAAAAAAACTGCACAAACAGCGACCAAAAAATCAAAAAGTGACCAAGCTAATAGCGCAAAAAAACCAGAGGATATGCGCAATAACCGCTTGAGAAGTGTTATTCGTTGGTCATTTTGGCTGATAGTGAAAATAGCTGTTATCGCCATATTTGTACTATTTCTCTATAGCATTTATCTTGATGGTAAAGTGCGCGATAAGTTTGAAGGTCAGCGTTGGCAGGTGCCTGTTCAGGTTTATGGTGCGATAGAAAGTTATCAGCTAGGTAGTGAGTTACCCCTGACTCACTTAAAGCAGTCATTAATCGCTAATCGTTATAAAAAAGTTTTTGATGTTAGACGCCCTGGCGAGTTTGCTTTATCAAAAACTCGCGCCATTATTTATCGTCGCGCTTTTGATTTTGGCGTTGGTATGGAAGTGGCAACAAAAATGACCATAGATTTGGCTAACGGTCATGTGCAAAAGTTATACCTTAACGATAAAAAGGTTTCGCAACTGAGGTTAGAGCCACTTTTATTGGATAGAATTTTGCCTGAAAGCAAAGAAGACCGCGTTTTGGTGTCCTTGCAAGCGGTGCCAACAAAATTATTAGACACCTTATTGTTAATTGAGGATCGTGATTTTTATTTTCATCATGGCGTTTCACCCTTAGGTATTTTACGGGCACTGTACCAAAACCTTAAGGCAGGGCGAACGGTACAAGGTGGCAGTACCTTAACGCAGCAACTGGTTAAAAACATGTTTTTAACGCGCGATAAAACCTTATGGCGCAAAGCTAATGAAGCCATTATGGCGCTGATATTAGAGTATCGCTATAGCAAAGATCAATTATTAGAAGCCTATATTAACGAAGTCTATTTAGGCCAGCATTATGCTAATGGCATTTATGGTTTTGGCCTCGCCGCTGAGTTTTACTTTGGCAAGTCAATTCAATCACTTAACTTAGAACAAATGGCGATGATTATTGGCCAAGTCAAGGGGCCTAGTTACTATGATCCTTGGCGTTTTCCAGCGCGCACTATCAAGCGTCGAGATCTAGTTTTAAGGCTAATGTATCAACAAGAAATTATTGCCCAATACGAGTTTGAGCGTGCGGTCGAGTCGCCGTTATCGATCAGAAAAAAACGTCGGGTAAAACAGCAAAAATTCCCCGCCTATCTGCAATTAGTCAAAGCCGAATTAGCGCGGCATTTATCCCAATATGAGCAGCAATCTGGCGTTAGAGTGTTTACCGGTTTTGCCATTAATCAACAACTGGCATTACAAGCCAGTATTGATCAAACCTTACCGAGTTTAGAGCAAGAGTCGGGCGCTGAACTACAAGTGGCGATGGTAGTGTCTGATTTTAAAACCGGTGCGGTTCGTGCACTAGTGGGTGGGAAAGAAGCGGGCTACGCAGGTTTTAATCGTGCGCTACATGCTAAGCGACCTATTGGTTCTTTAATTAAACCTGCGATATATATTGCGGCGTTAGAGCGTTATCAACGCTTTAATTTAGCCACTTTAATTACCGATAAAGCGATTACCTTGTCAACTGAAAACGGCCAAGCTTGGCGGCCGAAAAATTACGATGGTCAGTATCGAGGCCAAGTGCATTTAATTGATGCCTTAGTATCAAGCCTTAATGTGCCCACGGTGAATTTAGGTATGGCGTTGGGTTTGGACAATGTTGCTCAAGCTATTCATCTGTTGGGTTATCAGGATGATATTGTTACTCGTCCGTCAATGCTGCTTGGGGCATTAAATATGTCACCAATGCAAATAAATCAACTCTATATACCTGTTGCTAATCATGGTGTTGGTGAAACGTCACATGCAATTGAGCGGATAGTCAGCGCCCGTGGTGAAACCTTATGGCAGTTTCAGGCTTTAGAGCAGGCGATTATCTCAACGCAAGCGGCTTATTTACTTAACTTTGCCTTAAATAAAGTGACCACGTCAGGCACGGCGAGTTCGTTAACGTGGCGGCTTAAAGATAAAAAAATAGCGGGTAAAACAGGCACAACCAATGACCTGAGAGACAGTTGGTTTGTTGGCTATGACAATGAAATTTTAGTCACCACTTGGGTAGGTCGAGACGATAACAAGCCAACTAAATTAACCGGCAGTAGTGGTGCACTGGTATTATTTGCTGAATTTATGCAGAAAACAGGCGCGGTTAGTCGTCAGTCTAAAGTACCAGCAAGTGTTGAATTAGTGCGCTTTGATAATAAAAGTGGTCGGGCGGTTAGCCAAACTTGTGAAAATTCGCAATTACTGCCTGCCGTTACCACTGGCCTGATTTATGAGAAACAGTGCGAAGCAGATCCTAAAAATATTAAGCAGAAATCTTGGCTAGAAAAATTATTTGGCGCTTAGTTTTATAGTGAATTCAACTGCTAAGCTTTTAGCGGGTAATTTTCGCTATTTTGTTGTTTGAATAACCCCGTTTTCAGCACTATGGTTAATAGATCGTGTATAAAAGTGGTTGTAAATTAACGCCACTTAAGCAACCAAGCTACAGTAGAAACAGAGCTAAAAAGTAGCAGGAAAGGAGTTAAAAGTAGCTAGGTAAAAGGAGCAGAATGAAACATAGATTAAGCTTTGGTTACTTCACATTGCTTACTGAAAATATTGTTGAAGTTATTATCGATGAAGGTATTGAATTGTCACTTGAAATGATTGAAGAGTGTGATGTTTTTTTTAAAGCGCATATCTTTGGTAACTTTGGCATGCTGATCAACAGAGTTAATGAATATAGTTATAGTGATGAAACGCGATTATGCCTAGGGTTTTATGAGGGCTTAAAAGCCATTGCCTTTGTTTACTATTCAGCTAACAGCCAAGTTATTGTTGAAGAAATAAATTTATTACAGGTATATGAACAGTGGAATAGTTGTATTTTTTCTGGCTTAGATCTTGAAAGGCAACAGGCATTTCAATGGCTAAAAGGTGAGTTGTTAATGGCTAATGACCAAGCTGCAAACATTGGCTAACCTTAATTTAGAATTTAGAATTAAGAATTAAGAATTAAGGGTGAATATTTTTCGTAAGCGATAAACAAAGAAAAACTTAACGTAAAAAGCAAACCATTCGGTTTGCTTTTTTATGTTCAGGAAGAACGGTATGTCACGATCACATGGATGTGAAAGAGTGACGATGTTCAGGCTTCCCAGACATCCTTTTTTGCAATATATTAGTGTTTTAGACGTTCATTTAAGCGCTAATCTAGGTATTCAAATATTTTAAATACTCGGTTAACACCACCCGCATTGCGCGCAATATCTACCGCCATAGTCGCTTGTGCTTTAGTCACCAAGCCCATTAAAAACACTTCGCCATTTTCTGTTATCACTTTAATATTGGTGGCGTCTAGTTTCTCAGCACCAAATAAAGAAGCTTTTACTTTTGACGTTAGCCAAACATCACTAGTTTTTGTGATAAAAGATATGGTGTTGCTAATACGAATTTGGTTATGTAGTTGCTTAACACCATTCACCCCATTAATGGTTTTGATAGCTTGATCGCGCAAATAGCTATTTGGCGCTTGTCCAATAACTAGCACACTGCCATTAACACTCACCACTTGTAGGTTGGTGTTGTCACTTAACGCGTCTATTTGCGTGAGTTTTGCATACGCATCGAGTTCAATTTTTTGGTCGTCTATTTGATTACCCAAAGAACGATTATCAGTTGCCATACTCGCACCACCAACAACGCCAACAACCGCGACAGCAACACAGCCTTGCAGTAACACAGCAAGGGTGATTATGCTTACAATTGATTTTATCGACATACTAAGCCTCAGTTTGCGGAAATAATGTAGTATCTATGATGTCACATAAGCAATGAATAACCACTAAGTGGACTTCTTGAATTCGTGCTGTACGACTTGACGGCACTCGAATTTCAACATCATTTTCGCCTAGTAGGCCAGCAATATCACCACCGTCACCACCGGTTAAAGCAATGATTGGCATATCACGAGAAACGGCAATTTCGATCGCTTTGATCACGTTGCGAGAATTGCCACTGGTAGAAATAGCGAGCAATACATCACCATTGT
This sequence comes from Colwellia sp. MB3u-4, assembly GCF_014077065.1. Lineage (NCBI taxonomy): Bacteria > Pseudomonadati > Pseudomonadota > Gammaproteobacteria > Alteromonadales > Colwelliaceae > Colwellia > Colwellia sp. MB3u-4. The sequence continues at coordinate 353,229 of NZ_JACGVE010000075.1, read as the reverse complement.
TACCTAATGCACGCACTTGCTTAGAATAAATCTCATCAAAGTGATAGTCATTACCAATAGAGGTAATAGTTGAGCTGTCGGTTGTCAGAGCAATGGCTGGCAAGGGTGGACGTTCAGTTTCATAACGATTTAATAGCTCGGCGGAGAAATGCTGGGCATCAGCGGCTGAGCCACCATTACCACAAGCTAATATTTTATTGCCGGCTAATAGACTTTGTACCATTGCCATGCCAGCTTGCTCAATTGGCCCTGCCAATAATTCGCTGGCGGCAATTTTTGTTTGTATGCTTTCAGTAAAATTACTTTTTATCCGTTCTAACATGGTGGACTTAGCTCCGTGGTTTCATTGCTTAAAAAGCATTAATTAAAAGGCATTTTTAAGCCAAGTAATTGCTGGGTTATTAATATCGCCTTGCATCGCAATAACATCGAATCGGCAAGGGGTATTATATTCATTTAATCCGGCCTGTTGCAGGTAAAATGCCGCACATTGTTTAATTTTTTGCTGTTTTTTAACAGAAACAGCGGCAATAGCGCCACCAAAGTGATTATTTTTGCGATATTTCACTTCTACAAACACCCAAACGTCATTTTCGGTCATGATTAAATCAATTTCACCACGACGATTTTGAAAATTACAGGTCTGTAATACTAGCCCCTGTTGGCTTAAATAGTGGGCGGCTAATTGCTCACTATTCTTACCTGTGGTTACTGTGTTGGTTTTATTGGTCCATAGCAATTTCTTGTACCTTGCTGCGACTGTATTTGCCCCAAATTAGGCTGCGCGTCAAAATATTATCAACGCCCAATTGTAATATACCGGTTTGACCATAATGGCGGACATAAGTTTTATTTTGCATAGTAGAAACTTTGTCTACTAACGCTAAACTGTCAAAGCCCATGGCAAAAATGCTTTGCAAGCTGTCACTGCGATTAGGCCAAAGTTTTTTTGCTTGTGCGGCTAAGACTTGGTTTTGTTGTTTACTTTTTAACTGCCAAGGCATTTCAGTAAATATTAGCCCAGATAAATCACGATTATCACTTTTGTCTATTTTTGAGCTGTGACTGCGCGAGCTAGCATAGACCGGAATTATATCAGCAAAAGGGCTGATATTAACGTCAATATAAGGCTTTAACAGCTTGGTTTCTAGCGGCAAACCCACGACGTAAATCATATCAATATCTCGACGGTTACGTAATTCACTTTGAATGGAATATTTTATATGGCGATTTAGGTCTTTTGTGCGTTGCTGGCTTAGATCAACGCCAAGGCTGGCCTTAAGTTGATTTTGCATTTTAGCATCACTATTAAAAAATACAATTTCTGGTGCCTTACCCGTGATATGTTGCCATTGTTGGCTGAAGGTCTGCGCGATGCGACGACTGGCACTGTCTTGATGGCTTAATATTATAGGGTATTGATAATGTTGACGACTGAGCGTAGTTGCCGCTTGTATCGCTTCATCTTCTGGTCGCATTGATAGCGCAACCTGATGAGGTAATAAGCTAGTTGCTGATGGTAAATTAAGTAATAACGTCGGTGTTGTTATCTCGGTTTGGGCTAAATAGAGGTTAACATTTTCCTTTAGTAGCGGGCCTATAACATAGTCGATTTTTAGTTCGGTCAGCTTGGCATTTAACGTGGTCATATCTAAGGTTGTTGAATCAATAAAGTGTAAGGTTTTAGCGCTATTAATATTGTAAGCGGCCAGGATACCTTGTTGTGCTACTTTGCCGGCGCGTTCTTGTTTACCTGAAAGCGGGATAATAATGGCAATGTTTTGATATTCGTTAGTTAATGTGGGTGGTTGTTGTCGTAACCTTGCGACAATATATTGCGCAGGGTGGCTGCTAAACTCTCGTTGCCATTGGCGTAAATAGCGTTTGAATCTTGCGTCGTCATCACCAAATTGATTGGCAAAAGAAAGCAGTTTGCTCCAACCTTCAAAGTTTGGCGGCGACATTTTAATTAGCTGTTGGTGCTGCCAAGGTGATAGCTGACAAAGTTGTTGCCAAATAATGTCAATATCGTACTCAGTTGCCGGTGAGCTTTCAGCAAAGGCTCTTAAGTTTGCATCTAGTGCGGCAATGGGCAGTTTTCTTTGTGTTTGCACTGTGGTTAATGTTTGAAAATAATCAAGGCGATGAGTCAGTTGCGCTTTTTCTTTAATATTATTTGCGTTTTCCAGTGCGAGATAAGCATCAGGTACTCTTGCCAAGGCTAATAAACTTTTAGCCTCAATGATAGCTAGGCGATATTGCTCTGTTGATGATGACACTAAGCCATTGAGTTGCTTAGCTAACCAAAGCGCTTTATGGGGTTTAGCCTCTGCTAAATATAACTCACTGGCGTTTAATAACGAGCTAAGGGCTTCATCCTGCTGGTTGGCTGATATTTGTGCTGTCGCTTGTGCAAGCTGTTGCTCAGTGGTTAAATCTGTTGCAAGCGCTGGCATAACTTCAGCTTGTTTTTCAGCTGACTCTGTTGGTTGACTTAGCTTAGTTGTTGAACAACTGGCCAAAATAGCCACTGTTGCCAACGCACAAAGAGCACTTTTATAAGATGAAAACCATTTAGTGAGTGTCAAAGTTAATAAATCCATACTTTTTAATAGTGCTTTATAATAAACTTCATCCTCTTCAGTCTCAACACAAGTATTTTATTATGTCGGATTCTCAAATTCAGCCCAGCACCTTATACATAGTTGCCACTCCTATCGGCAATCTAGGTGATCTTAGTCAACGGGCGCGGGATATACTCGAACAGGTAGATATTATTGCCTGTGAAGATACTCGGCATACCCAACGTTTGTTATCCGCTTATGCGATTAAAAATAAAACGATGTCGATGCATGATCATAACGAGCGTCAACGCCAAGAACAAATTGCCGTCTTGTTAAAAGAAGGTAAAAGCATAGCTTTAGTGTCAGACGCGGGCACGCCGTTGATCAGTGACCCAGGATTTCATTTGGTACGCCATTGCCGCCAGCAAGGGCTTCAGGTTTCGCCGATTCCAGGCGCTTGTGCGGCCATAGCGGCGCTGTCTGTCGCGGGCTTACCCACCGACAGATTTACCTTTGAAGGTTTTTTACCCTCAAAAACAGGTGCGCGACAATCGACATTAAACGCATTGGCCAACGAAACACGTACCATGGTGTTTTATGATGCGCCACGCCGCGCCATTGATACCGTTGAAGATATCGTTAAAACCCTGGGCGGTGAACGCTACGTGGTAATGGCGCGAGAATTAACCAAAACCTTTGAAACCATTCATTCAGACACGGCCGAAAATCTATTAAGCTTTTTACAAGCAGATCCTAATCAGCTTAAAGGTGAAATGGTGCTCATTATCGAAGGGATAAAAATTGATCCCAATGATATTCCCGCTCATGTGGTGGCAACCTTGAAGTTACTGCTGTCAGAAATGAAGCCAAAAAGAGCTTGTGCTATTGCGGCAGAAATTCATGGGGTGAAAAAAAACGCGCTTTATGAATATGCTTTAGCCATGAAAGAGTAGCGGCTTAGCTTATGTCTATTGGCTTTATGGTGTAATGACTGTTTTGTTCACCGATATCTTTTACCGCTATAAAGCCCTCTCTGCTTTTAAGCCTTTGTAAGTAATCTTGAGTTTGTGGCTGATAGTGTTTGGCTAGCCCGAGTAGTTCACCTAAATAAAGCGCATAACCGACACTAATATCGGCAATGGTAAAGCGATTGTCGACCAAATAGTGATGGTTTTCTAAATGGCTATTTAAGCGCTTTAAGCGCGCTAAATACCAAATGGCGTAATCTTTAACTACTTGTGGCTGTTGACGTTCAGGCTTTTCAAACTGGCTGTATCGCAAGACTAAGGTTTGTGGGAATGTCAGTGTAGCATCACTGCTAAAAAGCCAATTTAGGTAGGCACCGTATTCTGGGTGTGATGCAGGTAAACTCAACTGAGTTTGCGAGTAACGCTCTACTAAGTATAACAAGATAGCACTTGATTCGGTCAGCGTGGTAGCGCCATCTTTAAGAAAAGGTACTGTGCCTAAAGGATTAGTCTGTAAATAAGCTTTGTCTAAAAAACGCGGTGGGAATGGCAAAGTGTGCAAGATGTATTCAAACTGCATTTCTTTTAAAGCCCACAAAACACGAAGTGAGCGAGTATTGTGGCAATGCCAAAGTTCGATCATAAATAAAGCCTAAGTCATTTTTAGCTTACTATAACAGCAGATCTATACCCGTGATATTTAATTTAGACCTAAGTGAATATATCGGGTAGAATGCGCCCTGAGTTGACGAGACAATCGCTGCTTTATCGTTGTACCGCTTATTTTTAATAAGTGGTAAACAGATAGAGGGGAGGAAAGTCCGGGCTCCAATGAACAGGGTGCCAGGTAACGCCTGGGGGGCGCGAGCCCACGACAAGTGCAGCAGAGAGAAGACCGCCGATGGTTACTTTTTCGAAAGTTTCACAGGTAAGGCTGAAAGGGTGCGGTAAGAGCGCACCGGATTGCTGGTAACAGTAATTGCAGGGTAAACTCCACCCGGAGCAAGACCAAATAGGGTTTCATGACTATGTTAACGCAAGTTTTCATAGTATAAGCGTGGTTCGCGTGGAAACCGGGTAGGTTGCTTGAGCTATAGAGCGATTTATAGCCTAGACGAATGATTGTCACTCTTCCTCGGAAGAGATACAAAACCCGGCTTATGCGTCATCTCACCAATTTTAGACACCGCTTGATCTGTTGTTAATAGTTCAAGCGGTTTTCTAAAATCCTTTTATATCATTCCTACATTAAAAAAATGATACACGGTTGGTCACACAGCACTGATTTTTGTACTCCTTCTTCTACGCGTAAAACTCCTCTCAAGTTTATGTTTCATATTTCTGTTCGAAAGTCATTTAGGCTCAAGTTTTTCCAGATAAACTTTTCAGCTCAATATCAATTCGTTAAAATATCAAATTATTGGTACATGGACAGTTATAGGGTTTTAAAAAATTGGCCAACTTGAGGCAAAGTGTAGGAAGTGACAGGTGTTAAGTATTTATACCTTAGAAAAAATATTTTTATGTGAGAGTTAAAGTGCCAACGCGCCTTGGTGCAAGGAAACAAGGCTTTGCTTACGAGCTAAGAAACTAAGTGTTGCTGTGGTTATTTTAGAGCGAATTTTACTTATTGTATTGAGGTTAAAGCACTTGTTATTAGCTCAAGAACACTAGACACTGACTCAACTTATTTGCAGTTCTCACAAATCAAGGATGACATGTTAAAGCAGTTAGAAATATTCGATATTGACCCCATAATAGCTAAACTTGAGCAAGGTTATAGTGATAAAAGTGACATACACTCAATGCATTATCACACAACACCTTGTTAGGTTTGGATGATATATTTAAAGAGTAAGGCCTTTATATTGGGCAAGCATCGGATATTAAGAATTTGATAGCGATTATAAATGCGTTTGAGGTTTAAAAATGAATGAATTTGTTGGCAAGTGGCGTATAACTGAAATGGAAGTTTGGGCACAAGATATGGTGGATTTAATTGAAGAAGGTTATTTTTACTTTGATGAAAATGACCAAGGGAAATTTATTTTTTGTGCTGTAAAAGGTCATTTAGATGTTGCTGTTAATACCCGAATACCAGAACTAGAGTTTTCCTGGGAAGGCACTGATGATGCAAGACCTGTTAGTGGCAGAGGTAAGATAGAATTTCCAACACCGTTTGAAGGCGAAGGTATTATTTATATTCATAATGGCGAGAGTTCAATATTCAGTATTAAACGGATAAAACAAACTGTGACTGATAATGTGGTGAAATTTAGGTAATGTCTATGACAAGTTATTACGTTGAGTTCAATCGGTGAATGCAACACACAGGTTAAATTTTTCAAGTGTCAGAATTTTTACAGTCAGCTAAAGGCCATGCTGCTGACCTTATAGTTATCCGAACTAATAAAAAGAGTTTTCGTATTATTTTTTGTCAAGAAAGTGTGTGTTTTTGACATTAGTTTAAAGCTTTTAGCCACATATTTACTAATGCATTCTTTTGGTAACCTTACTGATATATTTTAGTAAAACAACGATAGAACCTCTACAAAACTCATTAATAATAAGCACTGCGAACAAAGAGGTTTTTCCTCAAACCCCTTGAAGCTGTTAGATGTTGGGGGGAATTATTTATATTACAAACACATGTAAAATGGCTTGCACAATCACTTAAAAATATTTTGTTTTTTATGACCGAATATAGAACTAAAAGCTAGATCAAGCGGCAAATAAAGAAAAAACACCAGAGTAATTAAATCAATAGTTTATGCTTAATTTAAACCAAACAAAAAACGCACCTATAAGGTGCGATGACTAACCATTTGAATTACCTTTGTTTTATCGTAACAAACCGAACTGAGTATCAAATAAAATTGTCAAAAATTGGTATATTAACGATACGTGATTTGGGATATAATGACATCGTTAACTAAATTGAGACACCCTAGTTAAACAACCATTTTAAATTCTACGTGCATTAACTCAAAATTATTAGGACTGTGGTAATCCAAATACGAATGAGGTCGATAGTTGTTGTACCACTTCGTTATGTAATTCAATATATCTTGCTGTGCCTCTGAGCACGTTTGGTCACCTTTTCAATGTACCCGTTCTTGCTTTAAGCTTTTGAAGAAGCCTTCAGCTACCACATTATTTCAACAGCAGCCTTTTTTGCTGATACTACCAACCAACCCGTGAAACGTTAATAATCGACGATATTCATCACTGGCATACTGAACACCCTGATCTGAATGAACGATCAGACCAACTTTGGGTTGTCGCTGCCATAACGCCATTGTTAACGCATCACAAACAAGTTTAGCTTTCACTCTAGAGTCCATGCTTCAGCGAACAACCTTGCGTGAATATAAATCAATTACAACAGCAAGATATAACCAACCTTCTGATACCCAAACGTAGGTGATGTCCTGAACCCAGCCTTGATTAAGCTTTTCTAGGTTGAAATTCTGTTCAAGTTTATTTTCATATACAGGCTTTTTATGTTTTCTTTTCGTGGTCGCCTTGTACTTCTTTTTGTAGCGAATCTAGACATTAGCTGCCTTCATCAACTGAGCAGATTTTCTTCGACTCACAGAAAAACTAAGCGCGTTCAATACCTTTTGCATACGACGAGAACCATACGTGTTGTCACTATACACAGTGGCGTTTCTAATCCATTCAAGCATTTCTTCATGATCAGGACCTACAGTGTTATCTTGATTTCGTTTTTGATAACTGTAGTAATTACTGCTGGTTACCTCCAATAACGGGTACATTATCGCTACTGGCCAGGTCTTATTATATTGGGTGATAAACGAATATCTTACTTCGTTTCGTTTGCAAAGAACAACCGTCGCTTTTTTTAATATATCGCGCTCCATTTTAAGGCGCTTATTTTCTTCTCGTAATTGTCGAAGCTCTAACTGTTCAGGGGTTAACTTACCATGACCACGGAAAGCCTGACCGTCATCACTTTCTGATTCTGTGATCCAGCGACCAAGCATATTAGGATTAAGCCCTAAATTTTTTGCTGCTTCTGCTTGGTTGTAACCTTACTCTTTGATCAAAGCAACGGCATCTAATTAAAATTCTTTTGAATATTTTTTACGTTTGTCATTTTCAATCCTCAGTTACGTTCATTATCTCGTAACTGGGGTAGTCGAATCTATTAAAATACGTCATAACGTGTATTGAAAATGTGTTCTTTTGTCTTTCCATATTTATGTATTAAAAGAGAAAAACTATGGCTATTATGAAAAAATCTCTAAAAACCCCCTCTAAGTTAAATGAAGTTCATCGATATGATCAATGTAACTTTTTAGTATTGTGTTTCTTGCAAAAACTACTGGAAGAATGCGCCGTTATTAATACATCGATAAATGATTTAATTGACGATTCTGTGTTAAAGAAAACGCTATTACAGCTAGGAATGCCAAAACATTTACTAACATCTAAGGAATTATTAGGTAAACAACATTGTTTGTGGATAGAAAAACAAGTTTCACAGGTAAATGCAAAGCAATTGACCTGTCAAAATTACTATCAAAATTTGAATACTCTTGCTAAACAAACCAATAACCCAAAATTATATTTTAGGTTGTATTTATTTTCATATCTTAAATTAATGAGTGAACCATTTAACGATATTGCTGATGAATTAGCATCTGAGTATCAAGATGACGCAACGGCCACATTTATTTTACTTAGAGCAATTGGCGTAACCGATGCTGATATTCAAAGTATTGCTACAGGTAAACATAGAGATGATAATAGTATCAGTAGCTTGTTAACTAACAATGATGAAAGTATTCACTCTGCTCAATATAGCCATATTAATGTAAATATATTTCTATCAAGAATTGAGCTTCCTAACAAATATCTTGAAGCGATTAAAACGATAAAAGAATTAAGTTCCGTTGAGGCACTAATTAGACATTGCTATCAACTTAACTATGAAACAAAGCTGCAACCGAAAGATTTTTCTGTTGAACAATTTATGCCGCTGTATCAATACTTAGATGATGCGATATCATTTAAAAAGCAGGGGGTGAATATTTTATTACATGGTGAACCGGGAGTCGGTAAAACAGAACTTGTTAAAACGTTAGCTAAGGCATTAAATTGTGATTTATTTGATATAAGCCACAGCCATGATGAATATTCTCAAGACAATATATCGAAAACGATGGTAAATGAAATTGAAAGAACCCAAGCAATATGTGGGCAGCTAAAAAACATTATTATGTTTGTTGATGAGTGTGATGACTTTTTTCATGAAAATCCACTATCAGGACGTAACTTACGTAAGTATCAAGTTAATCAATTGCTTGAAAATACGCCAATACCTACTATTTGGGTAACCAATCGACCTTATTCTCTGGAAGATGCGTACATACGTCGTTTTGATATGGTGCTTGAAGTTACATCACCAGACGCTGAGAGTTATGAACGTAAAGTAAGGCAACTAAGTAGAGGATTACGCTTGTCTAGCGAATTTATTGCCCATATATGTCAACACAAAAGCCTGTCTATTGCTCATATTGAGAAAGCGATAAAGGTCACTAAAACATTTTACTTAACCGCTAGTGATGCCCAAGAACAAATTACCGTATTATTAAACGGTTATTTAAATGTGGGAGGCTATAAAAAACTACAAATTCAGCCTGTAAATAGGCTATTAGAATATGACCTCACGTTAACTAATAGTATAGGGCATGACTTAAAAACGGTGCAAAAGGGAATTCATCGCTTAGGTGAGTCTCGTATATTATTATATGGACCTCCAGGTACGGGTAAGTCAGCTTATGCGAAATATCTCTCTAAAGATTTAGGTTTGCCTTTAATAATGAAACGCGGTTCTGATTTACTAGGCGCATATGTTGGTGAAACAGAGAAAAATATTGCCGCAGCCTTTGAAGAGGCCAAAGACAAAAATGCTATTTTATTACTCGATGAAGTTGATAGCTTTTTAAATTCACGAGAAGGGCATAGCAAAAGCTGGGAGTCGACAATGGTTAATGAAATGCTCACCCAAATGGAAACCTTTGACGGTGTTTTTATCGCAACCACCAACTTTAATCAAAAATTAGACCACGCGGTAGCAAGACGCTTTGACTTCAAGATCAAGCTCGATTATTTATTACCAGCTCAATCATTAAAAATGTTTAAGCAGTTTGTTTATTCCAGTAGTAAAGGTACTAGAGAGCAGTTATTGAAACTCAACAACTTAACACCCGGAGATTTTGCTGTAGTCGCCAGAAAGTGCTCGCTGTTAGGAAAAATTGATGAAGATTCTGTTTTAGTATTATTACAACAAGAGTCTGTTTATAAACAACCTTTGGCGAAACCTATTGGTTTTGTTATCGCTTGAAATATACGAGCCATGTCAATAAAAACATCACTCTACCATTTTCAAACTTCTATCATGATGACCGAACATTACCACTAAAATTAGTTTAAGCATAAAGCATAAATGACAAATAAAAGGACCTATAAATGTTTTACTTTGATTAAGAACAATATGGTTGAAATTGTTTTTAATAAACTGGAATTGTGGCGTATTAATGGGTGAATTCACCTTATGGAAAGGGCATTAATAAGACGTATCTCCATAAAAAGATAATTTTACTACCTTCATGCAAATATAAAATTACCAAGAAATTCAAATAGAAAATAGATGCACTACGAAAAAAACATCTCGCTGAACTAGGATAATTATTTGCTATTAAAGCATTAGTTGATAATGAATTAGAAAAAATAAAAAATCTTAACAATGTAGTAAAATTAAACAATAGGATGAGAACATGATTGAGAATAAAGAGCTTTACCGGAAACTTGAGGATTTAATTACAGCTGACTGGTATCCTGGAACTAAACTTGATAAAAAACACTTTAAGCTACGAAGTACAGTATTAAGCAAGATTTACAGAAAGCAGCTTAACGATGATAAAGTCGAAGCTAAATTTTGGATTAACAGTGCAGATAAGCCTGATAGATTAGATTTTGAGCTAAGCGGTGGAGATGTCAAATATGCCACTGCTAAAAAGGATATTGTAGAATTTCTTTGCGGACATTTTGTGGATGGAGATAAACCTGATGCTTTAGAAGGTTTATTTCGCAATAAAAATTGTAAAACAAAAGTCGTTCATATTGATTTGCCCACTGATATAGAGCGTAGAGTGGAAATAATTAGAGCTTGTATCAAATATTTTGATCGAAAAATCAAAGAAATCAACAAAGACTATCATGGAGTAATTAATTATGCAGGAGATGATGATTTGTTGGAGAGAGCAAAAAAAACGGTAGAGATAAATCATACACCAAAAGCTATAGATTTGAATTCAGGGGAAGAGAAGCCTGGCACTTCTAAACAGGAAATATATCGTGTTTTGAGAGATTCAACCTTAGCAAGACAGATTAAACTCCTACATGGTAATTGTTGCCAGATTTGCTCAACAACTATGAAGTTGCAAGGTAATAAACTGTATTCTGAAGCGCATCATATTATCCCATTAGGCGAACCTCACAACGGTCCAGATAAAGCAGATAATTTAATTGTTCTTTGTCCTAATTGTCATGTCCTTTGCGACTATGGCGCAAATTCTTTAGATTTATCTAATATCAAGCAGGTTGATAATCATCAAATATCTCAAAAAAGTATTGATTATCATAATACTAAAATAGTCGGAAGTAACTTATAAGCTAATCAAGCGGGATTTACAGCTGGTTACGTTTAGCTACACAATTTTAGTTAACTATTACTTAGCATGTCATATAGGGTTATCGATACAAAACTTAATCCGAAGTATTGATTGTCTTTAAAAGCTAATGTCTTCTATGTGGCCAGCCTGTGTGAAAACTATTTCGAACTTGCGTAATTGGATAATATCAACGTAAAAAGGCTCCGTAGATTAAATTCTGTAGTACGTTTGAGGTAACAACACCTGTTAATTCAAGTAGCGTCGCATAAAAAATTTATTCACAGCCTGTGGCATAAGTGACGATTGAACCCAATCCCCAAGTGACTTCATTTTTGGGCACTAATCTTTGTTAGTGCTAATGTTACCTTAGTACGCATTCCTGACATTCCAGCTAAAAATCTTGCCATATATTTTCTAATGAATAACTATTATCGTAAAGGATGTAATACCCTTTTATATGGAAGTCAGTAGATTTTTTGAGGTGTATTACTAAAGCGTCTTAGTAACACACCCTAATATACATGTGAGTTAGCATTACTAGTTTTTAATGCTTTGAAAGTATGGGATATTAATGTAAATTAAATGTTTTTTATGGTGCGTGTGATACTGAGACGTATACATAATAAGCTATTATCTTTACACCATAAATAAAGCGTTTTGGCTATGAAATAAGAGGTATTATGAAAACTCCCCCGCTGAATATTGAACAAAAATTAGCTTTAGATAACAACTTACAGCAAATAGATATGACTCGAGGCAGTGTTTCTACAATAGTAAGAAGAGACTATATGCCAAACTATGCAAGTGACGCATCCGCACGTTCAATCATAAACAAGTGGGCAGATGGTAAAGGTAATTTACCAGCCAACTATGCCTCAAGTGTAGAGTCTATTACGGATAAAAGTATCGAAATGCTTATTGGTAAAACTAAGCTGAAAACAGCCGAGAAATATCTTGATAAAGTCACCTATTCGTTGATCCAAAGTCGACAAGGGCAGCCAAAATTCCGTGATACTTTACTGAATATTTATGAAGGGAAATGTGTTATAACCCAATGCGCAACTCCAAGTGCATTAGAAGCTGCCCATGTAGTTCCCTATGCAGAGACTAAGAGTATCTCCCCTGACCAAGGCCTATTACTAAGAGCCGACATTCACACTTTATTCGACCTATACCTCATTTCAATAAACCCATCCTCTAAACTTGTTGAAGTAGACGGAAGTTGTTGTGATTACTACCAGTCATACTCTGGTCGGAAAGTTAATCTAAATGTTTGTCACTCTTCGTTAAGTAAACATTATCAAAGGTTTCTCGACAAATAAAGCTAACAAGGCGTTTAAACGGAACTAAAACAGTTGGTTAGTTTTCGCTACACATTATAACCAACAGTTTTAGTTCGCTTAACGTGGCGTTAGGCATCCATTGTAGTGGCCAAATTAACTATGCCACTACAGTATTAAGTGTATTAATTATTTGCCTGTCTATGACTACTTTTCGAGGAAGGCTTGTTCGATGACATAATCACCTTGTTCTCGGGAGGTGGCCTTTTTAAAACCTTGTTTATTTAACATTGCCATCGTGTCATCAAGCATGGCCTGATTACCACAAAGCATGAATCTATCCGCACTTGGATCAATAGCCGGCAAGCCAATTTCTTGTGTTAAGGTATTATTCGCTAGCAAGTGAGTAATTCTTTGTTGATGAGCTTGAGAACGAAATTCCTCTCGAGTTACTGTGGGGTAATAAATCAGTTTTTCTTTGACCCAATCACCAAAAAATTCATTGTTCGGTAGTTCATCACAGATGGTGTGTTGATAAGCGAGCTCAGAAATATTACGCACACCATGAACCACTATAATTTTTTCATACTGTTCGTATAGGTGTGGATCTTTAATAATGCTCATAAAAGGCGCTAACCCGGTTCCGGTCGCCAGTAAGTATAGGTGCTTTCCTGGCTTAAGCCTGCCGGCTACCAAGGTTCCGGTAGGGCGGGTTGATAGAGTAAGTGGTTCACCAACTTGAATGTGTTGCAAACGAGAGGTGAGTGCCCCATTGGGAACTTTTATACTAAAAAATTCAAGTTCATCTTCATAATTGGCACTGGCAATGCTGTAAGCCCGTAGTAATGGTTTGCCATCGACCTCAAGGCCTATCATAACGAATTGGCCGTTTTCAAAGGTGAATGTGGGCTGACGAGTGGTTTTAAAGCTAAACAGCGTATCATTCCAGTGATGAACACTCGTGACTGTTTCTGTAATGGTCTGTCTCATTTAATACTCTTGTAAACTAGGGTGGGGAAGTTATCCGTAGCTATATGATGTTAATGTTAATTCCTGAACAGGGTTTGAACCAAGGTAGCTTGCAAATACAGCTAAGTTCTATCTGTTCACATCTTCGTTTTAGCAATGGCCTGAATTTTAGCGACGATAGCCTGCAGGCCGTTGCCACGAGTGGGGGTGATATGGCGCTCAAGGTCCAGTGCTTTGAAATAGCCATTAATGTCAAAATCCAGGATTTGTGTCATGGTTTTGTCATTAAAAACGGCTATCACTAAGGCCAATAGGCCATTAACAATTACCGCGTCACTGTCTGCTTGAAACTGTAATTTACCGTCTCGTTCAGTGCTCACTAGCCAGACATTGCTTTGGCAACCTCTGACCAGATTCTTGTTAGTTTTCAGACTTTCATCAATAGGTGGAATACTTTTGCCCAAATCGATGATGTACTGATAGCGCTGCTCCCAGTCATCAAAAAAGGCCATATCCTCAATAATTTCTTGGCTGCTTGGTAGGTTCATCAGGGACTCTCAGATTATATAGCTAGAAAAAAATGCCGGCTTCGAGCTGAGCTTCTTCGCTCATCATCTCGCGGGACCAGGGGGGATCAAATATCAGCTCTACCGCAACCTTTTTAACATTGGGTACCATGCTCACTCGGTATTCTACATCGCCTACCAACACAGGTCCCATACCACAGGCGGGGGCCGTCAGGGTCATATCGATATGCACGGTTTGTGTATCTTGATTGACAACAACTTTGTAGATCAGCCCCAGAGACAACAGGTCAATGGGAATTTCAGGATCATAGACAGTGGCCAGGGCTTGTAAAACATGATCCTTATGGATAAGACCATCGTTGAGAATAGGAAAATCCAGTTTTTGTGATTTGCGGCCTATGGCATCGGCATCAGTGCCATCAATACGCAGCATATTGCCGCGCCAGGTGACGGTGTAGTTGCCGCCAAGATCCTGGGTGATATTGACAAATTCGCCTTTTGGGATAACTTGTAAATCGCCATTAGGCACACCCCTTGCTTTGCATTCGCGCTCAGTAACGACTATTTTTTGTTGCATTTATTGAACCTCTTTATGACAAAGCACAGGTTTGTCATGACATCTAGCTGACACTAAAGCTTTCACCACAACCACATTCATTGACGGCATTGGGGTTATTAAACCTGACTACGCCGTTAACGCCTTCTTTTACATAGTCAATTTCAGTGTTTCTGACTAAATCCATCGTTTTGGCGGCGATGGTCAGGGTGAGCTTATCACTCGCCTCGATCCGCGTATCCCCGTCTTCTGGTTCCTTGGCAACGTCCAGCACATAGGAGTAACCAGTGCAGCCGCTGACTTTACTAGACAGGCGTAATAGATGGCCGGGGTGCTCTGCTAATTTGCCTTCAAAATACTTTATCGCCGCTTTTGTCAGGGTGATGGCTTTGCCTTGGCTTTTTTCCGGGGTAAACTTTTCTACATTCATCAAATAATCCTCAGGCCAGCATGTTCTGGACTTTTTTAAGGGCAATAAACAACGCGTCCACTTCTTCTAAAGTGTTATATACCGAGAATGAAGCTCTGGCTGTCCCCGGTAAATTCAAGCGGCGCATCAGTGGTTGGGCACAATGATCACCCGTACGGATGGCAATGCCCTGACGATCCAAAAGAAAGCCTATATCGGCGGGGTGGCAGCCTTGTAATATAAAACTCAACACGCCCATCTTATTGGCAGCATTGCCGATAATGGTTAAGCCCTCAAAAGCTTGGGCCTGTTCCAGGGCGCTGGCCATCAGTGCCTGCTCATGCGCTTGTACCGCGCTTAAGTTCAGACTAGTAAACCAGTCTATGGCGGCGGCTAAAGCTATGGCACCGGCAATATTGGGGGTGCCAGCCTCAAGACGGTTAGGTAATTCGCCCCAGGTGGCACTTTCGTAAGTGACGGTGGCAATCATTTCACCGCCGGTCTGCCATACAGGCCAGTCCTGAAGCACCGCTTCTTTACCCCAAAGCACACCTATGCCGGTAGGGCCAAACAGCTTGTGGCCGGAGAATACGTAAAAATCACAGCCGATATCGCTTACATTCACATTGCCATGGGCAATACTCTGTGCCCCGTCAATGAGCACTAACGCGCCTTGTTCTTTACTTAGGGCGGTGAGCTCTTTTACCGGATTCACTGTACCCAGGGCATTAGAGACATGGGGCAGGGCAACCATTTTCGTTTTCTGTGTCAACAAGGCAGCAAAGGCTTCGGTATCCAGTGTGCCATTATCATGGATGGGCGCAATTTTCAGTGTTGCACCGCTACGCAAACAGGCCTGCTGCCAGGTGACAAGGTTAGCGTGATGTTCCATTTCAGTTACCAGCACTTCATCGCCATTTTGCAGGCGCTGGGCCATGCCATTGGTAACAATATTGATACCTTCGGTGGTGCCACTGGTCCAAATCACTTCCTTGCGATCATGGGCATGAATAAAGTTGGCGACTGTATCCCGGGCTTTTTCGTAGCGTCGGGTGGCCTCATCGGAAAGATGATGAGCGCCGCGATGCACATTGGCATTACACTGAGTGTAAAAGTCGGTTATCGCCTGGATCACCGCCTGAGGTTTCTGGGTGGTGGCGGCATTATCCAAATATACCAAGGGGTGACCCTCAATTTTCTGATGCAAAATAGGGAACTGGCCTCGGATTTCATCCATATTCAGTGTACTGTTGCTGGTATTCATTTGACTTCCATTTCCACGAAGCGTGAATGCAATTGGGGCTTGAGCCACTGCGCCAGGTGCTGATTAGGCATCTGTTCCACCAATTCCTGAATAAAGCCGAAGTTGAGCATAACCAGCGCTTGGGATCGTGATATGCCGCGTGAAAGCAAGTAATACAAGGTTTCTTCCTCGGTCTCGGCAACGGTGGCACCGTGAGCACACAGCACGTCGTCGGCATAGATTTCCAACTCAGGCTTAGTATTTATCTGACCGCGACGGGACAATAACAGGTTGCGGTTATGCAGCTCTGCTAGCGTCTTCTGGGCATTGCGGTGAATATGAATACGGCCATTGAAAACGGCCTTGGCCTTGTCACCCACAATGCCTCGGGCATTTTCTTTTGTGGTGCCATTGGGCATCACATGTTCGATCGTGCTGTGCAGATCAAAATTCTCTGCTTCGCCGAGCAAGTAAATGGCGTTAAATTTGGCCTTGGCATGCTCACCGTTATGAATGATATCCACATCCATACGTGACAATTCACTGCCATAAGCGATAAGCGTGCTGTTAAGCTGTGCTTTTTGCTGCAGGCTGAAATGATCGCCGCCGATATGTATGGCTTGATGGGTATGCATGGCCAGTCGGTAATGCTCAAGATAAGCCTGTTCACCGATGTCATATTCGGCAAAACCTGTGCTAAGGCTGGCTTGTTCTCCTTGCCCGTGCTCAATGACTGTGGCACTGGCATGGCTGCCTAAGCGCACCAGCACACGATGATGAGATTCTTGTCCATCGCTACTGATATTAACAATCCGAATGGGCTGTTCAATTTTGCTGTTGGCATCAATATCGATAATCAGCCCATCTTCTGCTAAAGCATCGTTGACCAGCCCAAAAAGATGACGCTGAGGTTTGATCTTGGCAAACAAGGCGTTAGCCGTGTTTTGTTGCTTATCTGATGCATCTAGCAAGCTACTGATATGCAGCCCTTGTGGTAAAGACAGTAAGCTTATATCGCTTTGTAATTTGCCATTTACAAAAACCAAGTCTAGGCTGTTCAGACCCTCAATATCTTCAATGATGGCTTCGCTTGCTGTGCTACCAGGGCTTAATTCAAGCTGTTCCAGTGGTGCCAATGAGGTATATTTCCAGCTTTCTACCCGGCGATTGGGCCATTTAGCCTTGCCCAGCGCTTCCAGAGACTGAGCCCGAAGCGGGCTAAGCCAGTCATCAATGGCCTGACCACGGTCTATTACCTGCTTTAACCACTGGCTCATGCATTTGTCTCCTCGGCGTTATCCTGTCCTAGGAAAGCATAACCTTCTTTTTCCACGTCTGTGGCCAGTGAAGCATCGCCACTTTTGACGACTTTACCATTGGCCAAAATATGCACATAGTCAGGTTTAATATAATCGAGCAGGCGCTGATAATGGGTGATAATAATAAAGCTGCGTTTACCATCGCGTTGGCTGTTCACACCGTTCGCCACTACTTGTAGGGCATCGATATCCAAACCAGAGTCGGATTCATCCAGAATACATAGACTGGGTTCAAGCAGGATCATCTGCATAATTTCGTTGCGTTTCTTTTCGCCGCCGGAAAATCCTTCGTTAACACCGCGTTTAAGAAAATCCAACGATAGTTGTACTTGTTTGCAGGCTTCCTTGGCTTTTTTCAGAAACTCTGTGGCAGTTAATGGCGTTTCACCACGTTGTTCACGTATGGCGTTCACCGATTCTTTCATAAAGGCCATATTGCTGACACCGGGGATCTCTACCGGATACTGAAAAGCCAGAAACAGTCCTTTGCGGGCTCGTTCTTCTATCGCCATCTCGAGCAGGTCTTCGCCGTTAAATTCTACTTGGCCTTCACTTACCTCGTAGCCTTCGCGACCGGATAGAATGAAACCTAAGGTGCTTTTACCCGCGCCGTTAGGGCCCATAATGGCATGAACTTCACCAGGTTTAATGTCTAGGTTAAGACCTTTAAGTATTTCTTTTTGTTCTACACTGGCGTGTAGGTTGTTAATTTTAAGCATGTATTTTTATCCTATTGAGCCTTCAAGACTGATCTCGAGTAATTTGCCCGCCTCTACGGCGAACTCCATTGGCAGTTCTTTGAATACTTCCTTACAGAAGCCATTAACGATCATAGATACGGCCTTTTCAGGATCAAGACCACGTTGCTGGCATAAAAACATCTGATCATCGCTAACCTTGGAGGTGGTAGCCTCATGCTCCACTATGGCAGAGGGGTTGCGACTCTCGATATAAGGGAAAGTGTGAGCACCACAGCGATCACCAATGAGTAATGAATCACACTGGGTAAAATTACGGGCACCTTCCGCCTTAGCACCCATACTGACCAGGCCACGGTAGGTATTGTTGCTGTTACCGGCGCTGATACCTTTGGAAATAATAGTGGATTTGGTATTTTTGCCCAAATGGATCATCTTGGTGCCTGTATCGGCCTGCTGTCTGCCCCTTGTCAGGGCAACAGAATAGAATTCACCTACACTGTTATCGCCTTTGAGTATACAACTAGGGTATTTCCAGGTGATGGCAGAGCCGGTTTCTACCTGAGTCCAAGAAACCTTGGCATTGGTGTGACATATAGCGCGTTTGGTGACAAAGTTATAGATCCCCCCTTTACCGTTCTCATCACCGGGATACCAGTTTTGTACGGTAGAGTACTTGATTTGAGCATCATCCATAACAACCAGTTCAACCACGGCAGCATGCAGCTGGTTTTCATCCCGTTGAGGCGCAGTGCAGCCTTCCAGGTAGCTTACATGGCTACCCTCTTCGGCAACAATCAGCGTTCGTTCGAACTGGCCAGTATTTTCCTCATTGATACGAAAGTAGGTGGACAGCTCCATAGGGCAACGCACACCCTTGGGTATGTAGACAAATGAACCATCGGTGAATACTGCACTGTTAAGGGCGGCGAAGTAATTATCTGAACGGGGAACCACAGATCCAAGATATTTTTTTACCAGTTCAGGATACTTATGCACGGCTTCGGAAATAGGACAGAAAATAACGCCCGCTTCTTCCAGCTTTGCACGGTAGGTAGTCACCACAGACACAGAATCAAAAACGGCGTCTACAGCAACCCCAGCTAGCATTTCTTGCTCATAAAGCGGAATGCCCAGCTTTTCATAGGTGCGCAACAGTTCAGGGTCTACTTCATCCAGGGACTGGGGTTTGTCCGCCATACTCTTAGGTGCAGAGTAATATGAGATGGCATTAAAATCTATTTTCGGGTAATGCACATGAGCCCAATCCGGCTCTTCCATGTCAAGCCAGTTGTTGTAGGCGCGAAGACGCCACTCTAACATCCATTCTGGTTCTTCTTTCATGGCGGAGATGCGGCGTATAACATCTTCGTCCAAGCCAGGTGGAAAGGTTTCAGATTCGATGTCAGAAACAAAACCTGCATCGTATTTGCGGGATAACGCCTGATCGAGTTGCTCACTCATACTTTAGTTTCTCCATAGCTTTGTTGCCCTGATTTAAAAACTTAGATACCAGAGTGGCTGTCTAAGTTTTTGTAAACCACGAATGTTGACGGCAACAGCATAATACTTGACTAATTTACTCAAGTATTAATCATATAGTACTTGACTAAATCACTCAAGTATTATGAGCAAAAAAATAATCGCTTTCAATTGACTTATTAAGTCTAAAGTCATGCTGAACAGCACGATACTGAGCTGTTCACTGCTATTTTTTCTCTAAAATATTTCATCGGTGAAAAAGTTAACTCGGCTATGCTGCCAAATAAAATGTTTGAGAGGACAGCTAGCACAGGCATTAGCAAAGTTTTTTTGCTAATATTATCGTCGACCCTTGCTGTAAATTCCAGCGAGGCTGTATTAAACAACACAAAGGTAGAAGCGTTACCATGCCCAGCGAATCAACTTTACTATGACAGAAAAACGTAACGAGCGGAAAGTACCTTCCGGAAGAATTGCTCGCTTAGCTAAGCTGGGTGGTTTGGCCTCAGCGGTTGCTGGCAATATTGTTAAAGGCGCGACAAAACAAATGCTCAGTGGTCAGCGGCCATCATTAACTCAGTCTTTAATGAATATCGACAACGCGATATCGATCACCAAGCGTCTAGCACATATGCGTGGCGCGGCCATGAAATTGGGTCAACTACTCTCCATGGATGCAGGTGAATTACTGCCTGCTGAATGGGAGCCTATTCTTTCGCGACTGCGCCAAGAAGCTGACCCAATGCCTAAGGCGCAACTAATTAAAACCCTAGAAGCGTCTTGGTCAAAAGACTGGTATCAACAATTTAGTTATTTTTCATTTGCCCCCATCGCGTCGGCAAGCATTGGTCAGGTTCATAGAGCAACACTCAAAGATGGTCGTCAGCTGGCGATTAAAGTCCAATACCCGGGGGTAAGAGATAGCATTGACAGTGACATTGATAACGTCATGAGTGTACTAAAACTGAGCGGTGTATTACCTCAACATATCGATTTAACCAGCTTGCTCGCTGAAGCAAAAGCACAACTTAAAAACGAAGCTAATTATTTGCAGGAAGCCAAATTTCTTAAGGCTTATCGCGCCAATCTGCGCAACGATCCTCGCTTCATTGTACCCTTTGTCGTTGACGAGCTAACTGACCAAAACATACTGGCGATGGAATACATTGAAGGTTCTGCCATCACAGATATTAGTACCATGAGTGCTGACATTGTCGATCTAGTCTGTAGCCAGTTAATGCACTTAACCTACCAAGAACTGTTCAGCCATAAACTCATGCAAAGTGACCCCAACTTTGCCAATTTTTTGTATCAGAGTGATACGCAAAAAATAGTGTTACTCGATTTTGGAGCCTGCCGGCAGATTGCTCAGCATACCTCAACGCATTATCTCGCTATGGCTGATGCTATGCAGCGCCAAGATACTAACGACATGCGTTCAGCCCTGTATTCGCTTGGTTTAATTGACCATAACATGAGTGCTGCGGCCATAGATACTGTGCTAAAAGCGTGTTTTGAAGCGAGTGATTGTTTGCAAAGTGATACTGGCTACAACTTAAAAAAACAACAGCTAATTAAACGAATTCAAGAAGTTAGCATGCCACTGATTACTGATAAAACAGCCGCAGCATCTCCTATATTTGAGGTTGCATTAGTCAATCGTAAAATTACTGGCATGATATTGCTAGCCAATAAGTTAGGCGCAACACTGGATTTTAAAAGCGCACTTGCTCCTTACTTAATGAAAAGCGCAAAGCAACTGAACGATGAAACATGACACCATTGATAAATGACTTTTACAGGTTTTAAATGATGATGTGAGCCATTGGTATTAGTAACACCATGACGTCAGAAGAGCTATTTAACAATAAAAAATCGACCTGTTAAGGTCTATAGCACATTAACTATTCCGCCCTAAATATGTCGCCATATTTAGGGCTTAAAAGTGTCATGGCGCCATACTTAGTTTGGCAATCACAGTTTGGTAATAAACACACTTAATCGAGTGTATAAAAAAGGCCAGAAGCTTAAGCCACGCATTCATTAAAAACAGTCAATATATGCTCGTGCAGGGCACTTACTTGCCATGAAATCTATACCCGATATTTCGCAATATTACTCATGACGATAATGCTATCATCAGCTATTTAAATCTAAATCTATGCATTCAGATTTAAATAGCTGATTTGAATAAGCAGATTTCGATAAACATGACAATCCAATCTTTATAACTGGGCTAATGCTAGTTTTATGGCAGGGGATAATTGTGCACCATCACTATCGGCGTACTTTGTTATGTTTGCTTTCATTGAACGTGCCCAAAATTTCTTTACGTGATTAGCAACGATCATAGCCGTTTCTTCGTCAGTTTTTTTGTAATTATTATTAGTTTCAATTTGGTTGAGCATACTAATTAGATTATCAATTTGAGAACTACTCATCACTATTTTCCTATTTATTTATCGAATTTGGTATAGAAAGTATGTCTACCAGGACGAGCAAAGCCAATTAAATTAAGCTTAGCTTGATTTGCCAAGCTTATTGCTAAGCCCGTTGGCGCCGAAACCGCGACTAATGTGGCGATATTAACGCTGGTTACCTTTTGTACCATCTCATAACTTGCTCTGCTTGAAATGACAACAAAGCCGCTTTGTGTATTGATTTTACGCAGCGCTAAGCTGCCAATTAACTTGTCTAAAGCATTGTGTCGACCAACATCTTCACACAAGAGGATAATCTTGCCAGTATCGTCACACCAGGCTGCGCCATGAACAGCACCTGTTAATGCTTGTAATTTTTGATGCTCACTTAACTGTGACAGTGCATGTTGTATTACTGGCGAAGCGGGCAGCGCTTGTGGCGTAACACTCTTAATGGGCCGAATGGCGGTCTCCAGTGATTCACTACCACATAAACCACAGCCTGTACGGCCAGTAAGGTTACGTCGGTGTGATTTTAAAGACATCATACGCTCAGAGCTAATCTCAAGACGTACTTCTATGCCTTTTTCACTGGCGACCAGCTCAATATCATACATTTCAGCCGCGTGATCAATAATGCCTTCAGACAAACTAAAGCCTAAGGAAAACTCGTGTAAATTGGCCGGCGAGGCCATCATAACCGCGTGAGAAATGCCATTGTAAACCATGGCAATAGGCACTTCCTCTGCGATACAGTCAAGTTTTTCTTGCTCACTACCTTGCTGCCAATAGTGAACAGGTAGTGTTAAATGGCTTGGTTGCAATTTTGCTTCATCTTCCAGCGTCAAACTTAACTTCCTATAGTGGCTTTTTGTTTTTTAGGTGAACGTTTAAAATGCTCTTTTTGTTGTGCACTGAATTTTTTATAACGTGTCTGCCAAGCGGATGGTGAGGTGACTTTTTCCACCTGTACCGCGGTGACTTTATATTCAGGACAATTAGTTGCCCAATCCGAACTGTTAGTGGTAATAACGTTGGCGCCACTGATGGGGTGATGGAAGGTAGTGAATACCACGCCACTTTGCATACGTTCACTGACTTTTGCTTTCAGTACAGTATCACCCGCACGGCTGCTAATGCCTAACCAGTCACCATCATTAATACCTCTTTCTTCGGCATCGTTAGGATGTATTTCAAGTAAATCTTCTTGGTGCCAAGTATTGTTCGCGGTGCGTCGTGTTTGCGCCCCAACATTATATTGACTGAGTATTCGCCCAGTGGTTAATAATAACGGAAAGCGTTTGTTAGCGCGATCTTCACTAGCAAGGTAGGGCGTAATTGCAAAACGACCTTTACCAATGGGAAAGCTTTCCACGTGCATAATAGGTGAACCATCAGGAAACTCTTCGTTACAAGGCCACTGAATACTACCCTGTTCGTCCAATTTCTTATAACTGACCATACTAAAAGTAGGCACTAATGAGGCTATCTCATCCATTATTTCAGAAGGATGTTGATAATTCATCGGGTAACCTAAAGCATTAGACAGCTTTTGGGTGACTTCCCAGTCTGCGAATTCAGCTAATGGCTTCATCACTTTACGCACCCGATTTATGCGTCTTTCTGCATTGGTAAAGGTACCATCTTTTTCTAGAAATGAAGAGCCGGGTAGAAATACGTGTGCATATAGCGCGGTTTCATTGAGAAAAATGTCTTGCACAATCAAGCACTCTAATGATGACAATGCCGCCTGTACATGTTGGGTGTTAGGATCCGATTGTAAAATGTCTTCTCCTTGCACATACATGGCTTTGAACGTGCCTTCAATGGCGGCATCAAACATGTTTGGAATACGAAAGCCCGGTTCGTTATCTAAAGTTACGCCCCAACTTTTTTCAAATTTAGCGCGCAAGACATCATCACTGACATGCTGATAACCTGGCAGTTCTTGTGGGAATGAACCCATGTCACAAGAGCCTTGAACATTATTTTGTCCACGCAATGGATTAATACCTACGCCTTCACGGCCTATGTTACCTGTGGCTAATGCTAAGTTTGCTATGCCCATGACCATGGTTGAACCTTGGCTATGCTCGGTAACGCCTAAGCCATAATAAATAGCGCCATTTTTTGCCTTGGCAAAAGCACGAGCGGCAATGCGAACTTGTTCGGCATTAACCGTGGTAATACTTTCCATCGCTTCGGGTGAGTTGATCTCATCAAGAATAAATTCACGCCATGCGTTGTATTCATCAGTACGCTGCTCAATGAAATTTTTGTCCTCTAAGCCTTCACTCATAACGACGTGTGCTATGGCATTGATCATAGCAACGTTAGTACCAGGTTTTAGCGGCAGATGATGATTAGCACTTATGTGAGCGGTATTAAGTAAATCAATGGTTCGGGGATCAACGACAATTAACTCTGCGCCTTGGCGCAAGCGTTTACGCAACTGCGAGGCAAACACTGGGTGAGCGTCAGTAGGGTTTGCACCAATAACCATAACCACATCAGATTTCATCACTGAGTCGAAAGTTTGTGTACCCGCAGACTCACCAATGGTTGCTTTGAGTCCATAACCTGTGGGTGAATGACAAACACGAGCGCAGGTGTCGGTATTGTTATTACCAAAAGCAGCGCGGATCAATTTTTGTACTAAATAGGTTTCTTCATTGGTACAGCGAGATGAAGTAATACCGCCAACACTTTCACGGCCATATTTAGCCTGAATGTTTTTAATTTTATTGGCGGCAAATTCTAAGGCTTCATCCCAACCGACGACTCGCCATTCTTCATCAATGCTGTCGCGCACCATAGGCTCAGTAACGCGGTCTTTATGAGTTGCATAACCAAAGGCAAAGCGGCCTTTGACACAAGAATGACCTTGGTTGGCTTTACCGCCCTTGTAGGGCACCATGCGTATGACTTCTTCACCTTTCATTTCAGCTTTAAAAGAACAACCAACGCCACAATAGGCACAGGTTGTGATAATACTGTGTTCTGGTTGTCCTTTGTCAATTACTGATTTTTCCATCAGTGTTGCCGTTGGGCAAGCCTGTACGCAGGCGCCACAAGAGACACAATCAGAGGAGGCAAAATCGTTTTCACTGGTACCAGCGCTGACCTTTGAGGCAAAACCTCGACCTTCAATGGTTAAGGCAAAAGTACCTTGAACTTCTTCACAGGCTCTAACACAACGAGAGCAGGTGATACATTTACTAGGTTCGAAGGTAAAATAAGGGTTAGAGTCATCAATCTTGGCGTCAAGATGATTATCGCCATCAAAACCATAACGCACTTCACGTAAGCCAACGGCTCCGGCCATATCTTGTAATTCACAGTCGCCATTACTTGAACAGGTTAAACAGTCAAGTGGGTGATCAGATATATAGAGTTCCATGATATTGCGGCGTAATTTTGCAATGTCATTATTCTCAGTAGACACCACCATGCCTTCTTTAACCGATGTCGTACATGAGGTTGGATAGCCTCTCATACCTTCAATTTGTACCGCACATAAACGACATGAACCAAAGGCTTCGATGTTATCAGTTGCACAAAGTTTAGGAATATTAATATCAGCTATTGCGGCAGCGCGCATTACTGAAGTACCGGCAGCAACCGTTATTTTTACCCCGTCAATTTCAAGACACACTGTTTGTGTTGAGGTGCTGGCAGGAGTGCCATAATCTTTATTAAAATCGATTGGTTTATTCGACGTGGTATTAGTGGCTGGATCATAATAATTAATCATGATTGCTCTCCTGTGTGGTTAAAAAAAAGTCTTGAGGAAAATCAGTAAAAGCACTGCGCACGGGTATAGGTGTCATACTGCCCATTGCGCATAAAGAACCGTCAATCATGGTGTCGCAAAGGTCATTAAGTAAAATCATATTATCAGCACGGCTCTCATCATTTTTTATACGATCAATGACTTCTACACCACGTGTTGAACCAATTCTACAAGGCGTACATTTCCCGCAAGATTCAACCACACAAAATTCCATTGAAAAACGTGCTTGTTCTAGCATATCAACACTGTCATCAAACACGACAATGCCGCCATGACCTAGCACGGCAGAGGCTTTAGAAAATGCTTCATAATCAAGTGGAATATCGAGTTTATGGCTAGGTAAATAAGCGCCTAATGGGCCACCGACTTGAATGGCTTTTATTGGGCGGTTGCTGGCGGTGCCACCAGAAAAGTTATCAATAAGATCTTTTAAACTTGAGCCAAAAGGTAGTTCAATTAATCCACCTTGTTTAATATTACCGGCGAGTTGAAAAGGTAAGGTGCCTCGTGAACGATTTGTGCCATATTGTTGGTAGGCCTGACTGCCTTCACTCATAATAAACGGAATAGCCGCTAGAGACAGTACATTGTTAACAATGGTGGGTTTGCCAAATAATCCTTCTAAAGCCGGAAGTGGTGGCTTAAAGCGCACCATGCCTCTTTTACCTTCTAGTGATTCTAAAAGGGCAGTTTCTTCACCACAAATATAAGCTTCTGCGCCTAATCTCACTTCTAAATTAAAGGTTTTACCACTACCACAAATGTTATTACCTAAATAACCGGCGGCACTAGCAATCTCAATAGCTTGTTGTAATATTTCATCGGCAATAGGATATTCTGAACGTAAATAAATATAGCCTTGGTCGGCACCAACCGCTAATCCGGCAATAATCATGCCTTCAATCAGCATAAAGGGATCACATTCCATGACTAATTTATCGGCAAAGGTGCCAGAATCGCCTTCGTCAGCATTACAGACAATATATTTTTTATCCGCAGTGGCATCTCTTACCGTTTGCCACTTTATACCGGTAGGAAAAGCAGCGCCACCTCGGCCACGAAGACCAGAGTCTACAACAGCGGTGACAATTTCCTGAGTCGATAAAGCGAGTGACTTTTGTAGGCCTTTAAAGCCATCTAAGGCAAGGTATTCATCAAGAGAAACTGGGTCAGTAATACCTGCACGGGCAAAGGTAAGGCGAGTTTGTTTTTTTAGATAGGGAATGTTTTCAGTTAGGCCTAAGGCTAGCGCATGAGCTTGTGGTTTTTCATGGAGAATATTCTGGCTGATATCTTCCATAATGCTTGCAACATCAGCGGATGCTACAGGGCCATATGCCATACGGCCCTGTGCTGTTTCTATTTCAACCATAGGTTCTAACCAAAATAAACCACGTGAGCCATTTCTGATTATTTTTATATCAATATCATGATCGGATAAATAGTGCGTAAATGCTTGAGCAACTTCATGTGCCCCTAAAGAAATAGCGGTACTTTCTCGTGGAATAAAAATTTTTGTTGTCATGGTCACTCTCACTTTAATTCGCGGTCTACATTAGAAAGAATTTCTTCAAACCTCTGATTAGAAATACGGCCATAAAGATCATCATTAATTCTAATGTTAGGGCCAGTTGCACAATTACCGAGACAATAAACACTATCCAAGCTGAATTTTTTATCACTGGTCATTTGATGATAATCAATAGCTAAAAAATCTTTAGCGTGTGCTTCAAGTTCTCGACTTCCTCGAGATTGACATGCTTCTGCACGGCAAATTTGAATTTGATATTTACCAGGAGGAGAAGTGCGAAATTGATGATAAAAACTAATAACACCATGAATTTCTGCTGGTGTTTGTTTTAGTTTTGTCGCTATTCGCTCAATCGCTTGAGAAGATATATAGCCCATTTCTCTTTGAATGGCATGTAATATTGGTAACAGAGAGCCTTCTTTATTTTTCAAAGAATCAATGATGTTTTCCACATTTGATAAGGGGGAAGAAAATTCTATTTTCATACTAACTCCGAAGGCCTGTTATAAAATATACATATGAAGTGAATTGCATATTTGTTATTGTCTTATAGTTCTTTTTATAGCCTGACTATAGCACCATTGTTTTATTATAAGAATATGAATTTTTATTCATAAATGAGTGTTGTTTTAGGTGGCATTAACGCTGCGATTTGACCGCTAACTATAAAGTTTATTAGCTAATGGCATAAAGTATTATTGATAATTAGAACAGCCAAAAATAAAAATAAAACTCAAAAATAATATACAGGTGAAGAAAATGACCAATAAAACACTATTGTCAAAGAGAATTCAAATTAAGCCCGCATGGTCATTTTACGATGAGCAGGGTGAGTATGTAGACCCTCGACTTTTTGTTTTGCTTAATGCGGTACACACATATGGCAAGTTGACGGTAGCGGCAACAAAACTAGGTATGTCGTATCGTCATGTTTGGAATGTACTAAAAAAATGGACTGACTTTTTTGGCTCTGATTTAGTCGAACTTAAAAAAGGTAAAGGCGCACTTTTAACGCCGTTAGGTGAAAAATTACTGTGGGCTGAACAAAGGGCACAGGCTAGATTTGAACCTCAGTTAGTCAGCATTGCATCAGAATTAAATTTAGAAATACAAAAACACTTAATGGTTAAAGAGCCTTTGCTAAAAATTGCGGCAAGCTATGGTTATGCAGTGGCTTTACTGCCTAATTTTACTAATAAATTTAAGCTAGACTTACAATATAAAAGCTATGAAGAGTCATTTGATGCTTTAAGCAAAGGTGAGTGTAATATTGCCGCATTTCACTTACCCACCGACATTGTTAGCCAGCGATTAATTGATATTTATAATAAATATTTTAAAGCTAATACTTATAAAGTCATTCGGTTTGTGACCCGTAAACAAGGCTTAATTGTTAAAAAAGACAACCCTAAAAATATTACAAAAATTTCAGACTTAATGCAGGATGAGGTTAAATTTATTAATCGGCAAAAACATTCAGGTACACGCTTATTAATAGATGAATTACTGGCAAGATCATCAGTAGACTCTAAAAAGGTGATTGGTTTTGATAAATTTGAATTTACACATTCTGCTATCGCTGCTTATGTAGCTTCAGGCATGGCCGATGTTGGCATTGGTATTGAAACCGCCGCTCGTCAATTTGGTCTGGATTTTATCCCATTAACCACTGAACACTACGTGTTGGTTTGTCATCACAAGACCCTCAAAGAACTCTCTGTACAGCGCTTAATTACCGAGATAAAAAGTGATAGATTTCATGAGGAAGTATCAAAATTAGCGGGCTATGAGTCTATTGCTTGTGGTGATATTGCGGATTTAGAAGATATGTTACCTTGGCAAGTTTAAGGATAAAAGCACCAGTTATCTTGATTGCCATAATAAATATAAAACCGCTTTAAACGAATTTAAAGCGGTTTGAATTGTAGCTTTACAAGTTGAAAATATTAACCCTTAGGGTGTGTATTTTCAACGTGATGTTTAGCCTCTACAGGGCGAATAGTTAAGTTGGCAAAGAAAGCAACAACTAACAACGCAGCCATAGCATACATAGTAGTGTTATATAAGCTTGGTGTTGGGTCAATAGTACCGGCTGGCACTAATTCCATTAACTTACTTACCGTCACTGTTTTTGCTGCAACAAGTTCATTTAACTGACTAACGGCAGAGCCAAATTTAGCCTGGAATACCGCAGGATCTATTTTTGCTACTAAGTCAGTTATGGCGTCATTGACCGACATATTTCTAAGATACGTGATAGCAAATGGACCTAAAACACCAGCGGTTGCCCATGCGGTTAACAAGCGACCATGTATACCACCGACATGTAATGTACCAAATATATCGGCTAAATAAGCTGGAATAGTTGCAAAACCACCACCATACATAGTGAAGATAACCATGGTGGCACCGTAGAACATAACTAACCAAACCGTAGATGGATCTGCACTGACTTGAGATGCAGCATAAGGTATTGATAAGTATAGTAGCGTTCCTAACACAAAGAAAAAGTGGTAAGTGTTTTTTCTGCCAATGAAATCAGAAATTGATGCCCAGAAAAATCGACCACACATATTAAAGACCGAAATCATTAATACGTAAGTACCGGCAAAGGCCGCGGTAGCTACATCAGGTAAGGTCGAACCAAAAATATCAACCATCATAGTTTTAGCCACACCAATAACACCAATACCGGCTGTTACGTTAAAACAAAGTACAACCCATAACTTCCAGAATTGTGGTGTTTTTAGTGCTTGATCAATATGTACATCGTTATGTGAGATCATACTTTTTGCAGATTCATCTTTCTCTGGAGGAGTCCAACCTTCAGGTGTCCACCCTTCAGCCGGCACACGATACGAGAACGAGGCAATAATCATCACAATAAAATAAACAATACCTAGTGTCAGGAATGTTCCTGCAGCACCAGTATCACCCGTACCTACAATATAAACACCTGCATCACCAGGAAAAGCCATATTTGCCGCTTCACCAGCCGTTGCAACAATAACTTCCACTGTACCCGAAGCTGTTTCTGCAAAACGCTTGCCCGCTTCAGTTATTAGTTTTACAGCACCTTCTGTGCCTAAATAAGTAGGAGCAACAGCATGGAATTTTAACAAAGCAGCAATAAGTGGAGCACCGATCATTGCACCGCCACCAAATCCCATAATAGCCATACCCGTAGCCATACCGCGTTTATCAGGGAACCAACGCAGCAAAGTAGACACAGGTGAAACATAGCCTAAACCTAGACCACAGCCCCCAAGCGCACCATAACCCAGGTAAACAAGCCACAATTGATGGGTTGATATACCAACACTACCTATGATAAAACCGCCACCCCAAAGAAATGCAGCAGTAACACCAACACAGCGAGGACCGACTTTTTCTAGCCATTTTCCAGCGACTGCGGCAGATAAACCAAGAAAAACAATAGCAACAGAAAATATCCAAACCACGTTACTTAAAGACCAATCTCCAGATGAACTAGTCACTACGCCTAATTCTTTAATAAGCGCAGGGTTAAAAATACTCCATGCGTAAACAGAACCAATACATAAATGAATTGCAATAGATGCTGGTGGGACTAGCCAGCGATTAAACCCCGATTTAGCAATTATTTTATCTTTCATTAAGAAAGAAAAAAAGCCCCCACTTTTATTTGACATTATTTAATACCTTATAGCTACAGCTTGATATAAATATTTATACTCGTACAACTAGCAAACTGATGAAGGGTAATTACAGAAGCTATTTATTTTCAAAAAATAATATTTGAGCATAAAATATATAATGTTTTACCGTTATTCTTTGTTCTAAATTATTCACAGTTAAGCTGAATCAAGTATAAAAAAAGAGAATAATTAAGGTGAATGTATGTTTTTATAAAAGCCTGATAGTTAAAACTAACCACAGTTTTTATATCTTTTTTTGACAATCAATTTAACTACCTTGTTTTTATTAACACAAGTATATGAATTAAATTACATATATTGGTTTTTTATTACCCAAAAACTATACCATTGGAGTATTAGCATTAAAATATGAATGAATATTCATATTAAGTGATTATTTGTTACTGCCTAAGGTAGACACTTTTAGTGGTTCACTTGGTGTTATCAATAGTGAGTTAACCCCAAGTGCTGTAACGGTTACCTTCATCTGTAAAGGCTAATTAGAGTGTTGTTTATCGTTAAATCATTGTTTTATTTTTTGTGCGCTGCACTTCTTAGGGTAGCAATTTTTAGCATCAGGTTTTTAGAACTAGATTGTCGACTAATGAATGGTGTGTTGTTGCTTGTCCCACAGACTTCCTTGCCAATGAGAGATGGTTCCAGCCGCTTGGCAGCTATCGCAATGCCACTCAATTAGGCTAAGGTTAATACAGCTTGCTTCAATGTCTCCCTCGCAATGCAGTTGCTCAGCGCGAGTGTTGCATTTCAAATTTACAGCAACTAAGTCAATATCAACTATTGGCGGCTCTGTATGCGTAGAAACCGATGATGCAATACGCTGAGAAACCGATGATACAATTTTACTGAGAAATTTGAACACTGTTTTTGCTTGTTCAGTCAGTGCGAGTAATTTACCTTCTTCGTCCAGAAAATGTCTTAAATCTGTTTTTAATACCATAGGTTTTTTCAATCAAAGTCTGCTAATGCGCCTAAGATATAGTACTTAACGCTTTTGGTACATTATTTCTCAGTTAATACTGCTCAGTTAATCCAGCTGAGTTAATATTATTAGGCTGACAGTTGGGTTAGATAAATACAACCGTTCGACTAATTAATACGATTAACCTTGAACATAAATTCGTCAAGCTAAGCGCATAGATTTTAAGCACTGAATCACTGTTTTATTGACCAACAAATAGTCAATGCTCATTCGGTTAATTAGACGCTATGCTACATTATTTCACCGATTACTTTCACAGGTTATTGTGGTCTTAGGACTGAAATTATTGTCCGCCTCTATTCAACACATATATTGATCACATTACAGCCTATTATCAGCAAAAGTTAACTTTCTTGTTGCACGCCGAGGGAATTTACCTAGGTAGCCTTGCCTTAATCATAAGTTATATCGGCTCAGGTGATAAGATATAAAACACACCAAGTAGTAACGATAAATTAACAAACAAATAACCTTTGTCGAGCTGCTTATGTGCTAATCTGCTGACTTCTGTGAAAGTGAAGTTAAAAGGAAGTTAAAATCATTTACATTGCAATGACTTTAAAGCTCTTTTTTTCTCTTCCTAAATCTATTTAATCAATGACTTACAACTTATGTCTAGGGCTCTGTCTCTTCTCATTTAGGTAGGTTTGAGCATTTAGACTCGGCTTTTATTTATAGTTAAAAGTGAGTGATTAATGATGCTGAAATTTTTATTATGTTTCAGCGCAATTTTCTGAGTTAGAGACCAAGGTGGTCTAGCATTCACTTTTGTATTTAAAAATGAAAATCCTCCATTGAAAAATAGCGGGTTACATAAAAAATATGAAATATTCTCGGCTAATGATGGAAAACCACTCTTTCATAATGAGACAGCAAAATAGACTAACTCTGTGATCAAATTTCTGAAAAAATTCAGTAAATTAATTGTTGTGATGACATCAGCCATTGTCGGTGTCGGCTCTTATTTTTCTGGTTTTTATGCCTTTTCAAAGACAGAAGCGGTAATTAACAGCATGGTTATTAACTTTACCTATATTAGTCAAACTAAGGTGTTTGAGTCAGTGTTATATAAAATGGAACTTGCCAAATGAATTCGCCTGTAAAATCAGTCAAGCTGTTGGCTAAAGAGTTACGCCATCGTGCAGAAGTGAAGCTAACAAAACAAACGGTTCCTAGTGACTCTGCAGCGCAAAAAATGCTACACGAATTGCAAGTGCATCAAATTGAACTGGAAATGCAGAACGAAGAGTTACATCAAGCGCAGAGAACACAAAAATTACATTACCGTTACACTGAGTTATTTGAATTTGCCCCTATTGGCTACTTTTCTTTTGATGTAAATGCCATCATTAATCAGGTCAATTTTCGAGGGGCTAGTTTACTGGGTATTGAGCGAGCTAACTTGGTCAATAAACAGTTTTTAAACTACGTAAACGCTCAATATCGAGATAGCTTGAAATCTTGCCTATTCAAAGCATTTGCCGGCAGTGGTATCCAATCCTGTGAGATTTTAGCCGAAGTTGGTACAAAAACATTGTGGCTGAATATTGAGGCAAATCTTGGTATTACAGGTACTGACTGTCTTGTTGCGGTAACGGACATTAGTGAAAGAAAAAAAATTGAACATGAGCAAAAGCTCGCTAATGAAGAGAAAGAAAAACTAGTCGACGAATTAGCCCTTGCCGCCAAGGTTTTCACTCACGCCCGCGAAGGCATTTTAATTACTGATACTAAAGGTATTATTATTGAAGTTAACGACGCCTTCACTGAGATCACCGGCTATAGTCGCGAAGACTCTCTTGGTCAAAATCCAAGCCTTTTACAATCAGGACGCCAATCAGCAGAATTTTATATCGCCATGTGGAAAACAATTTTTACCACAGGAGAGTGGTACGGAGAAATCTGGAATAAACGCAAAAATGGTGAAGTATATCCAGAAATTATGACCATTTGTGCCGTGCATAACGATGCTGGCGAGTTACAAAATTATTTAGCTATGTTTGGTGACATCAGTGTGATGAAAAGCAAGATAAAAAAACTTGAGCATATCACTCACTACGACTTACTGACCAACCTGCCCAATCGTGTTTTACTTGCCGACCGATTAACTCAAGCTATGTTGCAGTGCAAGCGCCGTCAGCAGTCACTTGCGGTGGTATTTCTAGATTTAGATGGTTTTAAACAGATCAATGACAGCTATGGACATGATTTAGGTGATGAACTGCTCATTGCTCTCTCAATTCGCATGAAAGGTGCATTACGTGAAGGTGATACTTTAGCTCGCTTTGGCGGCGATGAATTTGTCGCGGTATTAACCGATTTAAGTAAAGTTGAAGACTGTAAGGCGACATTAGAGCGCTTATTACGGGCAGTGTCAGAGCCTGTTGCCTTAGGTGATGTGGTGTTAAATGTATCAGCCAGTATTGGCGCCACCCTTTATCCGCAAGACAATGCGGAGGCAGACTTGCTTATGCGTCATGCTGATCAAGCTATGCATGTGGCTAAAGAGTCGGGTAAAAATTGCTATCATTTATTTGATACTGCTGAAAATGTCGCCATTAAATTACAACTAGACAACCTAAAGACTATTCGTAGCGCATTAGACAACGAACAATTTGTCCTCCATTATCAGCCTAAAGTTAATATGAGGACAGGCTTGGTGACGGGTGTTGAGGCGCTGATTCGTTGGCAACATCCCGAGCGAGGCTTATTAAACCCCTTTGAGTTCTTGCCCTTGATTGAAAATCACCCTATGAGTATCGAAATGGGTGAATGGGTTATTGATACGGCATTGAGACAAATTAGCCAATGGCAAACCATAGGACTTATCTTACCCACAGGTATAAGTGTAAATATTGCTGCCATGCAATTACAGCAGCCTGATTTTACCAATAAACTCACTAGGCTACTAGCCGCCCATGCAGATGTTGAAGCACGCCATTTAGAACTAGAAGTGTTAGAAACAAGTGCCTTAGATGATGTGATTCGGGTCTCAACCACCATGAATGACTGTATGGCGTTAGGCGTAAATTTTTCTTTAGATGATTTTGGTACTGGCTATTCGTCTCTGACTTATCTTAGACGTTTACCTGCCAACCTGATTAAAATAGATCAAAGCTTTGTGCGAGATATGCTAGTGAATGTTGACGATTTGGCCATTGTTGAAGGCGTCATTGCTTTAGCTAAATCATTCAAGCGTGAAGTGATTGCAGAAGGCGTTGAAACGATTGAACACGGCACAGCGCTATTGCAACTGGGCTGTGAATTAGCACAAGGTTACGGCATTGCCAGACCTATGCCTGCGAGTGATATTCCCGCGTGGATTAGTTGTTGGAAGCCTGATATTAGTTGGCAAAGCTAAATAAAACGCCGTATGGCTTGAAACCCATCTAGGTTAGAATGAGGCCAGATTGACTCTGGCCTCATTCTAACCTAGTTCAGGCCTAGTTCAGGCCTAGTTCAGGCTTAGTTCAGATCTAACTCAGATCTAACTCAGATCTAACTATCGCCTGATGTTGGTATAACGCCTGATCAAACATAGTTTTTTGTCACACAACTGAGACATTTTAAAGCGCGAGTATGGGGTAATAAGGTATTATTATTCCCGATACGAGCTACCCTTTTTATCGAGCATAGCTTTTTGCTGCTCAAAATGAGCGTAAGACTGCCCTCGAAACTCATCCCAACTTTCTGCTGTTTGTCGCGCTAACTCATGAGAGAGAATATTCAGAGGCTGGCCGGTGGAATAAGCCAACACCATAGTCTTACAAGCTTTTTCCAGATAATACAGATCCTCAAAAGCTTCGGCGATCGTCGCGCCAGTAACCGTAATGCCGTGATTACCCATCATTAAAGCATTTTTACCGGCCAGGCTATCCACGATGCGTTTGCCTTCTGTATCACTGGTGGCAATACCGCCAAAACTTTCATCATAGGCGATGCGCTCAAAGAAGCGCGCGGTATTGTTATCAATGGGCAATATACGTGGATCTTTTAACGTTGAGAGTACAGTGGCATAGGTAGAATGTAGGTGCAGAATAACTCGGGCTGTTGGCAATAACGCATGCATATTGCCATGAATACTCCAAGCCGAAGCATCAGGCGCTTGGTCAGTCTGCATAATACTATCGTCTTCACTATCCAGTAACTGTAGATTACTTGCCGTAACATTTGAAAAATGCATCCAGCGACGGTTCATCAGGAATTTTTTACCATCTGCAGAGACCGCAGCGCTTAAATGATTGGCCACTGACTCATGCATATCCATTTCATAAATAAGCCTGAAAGCAGCGGCCAAATCGACGCGTAATTCTTGTTCTGTTTGCATTTTGCTTATCCTCAATTTTCTTATCCTCAATAGATTTCGACTGATTAGGTCTCTAGTGATGGCTAAAGTGGCGCCGTTACTTCTGCTTCTGCTTTTGGATAGCTAGCACGTAAAACACGGTAAACACTGCGCAGATCGCCTCGGTCAACATAACAACCCCGTAAGTGCCTTGCGCCACTGCCCTTGATAAAGGAAGCTCGGCCGTGAGCGATGCGGTGGTTGTCGAACACCATACATTCGCCAGCATTTAGGCGAAAGGTCATCAAATATTGAGCGTCTTGTAGCATCTGTCCAAACTTACGAAAAGCGGGATAAAAAGTATCCATTTCACGCTGAGAAAAATCAAATACATCAGCTAAGTGCTGACTAAAATTAATACCGCTAACCTCACCATTATTAGGGTCGAGTTCGATTATTCGCTGCTTAGTGCGAACATCTTGATAGTGGGTGGTATAGCGATAAGGTACTTGGTATTCTGTCAGTATTTTGAAATATTGTGGATAGCTTTGTTTTAAGGCGTTGGCCACGGTAGTTGCATCGACAAACAAGCTGTTGCCGCCTTCTGCATCATTAACCCTACAGTGCAAGAACTGGATACCTGGAGCCAGTTCTTCTGCAGGTAAATCAGTATGTAACTCAAGTGCTTTGCTGGTGTAAGCAAGGTTTTCAGGATTAGCTTTAGACTGGACATCAAAGGTGTAACCAGAAAAAGAGGGTCGCACAGTGCCAAACAGTTCGCATAGGGTTTTCAGCCCTTCGTTTGAATTTGGCATATCTTGAATCAGGGCAACACCTTCATCTAACATGGCCTCCGCCCAATCGGCTACACTGGCGGGGTTAGCCATCACATCGTCATAGCTAAAACGCGCCATGTTTGGGTAGTGATCGCCGTACCAAGTTTTACGGGCACGAACGGCCAAATCACCATGGTTTTCTCCCTTGTGCCAACGTTCAAGCCAGTCTAGGTTGTAACGACTTTGATAGCCATCGCTCCAAATAACTTCCAGTGAGGCTGCATTTATCCAGGCGCTTGTTGCGTGTAAATCATCAGCTTCATCAAGAATATCAAAGGTGCGTTCCTGAGTGCTGCTATCCCATGAGGTGGCGCAATTATCGCGTAACCAGAAGTAATTGAAATAAACCATTTCTGCGTTCATCGGGAGTTCTATACCGGTTTTCAGTAATACAATATCAGACATTCAGCAGCGCTTATTTTTGTTTATTTTAAAATTGAAATTGTAGCATTTGGGCCATCTAATGTCGAAAATACCAGGGGGGAATTGCCGTACTAAGTGCTTAATAAAGTATCATTGTTTTTTAAAAAAATGATTAAAGCTGCGCGCTATTCATTATCGTTAGCCATGCCAGTAGCGGGTGAAATAATAAAGTCAGCATAGGCCAAAATTAACCCGTAATGTTCACTGAAAATTTTTGATAAAACAGCATTATGATGATGAGTGTAAGCTTGCGTTGAGTGAGATAGTTACAGGGTAAACTTAAGTTACACTTAATGGTGCCGATACTTGTTATATCAATTTCATTAATTAGGTGGTCTACTTTATACGCAGGAAAATGGCCAAATATAAGACATTTATTTTAATAACGAGTTGTGCTAATTGTTAAATAAATAACGCAGTAGTGGGTTATTTTAACCAGTAAAAATGATCAGAT
Source organism: Colwellia sp. MB3u-4 (assembly GCF_014077065.1). Classification (NCBI taxonomy): domain Bacteria; kingdom Pseudomonadati; phylum Pseudomonadota; class Gammaproteobacteria; order Alteromonadales; family Colwelliaceae; genus Colwellia; species Colwellia sp. MB3u-4. The sequence continues at coordinate 315,092 of NZ_JACGVE010000075.1, read as the reverse complement.
AATGAGTGAGATTGGTATCCTATATGCTTTGATAAACCGAGGTGAATTTTATGAGCTCAACAATTAAACCTAATGATAGCTATAGCCAAGATGTTCGAACATTAGCAAACGCCTCAGATAAAACCTTGAACAAGCCAAAGGGGCAGCAAATATCTGAGTTGGCTAATGATAAAAATATTGTTAAATCACAAGACTCTATTTATGCCAACCATAAAAAGCAGCTTAATGCCGCTATTATAGAATCTTCACTGAAGTTCAATACCACCATGGGCGATCAGCCGCTGTCATTGTTGTTAAAAACTGCATTACAGGGCATAAACGAAGCGCTTAAGGAAACCTGGGCTGATAATCCTGTTGAAAGTAGCGTTGAGGACAGTTATCAGTCGGGGGTTGATTTCAGCCCTGAAGCAACAGCAGAGCGTATTGTTGCTTTTAGTACTCAGTTTCTAGGTGCTTATCAAGAGCAGCATCCTGAAATGGCTGCAGAAGAATCGTTAACGGCTTTTGTTGATATTATCAGTGGCGGTATAGAGCAAGGTTTTGCTGAAGCCAAGGATATTTTAGGTGATTTAAAAGTATTGGCGGGCGATATTAGCCATAATATTGATAAAACTTATCAGTTGGTGCAAGCAGGGCTACAGTCTTTTGTTGAAGCTTTAAGTGCTAAAGAAGTCGATCAGCTTGAACCGTAACAAGGATAATAGTCGGTTATTTAGCCAGCGGTAACGGTGAACATTTACCATGAAGTACGGCTATATCGAGCCACTTTAAACAATTCACTTGGCTGATATTTCTATTGTGTTCATTTAAATAAATAACTAAAACAAGGTGTTAATGTTGGTTTTTGCTTTTTTCTAGTTAGGTGTAAAATTAATTTCATAGCCATATTTTATAGTGATGAGCGCTAGGCAGTAATTTATTCAGCGACTGTTATTTTTACCTATATCAGTAATTTTTAATTTATTTGTACTGATTTAACTCACTTTAGTGCAGAATCAATTGTAATGGCTTTATAAGCTATGTAATTTTATAAATCATTTTTGAAAAGGAGTACGTCAGTTGTCTAGGAAGAAATTTATCGAGTCTCATGGTGGTACAGCGAATAATTGGAGAACTGATTTTTCATTTGTAAACCATGCAGCTAAGTTTGTTATTTTTGGTGCTTGGGATACTCACACTCAAGAAGGTCGGAGCTTAATCCTTGATAAGGCTTGGGTGCAAAATAAAAAAGGTAGAAAGCAACCGGGTTATATTCAAGCGCTAGAGCATATAAGGTTAGTTGAGGAGGAGGGTTATCAACTAAAAACCTTTCCAATAATTGAAGATTTGGATTATGTAGATGCCACTGATAGCGGCAAAACTAGTAGCAAAGAGTTTATAAAAACCTTAACGGATATGACCCTCAACTTTACTGATGATAAATGGTATGCAGAAGGTGCTCACAAGCCTGAATATAGCGCAAAACCTATCGCAAAAGAGGCTGTAGATCTGTTAGAGATACTCAATTTAGCTATCGAAAAAACAGAAAAAGAAAACTTAATCTTGTGCCGCATTGGGCAAGGGCAGTTTAGAAAAAACGTTATCGATATTTGGGGTAATGGCGAAACATGTGCACTGACAGGTATAAATATTGCTGAAATGTTAGTCGCTTCTCATATTATTCCGTGGGCAAAATGTGAAGACAATAAGCAAAAGTTAGATGGCGTAAATGGCATTTTATTATGCTCGCATGTTGATAAGTTATTCGCTAAGCATTTAATTACTTTTGAGAAACAAAGAATGCGCTATATTATCAAAATTGCCCATAGTCTTGATCTCGCTTTATTAAAAAGTATCAGTATTGAAAAGGGGTTAGAGCTGGCTATAGCTCGCATGCATCCTAGGTTACAATTGAGATTTGATGAATATATTCTTGAGCATAATAAAATTTTTGCCATGAATGACGTTAAATAACACCGCGATTTTTTTATCCTTGTCTAGCTATTGTAGATACCGCTTGATTAGCTAAGCAGAGCAAGCGGTTTTCTAAATATCGAGCGATTAAAAATGTCAGTTAAACTGATAGCTAGTAACTGACAGCTATAATCAATATCTCATTTAGTAGTTAAAAAAAACGGGCATCATCAGATGCCCGTTTTCAGTTAACACTTAATACCTAATAGTTAATACCTATTCGTTTGGTATTAACTATCTCTCATTAGCGATTAATCTTCTTCAACTAAAGTCATTAGTGACGTGTTGCCACCAGAGGCAGTTGTGTCAATGCTAATGGTTTTTTCTGTTAATAAACGCTGAATCAAGTGATCAAAATATTCAGAACTGATCACAGGTAATATGGCCCCTGAACGTTCAGCTAATTTTTCACTGATAAAGTGCTTACGATCACAATGACTGTCAACAACAATACCTGATAACGCAGGATGCGCCAGCATAGTTGTTAAGTGACATAACTTAGCCACTTGGAAAACATCTGCATCTTGGCCGGTAGCAATAAACTTATCTCTAAAGGCAATCGCTTCATCATAATACAAATCAGAGACCACAGTAATAACGGTATTACCCGTTGCCAATGCCGTTACAATAGAAAGTAACCAAAAATGAAAACTCACATTTTTATCGGCAAAACAAATGATATTGCCGCGGTTTTCCAAATAAAGCACATTAGACTCACCCGTTGGCCCAGGTAAAAACGTTGGCTTTTTCAAACGCTTTTCAATACTAATTAATTGTGAACGAGCTGATTTTAAGGTGCGGTTTAAATCGTCAGCTAAATCTTCAACAATTTCAACATGGGCAATTTTTGCTAACAATTGACGTACAGAAGAAAGGCGGGTATTTAACTCAGTTAAGCGCCAGCCTTTTTCTGCTGCATTAGCCTTGTCCATAAACAATAGGGCTTCTTTTTCCGATTGTTCACCACCGTCTAAAGCTTCTACCTGCCATGGTAGTAATTTAAATTGCTCAGCATCGGGTGTTGCTTTTTCTATTACTAAACGCGTGAGGTAATTTGGCCCACCTGCTTTTGGTCCAGTACCTGACAGGCCACGACCACCAAATGGTTGTACACCGACAATAGCGCCAATCATATTACGATTGATATAGACATTGCCAGCACGTGATAACTTGGCTAAATCAAAGGCACGGTGTTCAATACGGGTATGAATACCCATAGTTAAACCAAAACCTGTACCATTAATTTTATCTACAACCGCTTCTATGTCATTGCCTTTAAAGCGCACAACATGTACACAAGGACCAAATACTTCCTTCTCTAGCACGCTAATGTCTTTAATTTCATAAAGTCGTGGCGCAAAAAAGAAATGTTCGTTCTGCGCTACTCCATCTGTTACCTCACTGGCAATAGGGCATTGGTACAGCAGTTTGCCATGGGTTTTCATGTAGTCGCTGTGAGCATTGAGGGCATCTAATGCTTTTTGATCTATCACTGGACCTATGTCTGTGCTTAATTTTTCTGGGTTACCCACATGTAATTCTGCTAATGCGCCTTTAAGCATAGTAATAACGTCATCAGCAATATCTTCTTGTAAAAATAACACGCGCAGCGCCGAACAGCGTTGACCTGCAGACTGAAATCCTGAAGAAATAACATCATCAACCACTTGCTCAGGTAGGGCGGTAGAGTCAACTATCATGCAGTTTTGGCCACCGGTTTCTGCGATAAAGGGGACTTGATCGCCACCTCGGTCAGCCAAGGTTTGTGAAATAATAGTGCCGGTTTCAGTAGAGCCGGTAAACATAACGGTTTGAATACGAGCATCAGGCACAATAACGCTGCCCACTTGACTGCCACGAGCAATAACCGCTTGTACAACGCCTTCAGGTAAGCCAACCGACTTCATTAATTCAATGGTGCGTAAGGCAATTAAACTGGTTTGTTCGGCAGGTTTTGCTAATACCGTATTACCTGTGGCAATAGCGGCAGCTACTTGACCTAAAAATATCGCTAATGGGAAGTTCCAAGGGCTGATACATAAGACAACCCCACGCGCTTCTAAGCGTTCATCAGCGGCAACTTCAACCGCTTGTTGTGCGTAATAACGACAAAAATCAACGGCTTCACGTACTTCATCAATACCGTCTTGGGCTATTTTACCGGCTTCTTTAATGCACAAGGCAATAAGCTCGTCGGTATGGCGTTCAAGAATATCAGCCACGCGGCATAATAAATCAGCGCGTTCAGATACTGGCGTTTTTGACCATGTAGTAAATGCTGTTTCTGCCGTATCGATCATCTCAAGCATGGCGGCTTTGTCGTGCAGATGATGAAAGCCAATGATTTCACGATGGTTAGCTGGGTTCTTAACCGAAATTGCACCTTCGGGGATATCATTTTTATTAAGCAGGTGCTCAACAAACCAGTAATCTAACGAGGCTTTTAACGGCGTGATGACACTAATGTCGGTTAAATCTAAGCCTTTAGAATTATCACGGCCAAGACCTTTCGCGTCATGATATAAGGCAATAGGTCTAAGTATTTGGTTGTTATACTTATCTTTTAAGCGTTGAGTTCTTTCAACTGGGTCTTCAAGTAATGACTCGACCGGTTGCGACTCATCAACAATGGCATTGACAAAAGAAGAGTTAGCGCCATTTTCCAATAAGCGACGGACCAAATAAGCTAATAATTCTTCATGATGGCCAACCGGTGCGTAGATGCGACATTGAATGTTCTCAAGTGACACTATTTGGTCGTACAAAGAATCTCCCATGCCATGTAAGCATTGAAATTCAAAACCCTCTTTATCATCACCGGCAAGTTCAACAATCGTTGCTGCAGTGTAAGCATTATGTGTGGCAAACTGTGGGTAGATAGAATCTCTGTATTCTAATAACTTATTGGCACAGGCATGGTAAGAAACATCGGTAGAAGACTTACGTGTGAAGACTGGAAAGTGGCTAAGACCCTCTTTTTGAGTGTTCTTAATTTCTGTATCCCAATATGCACCTTTGACTAAGCGCACCATCATTTTTCGGTCAACACGTACGGTTAATTCTCGTAACCATTCAACAACAAAGATAGCGCGTTTTTGATAGGCTTGTAATGCCATACCAAAACCATCCCAACCGGCTAATTCACTGTCACTAAATACCGCTTCAATAACATCAAGCGATATATCTAAGCGTTCAGACTCTTCTGCATCAACGGTCAAGCCAATGTTATAACTTTTTGCTTGCAGGCAAAGCGCTTTTAGTTTTGGTACAATTTCAGCCATGACACGTGCTTGGTGGCTAAACTCATAACGGGGATGAATAGCCGAAAGTTTTACTGAAATACCTGGTACTCTGCGTGGGTCGTTTTTACCGGTAGTACGAGCCACTTTACCAATCGTTTCTATCGCATCTTGATAAGCTTTATAATAGCGGTTAGCGTCGTCCATTGTACGAGCGCCTTCACCTAGCATATCGTAAGAGTAAACATAACCTTGCTGTTCTTTTGTCGCAGCACGCTCAGTGGCCGCTTTGATCGTTTCGCCCATCACAAACTGCTTACCCATAATTTTCATGGCGTAGTTCATTGACTTACGAATAACAGGCTCACCTAAACGGCCAATAACTTTTTTCAATAAACCAAAGCTATCTTTTTTGCGTTTATCAGCATAATTAACCATAGTGCCGGTAATTAACAAGCCCCATGATGAAGCATTTACAAACAGTGACTCACTGCTGCCAAGATGACTGCTCCATTGTCCTTGAGAAATTTTGTCACGAATTAAGGCATCTTGAGTATGCTTATCTGGTACACGTAGTAAGGCTTCAGCCAAACACATTAATACCACACCTTCTTCGCTTGATAGAGAGTATTCCTTTAACAAAGCATCTATCGCGCCAGTACCCGCTTGGTCTTGGCGAATTTTTAACACCATTTTACGCGCTCTTTCCCAAGCACGACTTCGAGCACTAACATTAACTTCTGCTAGTGGCAAAATATGATCTACCGCTGTATTTTCATCAATACGATAAAATTCACGAATTTTCTGACGAATTGGGCAATCGGTGATAAATGAATCATTAAAAAGCATATATTTTTCCTCAAAATAACTAAGTAGTAGCGTGGTACTAGTTAGCGATAGTTACATTAATTTTAATCGTGCATTCTAATTAAAACTTAACCGTATGTGCTAGTTAAATTTTGGTTTAAAGCCATTTAAAGTAGCGCTAAAATAGCCTCTGACCATATAATATATTTCAGGTTAAAGGCTTAGAATGAAAAAGTGTGACACGGCTAGTGATAAAGTCACTGTTTTTACTGAATATTACCTTAATAATTCCATCAATATGGCTTAATATATCGGCTTAGCGCTAAATTCATTAATCTAGCGCTAAGTGAGCTAATTTATTACTGCAGTGGGTATAAGTAAATCGCATAAATATGCATGTTGTTATAATTTATTTGGGTAATTATTTGGGTATTTATTAGGGTCTTTGTTAGGTGAACCTTGGTGGTAAAATATCAACTGTGGTACAATCTTCGCATACTCTTTATAACTGTTAGTTTAGTTTGCTCGCTATTATATTTTATTCTCTAAAATAATTAATAAGTTAGGCTAAGCACAACACCACTTTATATACCATGAAAAATAATCAAACCATGCTGACATTATTGTGTAATGTTAATATTTACGCACCAACCCCCCTAGGCATTAAAAACGTTCTAATTGCAGGTAATAAAATTGCCGCTATTTACGAGCCTGGAAAAGGGCAAATCGATATTCCTAAGCAGTGGCACGTTAAGGTCATTAATTTTGACGGTGCGACTTTAACGCCCGGTTTTATTGATAGCCATGCCCATATTACCGGTGGCGGTGGCGAAGCAGGTTTTGCAACGCAAGTACCGCCTGTTGGCCTGACTGAATTCACCCATGCGGGTGTGACTACCGTGGTGGGTTTACTTGGCACTGATGATACTACCCGTAGTACAGAAAACTTATTAAGTCGAGTTTATGGCCTGCGTGAAGAAGGCTTGTCTGCCTACTGTTGGACCGGAGGATATCATTATCCTTTAACCACGATTACGGGCAGCGCTAAGTCAGATATCGTTTTTCTTGAGCCCGTGATCGGTATTGGTGAGTTTGCCATTAGTGATCACCGCTCTAGCCAACCCACATTTGAAGAAGTGATCCGCCTTGCCAGTGAAACCCATGTCGCGGGTTTAATCACAGGTAAAGCCGGCGTTATTCATTTTCATTTGGGTGATGGCGAAAAACGTTTAGCCTTGATTGAACAAGCGATTAGAGACACAGAGTTACCAGCGCGGGTATTTAATCCCACCCATGTTAATCGTAACAAAGCCTTGTTTGAAGATAGTTGTAAATTACTCACTCAAGGGTGTCATATTGATTTGACCGCATTTCCTGCCGGCACAGCGCAACCTGGTTGGGAAGCTTGTGACGCCATTGAAATGGCAGTGGAAAGACAATTACCCTTAGCACAAATTACCCTTAGCTCGGATGGCGGGGGTTGCTTGCCTTGTTTTGACACACAAGGTGAATTACAGCATATGGATTTTGGTCGAGCGAGTACGTTAGGAGAAACTTTGGTGGAAACATTAAATAAAGGTTTAGCACTTGAAACCGTACTCCCGATGTTAACGAGCAATGTCGCTACTATTTTACGCTTTAAAAGCAAAGGGCAAATTGCCGTTGGTTTTGACGCTGATTTATTGGTGATGAATGAAAAATATGAAATTACTGATGTAATGGCGCAAGGTGTATGGCACAAGCAAAATAATCAGACAATTATTAAAGGTACATTTGAATAGAGGTAGATATGTGTCCAGCTAAAACAACTGATGGTCAACAACGGGGATTTGTAATTCCTATCGGGGGGGCAGAAGAACGTGTAAAAGATCCGATAATTTTACAACGTTTTGTTGAGCTTTGTGGTGGCGAGAATGCTTATATTGTTATCATTCCAACCGCTTCACAACTCGAAGATACTGGGTCAAATTACGAAGAGGTTTTTCATGAATTAGGCGTGAAAAAAGCCGTTTCGTTACCGATTAATGATCGTGAACAGGCAAACAGCGATGAATACCTCGCTGAATTGGATAATGCCACCGGGATTTTTATCACCGGCGGTAATCAATTACGCTTGTCTACTATTTTAGGTGGTACGCCAGTAGCGCAAAGTATTCGTAAGCTTAATGCGGCGGGTGTGCATGTTGCAGGCACTTCTGCAGGCGCAGCGATTATGCCAGAGCATATGATAGCGGGCGGACGCACAGGCGCTTTACCTAATGAAGAAGGGGTGACTTTTGCACCAGGCATGGGCTTAATTAATAAAGTGATTATTGACCAGCATTTTAGCCAAAGAAACCGCTTGGGACGTTTGTTATCGGCTATTTCATACAACCCTTTTGCTTCAGGCCTGGGTATTTGTGAAAATACGGCTGCCTTTATTGATCCTTCTGGGGTTTTAGAAGTGGTAGGTCATGGCAGCATCACGGTAGTTGACCCGTCAGACCTGTCGCACAGCTCAATGGCCGATGCTAATAGAGGCGAAGCTATTACCTTAATCGGTCTTAAGTTGCATGTGCTGGGTCCAGGTGCGACTTACTGCATCAATGAAAGAATAGCGACACCGGCAGTTTAAGCTAACTTTTTAAAAAGCCCTCCTGATTTTAGGTGGGCTTTTTTGTTTTATTACAACCACTTAAAGTCTTCCTCGATATCCCCATTCTCAGCAGAATAATATTTTATCGCAAGTAGTATGCTCATTATTCAAAGCGTGTTATCTTTTCTAGATCGCATTTTGCGTAGTCGATATAAATAAAAAATAATAAAAAATTCTCGTTAGAGTAATAAAAGGAAATCACGATGAAAATGCTATCTTCCAACGTTTATGTTGGCCCTAATGTTTATGCTCATTTTCCAGTGATTCGCCACATAGTCGATATAGGGGTTTTGGAACAATACCCTTCAGTTAAGTTAGGTAATGAATTTATCGATGGCTTAATCAATAACTTGCCCAGTTTAGATCAACACGGTTGCTCCTATGGTGAGCCCGGCGGATTTCTTAGACGTTTAAAAGAAGATGAAGGTACTTGGATTGCTCATATTTGGGAGCATGTTACGCTCGAACTCCAATGTATAGCAGGTACTGAAGTCACTTTTGGTAAAACTCGAAGTACAGGTAAAACTGGCGAATACAATATGGTTTTCCAGTATAAGCAACGAAATGTAGGCCTTGAAGCGGCTTTGTTAGCGCGGAAATTATTAATTTCATTAATGCCCGAAAATATTAAAGCCGAATTGAAAACCTCCATTGAAGACGATTTTGATTTTCAACAAGAAATGGCTGACTTTATTCGCTTTGCACAACGCAAAGAATTTGGTCCTAGTACGCAATCACTGGTTGATGCCGCAGAAAAACGTAATATTCCTTGGTTAAGATTAAACGAATATAGTTTGGTGCAATTTGGTCATGGTAAATATCAACAGCGTATTCAAGCGACTATTACCAGTGAAACTAGACACATAGCGGTCGAAATTTCTTGTGATAAAGAAGACACACATAATTTATTAAACGATCTTGGCTTACCTGTTCCTCAACAGCGTATGGCGTATTCAGATACCCAAGCGGTAAAAATGGCAAAACATATTGGCTATCCGGTGGTACTAAAACCGTTAAATGCTAATCATGGCCGTGGCGTATCTATTGATTTAACGACGGAAGAACAAGTGATCACCGCTTTTGCCTTTGCTCGTGAACATGGTACCAGCCGAGCGGTTTTAGTTGAGTCGTTTTTAACCGGTTTAGATCACCGGATGTTGGTGGTTAATGGTGAATTAGTCGCGGTGGCCAAACGTGTACCCGGCCATGTCATGGGTGATGGCGTTAATAGTATTAGCCAATTAGTGGATATTATTAATGAAGACCCACGTCGAGGTGTTGGCCATGAAAAAGTATTAACGCAATTAGAGATAGATACTCAAGCCATACGTTTACTAGGCGAGGCGGGCTTTACTGAACAAACAGTACTACCCCAAGGTGAAATATTTTACCTACGTTCAACGGCAAATTTATCGACCGGTGGAACAGCAATTGACATGACCGATGTGGTACATCCCGATAATAAAACCATGGCTGAACGTGCGGTACAAGCGGTGGGCTTAGATGTGGGTGGCGTTGATTTTTTAACCGCAGATATCACTCAATCTTATAAAGATATTGGTGGCGGTATTGTCGAAGTTAATGCCGCACCTGGTTTTAGAATGCACGTAGCGCCAAGTGAAGGTAAGCCTAGAGATGTTGCGGGCAAAGTTATTGATATGCTGTTTCCGCCAGCACTACCTACACGTATTCCTATTGCCGGTATTACTGGCACCAACGGCAAAACCACCACCTCTAGAATGCTCTCGCATATATTAAAAAGTGCTGGCCATGTTGTTGGCATGACGTCTACCGATGGGGTTTATGTTGATGGCCAGTTATCGGTTAAAGGTGATATGACAGGTCCGGTCTCATCGCAAATTGTTTTACGTGATCCCTCGGTTGATATTGCGGTATTAGAAACGGCGCGAGGTGGTATTGTTCGCTCAGGTCTGGGTTACTTAGAATGTGACGTCGCTGCTTGTTTGAATGTGCAAGCCGATCATTTAGGGCTAAGAGGTATAGAAACGCTTGAGCAACTAGCTGAAATTAAACGTATTGTGGTTGAAGTTGCTACCGACAGTGTGGTGCTCAATGCGGATGATCCGCTGTGTTTAAAAATGGCTGATCATACCAAAGCTAAACATTTATGCTATGTCACCATGAATACCGGCCATAGTTTAGTCCGCGAGCATATTCGTGCTGGCGGTCGAGCCGTGGTATTAGAGAAAGGTATTAACGGTGACATGATCACCATTTTTGATAATGGTACCCATATCCCGCTGCTGTGGACGCATTTAATTCCAGCGACCTTAGAAGGCAAAGCACTGCACAATGTACAAAATGCTATGTTTGCTGCTGCCCTAGCTTATTGCTTAGACAAACCATTAGAGGCCATTCAACAAGGCTTAAGAACCTTCACAACGACATTTTATCAAGCCCCGGGTCGAATGAACGTGTTTGATGAGCATAATTTTAGAGTGATACTTGATTATGCTCACAATGCTGATGGTGTGCATTGTATGAGCGAGTTGGCCAGTAAATTAGAAGTTAAGGGTAAGCGTATTACTGTCTTGGCAGGACCCGGTGATCGTCGTGATGAAGATATCGTGAATATTGCTAAAGCGGCGGCTGGACATTTTGATCTTTATATTTGTAAAGCTGATGATAATCGCCGTGGTCGTGGTGAAGATGAAGTGCCTCAACTTTTAGCCGCCGCATTAAAAGCTCAAGGTATTGATGAAGCTAATATTTATTGTATTCCAGATGAAGTAAAAGCGATAAATAAAGGTCTAGAACTTGCCAGTAATGATGACTTATTAATGGTTTTTGGTGATGCGATAACACGCTGTTGGAAACAAATCATTCATTTCAATGGCGTTAATAAACCTGATCATGAAACAGAGCAAACGCCACGTCAAACCGTGGTGTCTATGTTAGAAACTAGCGAGCCTGATACTTTTGTCTTGGAAACCGGCATGAGAATTGTTTCTGATGAACGCGGTGTGCGTGTGGTATCTGAACACGATGAAGAAAGTGATTAAGCTTACTAAAAAAAATCAACATCAAAAAGCGTAGTAATATATGAATATAAAAAATATAACACTGAGCTTAGATGATAATCGTCGGCTGACAGGTAAAAATTTATTATCTGATCAGCCAGGCGCGATCATTGATGCTTTTGTCTCGGGTATTGATAAGCTTGTTGTGGTGAATGTTTGGTCTATTTACGTTAATCGGCTACTGAAGGCGGTTAATTGGTCAAATGAAAAAATATACTCGCGTATCTTCGAAGATGGCATCACGATTGCCATCAGTGCTCCCATCGATGCGCTGTATGCAGCCTGTGATTTAAATGAAATGGCCTGGCAGTTAACCTGCGAAGAGTTAGCCCATACTGAAAATGCAGAGCCAATGAGTGCCGCCATCGTGCGTTTAAAAGCCGCGATAGCAGAAGAAGTTAATCCAAAACTACTGGCATTAATTAAACAAGCAAAAGCTAAAGGTATTGTTTATTTGGTTGATGATGATGAATTTTCATTGGGTTATGGCAGCACAGCGCAATGTTGGCCGATATCGGCGCTGCCTGAACTCGCCAGCATAAATTGGTCACAATACCACTCGATACCGCTTGCCTATGTAACAGGCACCAATGGTAAATCGACCAGTGTGCGCATTATGTCGCAAATTATTGAGCAAGCGGGAAAATGTTGTGGTGTTACCTCGACAGATTTTATTCGGGTTGGTGATAATATTATTGATCATGGTGATTATTCAGGTCCGGGCGGGGCAAGAATGTTATTGCGCCATCCTAATACCCAAACCGCTATTTTAGAGGTAGCGCGTGGTGGTATTTTACGTCGGGGTTTACCCATAGATAAGGTTAATGCCGCCTTAATCACCAATATTGCCGAAGATCATTTAGGGCAATATGGCATTAATACCGTTGCCGCACTTGCCCAAGCTAAAGCTGTGGTTGCCAAAGGCTTACAGCATAACGGCGAAAGTAAAGGCACCTTAGTACTGAATGCCGATGACGAGTATTTAGTGGCGTTAGCGCCTGAATTGTTGGTGAATAAGTGTTGGTTTTCTTTAGATGAAAACAACCCGACACTACAACAACATAAACAACAAGGTGGCGCGGTTTGTTTTGTTAAAGACCAGCAATTGGTTTATGCAGAGGCTAATGAAGAAACAAGCATTATCGGTGTTAACGATATTCCTATGACGCTAAACGGCGCGGCGCTGCACAATATTCAAAATGCGCTGGGCGCGATTGGCTTAGCTAAGAGCTTAGATATTGACAATAAAGCGATTACCAAAGCTTTGTCGAAATTTGCTAGCAACAGTGAAGACAATCCCGGTAGAGGCAACCAGTTTAGCGTTAATAACGCGCAAGTGATCATGGACTTTGCCCACAATGTTCATAGTATGCAGGCGATGGCAGTTACGACGGCGAATATCAAAGCTGAGCGTAAATTTTTAATGCTGAGTCATGCGGGTGACAGAACTGATAGTGAAATCATCAACATGACGAAAACCGCATTAAAAATGCAGCCTGACTTTATTATTGCTGTTGAGGTAGAGCCGTATTTACGCGGTAGGGCGTTAGGAGAAGTCCCGCAATTAATTATCGATACCGCGCTGGCTCATGGTGTTAAAGAGCATAATATTTTTACTTTTAAGAGTCCCTTTGCTGGGGCGAAATATATTATAGAGCAGCTGCAAGCCGATGATTTAGCGTTACTGATGGTGTTATCTGAGCGAGAAGAGATCACCGAATTGTTACTGGATAAATCTTAAATAATTGAGCTTTGGCTTTCAGTTATCTAGATAACTGAAAGCCTGGCTTATTTGTTATTTCAGCAACTTTATTTCAGTAGTGTGAGTAAGCGCTTGACTGTACAGTAAGGCGTTAAGCGCTTTTACTCATGACTTTGATGTCCACCAATAAGCCATAATAAACCTATAGCTATGCTATACATGCAGTGTTTATTAAGCTTCAACTGTTTAACAGCTTTGTCTGTGCTCGATATGATAGGGGATTAAAACAGAATCTGTAGCTCGGTTAATGAAAAGTTCAGCGGCTTTGCTGCCTTTTTCTGCACTGTTTTGGTGTACAGTGGTTAACGGTGGATTCGACCGGCTTGTTTCGTCAATACCATCAAAACCCACCACGCTGATATCTTCTGGTATTTTAAGGCCCATGGCATTAATTTCTTTTAAAGCCGCTAAAGCGATTAAATCACTCATACAAAGCAGAACATTTGGCCGAGGAATAGAGGTTAGCGCTTCTCTAACGGCTATTAAGGCGATGTCATGACTGCTTTTTGGAATATTCCATATCCTATCATCTCTTAACGTAACACCGAGTTCATTGATAGCCTTCTTGTAACCATTTAAACGACGATGAGCAATTGAAGGCAGAAGATCAAAGTCAGGTAATTCATACACTCGACAGGTTAAGTTTGAATCGAGTAATCTTAAACCCAGAATGGCAATATTATCATCTGCTGACTTTATCGCCAGTTTTGCTATTTCATATGCTGCTTGTTCGTTATCAACGCCTACCGAGGCATTACGATCAATATCAAAATCTGCGGTAACCACTTTTTTAGTGGTGGCTCTTAACTGCTCAACCAACTTAGCGTTGCGCGGGCTGCCATAACAAATAAAGCCATCAACAAAGTCAGCAACCGCATTAATGTCGTCAGAAGCCCCAGAGAATAATAATAAATTAACCTGATTTTTTTCTAAAACGGATGAAACACCCTTAACAAAATTGCTGGCGACGGGATCAGAAATCATATACTCGACACTATCGGGTAATACCAAAGCGACAATATTAGAGTGACCTTTTCTTAACGATTGCGCCGCTTTATTAGGCCCTGAATAACCCAACTTTTTACATGATGCAAGGATGTCATCTCTGCGCTTTTTAGACAGTTGATCTGGACGACTAAAAGCATTAGAGACAGTGGCATTTGACACACCAAGTTCTTTGGCAATGCTTTTTAATGTCCATATTTTTTTTTCTGTCATGTTGACCCTATTTTATTATAGTGCATAAACATCGCGCAGATCTATTCAGTTTGTTGTCATTATTGTTGACATAGTATACTGGTATTTATCAATATATAACTTATTTTCACTCGCTATTTTGAAGCCTAATTCAAAAGGCTTTCTAAGAGAATAAAACGTTTTTTACCCTTGTCATTAAGCTCAATAGACGCTTTTCTGGCGGTTAAGTCGACTAATAAAGTCGCTTGGCTCTTATCATTAGTCCAAGCCATTTCTAATACAGATTGCTGACCTTCAATAGTAAATTCACCATTAAAAGCGTCACTGTTATTACGTAATTTTATCAATTCAATTATAGCTTGAGTGATAGGTTTTTCGAGTGATTTTTCAATGTGTTCACTATTAAGATAAGGGCGATTTATATCTCTACCTACATTGGTGGCAGATAACAAGGTCATATCATTTTTTTCAGCGAATAAACCGGCATAATAAACTTGCGGCGTGCCCGGTGCGAAAAACTGTATGGCTCTGGCTAATAAATAGTCATAATCATTGGCCGCTAACGCATCGTAGTAAGTACAATTAACTTGATATAAATCAACATTACTTGCCGCTGCACCTGTGGCTTTTTGGCTTTCGCCTGCGCTATTAAGATGAATTTTTTTAACTAAGTTATCTATCTCAGCGTTATCAAGCAGCCCTTTTTTGCCGTTCATCGGGCCAACATCAATAATGCCAATACCGTCGTGGGTGTCTAAAACCGTGATGCAATTTCTAGGCGAAATGTTCAGCCACTTAATTAATGCGCTAAAGTCTTGGCTAAAAATACTGTGTAAAATTAACGGCGGCAAGGCAAAATCGTAAACTTGATCAACACGTTTAGCTATTTCAATTTGGGTTTGATAATAAGAATGAATTTCTACTAAGGTATCAATACCTTGTGCGTTAGATTTTTTGGTTAGCTGATCAATAAACTCAAAGGTTTCTTCAAGCATAAAGCAGCTAGTACCTGCCTTTTTAATCGCATAACCAGCGGCATCAAGGCGAATAATATTAATATTATTTTCAGCAAAGGTTTTTAAAATCCGCGTTAAATAGGCTTGTCCAACATCTGAAGTGACATCGATATCAATTTGGTTATCAGTAAATGTGGTCCAAAAATCAGCTGATTGATTATTGGGTAATACATAATTGGTAAAACTGCTACCAGGTCTAGGACGATATATTTTCGCTTGTTGCTCTTCATTTAAGCCGGCGGGGAAAACTTTATCTTTCGTTAAGAAAAGCTCCCAAAACGGTGAATCACTGCCTTTATCTAGTACATCTAAAAATTCTTTAGATTGAGCAGACATATGATTTACGATAAGATCTGCCATTAATTCATGGCTTTCTCCTAATGTTTTCACGTTTTCCCAATCGCCAAGTCGGCTATCAACTTCAGTGTGGTCAATAGGGTCAAAACCCGCATCACTGCCATCTATTGGATAATAAAAGGGTAATAAGTGCACACCTGAAAATAAACCTGACAACTGATTATGCAGAATATTATCGAGTGCTTGGACACCAGAACCGGTTAGCCTATCAACATAGGTTATTAGCTGAACATTATTTTTCATAAATCTACCATTAAAGTACAAGTTGAATCTTAATCGATTAAGGTATATGTTTATATACAACACAGTTTTAATCAAGAATAATTTTGCTTTTTCTTTAAAATATTAAGTATCAGCAGATGTTTTAAGGTTAAATAATCAATAAATCACTTTAGTTATTAAGCAACTAAAGCCAATATATATAAATATAATAAGAGGGGAAAATAATGAATCCATCGAGTAGCTCAGCAGTAGATAAATCTTCAATCGAGGACGCATCGATAACCCGTATTAAGCTTTTAACCTATATGATGTTTTTTGTTTTTGCAATGACCTCAGATGCCGTTGGTGTCATCATTCCTCAGTTAATTGAAACCTACAATTTAAACTTAACACAAGCGAGTGCATTTCATTATATCCCCATGATTTTTATCGCATTTAGTGGTTTGTTTTTGGGTTATCTTGCTGATAAGTGGGGCAGAAAATTAACCATTGTTATTGGTTTAATGATTTTCTCTGTCGCCTGTTTTATGTTTTCTGTTGGCGAGTCTTTTTACTACTTCTTATTTTTGCTAGCGCTAATTGGTATTGCTATTGGTTTGTTTAAAACGGGCGCATTGGCACTGATTGGCGACATATCATCGTCAGGTAAAGAACATACGGCGACAATGAATAAAGTGGAAGGCTTTTTTGGCATAGGCGCTATTGTAGGCCCTGCGATTGTCAGCTACTTATTAATTTCAGGTGTTTCTTGGAAGTATTTATACATAGCTGCGGGTGTTATTTGTATTTTGCTATGTTTGGTTGCAATGAAAACAAAATACCCAGTGACTAAACAACATGCGGCAGAAAAAATTAATTTAAAAAGCTCGTTTAAATTAATGAAAGACCCTTATGCTTTAGGGTTTTCATTAGCCATTGCGCTTTATGTCGCTACTGAAGTGGCTATATACGTTTGGATGCCAACACTGCTTGCTGACTACACAGGTTCTCTTGTTTGGTTAGCGACTTATGCCTTAACTATTTTCTTTGTCTTACGGGCAAGTGGGCGATTTTTAGGGGTTTGGATGCTTAAGCACTTTAGCTGGCAAAAAGTGATGTTTTGGTTTTCATTAGCGGTATTTCTTTGCTATTTAGGTACTGCTTTAATGGGGGTTGACGTCGCCGTTGTATTATTACCCTTGTCAGGTTTATTTATGTCAGTGATTTACCCAACCTTAAACTCTAAAGGTATTAGTTGCTTTAAAAAGTCAAAGCATGGTGCAGTCGCGGGGGTGATCTTATTCTTCACGGCGGTATCAGCGGCTATATCTCCTTTACTTATGGGGATTGTGAGTGATCTGTTTGGCCATGTTTCTTATGGATTTTATTTGGCAACATGCTTCGCCGGCTTACTGTTTGTCGCGGCAATCTACAATCTAAAAGTGGATCCTACTCAACATATACAAAATTAATTAATTATATTTATCATGTAATTAATTCAATAAAACCTATTGTACAAAAAAAAGACTTGCTAATATTTATATTTTTAACAATAATCAACTTAATCGATTAAGTTGATTGTTTTAATAGTAAACAACTTCGATTAACTATAAAAATATTAATACAATAAATTAACAGAACACGGGGTGAGACAATGAAAAAAGCTATTCATAAGAAATTTATCGTAAGCGCATTAGCTATGGCTATATGCTCTAGCTTAAGCGCAGCAGAAACAAACGTGACAGAAGAAGTAAAAAAGAAAGGTATTGATTTTGAGCGAATCGTCGTTACTGGCTCTGTTGGTAAAGGCACAACGGTTATGGAATCAAGTGTCTCGGTCAGTAGCATCTCTGCAGATCAAATTGAAATAGCGTCACCACGAAGCAGTGCTGAAGCATTCAGAAACATCCCAGGTGTTCGTGCAGAAGCATCAGGCGGTGACGGTAACGCTAACCTTGCAGTACGTGGTCTTCCTGTAGCCGCGGGCGGTGCTAAATTCATGCAAATTCAAGAAGACGGTTTACCCATTCTACAATTTGGTGATATCGCTTTTGGTAACACAGATATTTTCTTACGCATAGATTCTACAATGGCAACTATTGATGCTATTCGTGGTGGCTCTGCATCAACATTGGCTACAAATGCTCCTGGCGGCATCATTAATATCGTTAGTAAAACGGGTGAAGCTGAAGGTGGTAGCGTAGCGACAACATTCGGTTTAGATCACGACTCTACTCGTACAGATTTTCAATTTGGCGGCGAGATTAACGACTCAACCTATTTCCATCTTGGTGGCTTCTACCGTCAAGGTGAAGGCGTACGTGATACTGGTTATACGGGTAACAAAGGTGGTCAAATTAAAGCGAACATCACTAAAGAATTTAGCGATGGTTACGTTAGACTTTATTTTAAACACTTAGATGATACAACTACAGCATATTTACCTATGCCTGTTCACGCTGACGGTTCTTCAGTTGAAGGTTTTGACGCCTCTACTGGCACTCCTCATACCCCTTACCATACTTCAATGATCACAACAGATGGTGCTGGTAATGGCCGTCTTGCTGACATGCGTAATGGCATGAGCCCTAAAGTGGATTCTTTTGGTTTTGAAGCCGCATTTGATTTAGGCAATGACTGGTCTGTTGAAAACAGAATGAGAATTTCTCGCACTAAAGGTAGCTTTACTGGCCCATTCCCTGAAAGTATTCAAGGAAGCCAAGGCTTAGCTGACAGTATAGCGGGTGCTGGTGCAACATTAACTTACGCAAATGGTCCACAAGCAGGTAATGCTTATACGGCTGATAACCTTATGCGTATTCACTCGTTTGATGTTGAAATGACTAATCTTGATTTTATGGTTAACGATTTCAAATTAACAAAAACGATTAACGACTCTACCTTTACTGTTGGTTTATATAACTCGTCTCAAACTATTCAACAATCATGGTTATGGAACTCTTACTTATATGAAGTAAAAGGCCAAGATGCCGCACTTGTTGATGTAACTGCCGCTGACGGTACAGAATTTTCTCAAAATGGTGTAATTGCTTATGGTGTACCTGCATGGGGCAACTGTTGTACACGTAATTACGATTTACAATATGAAGTTACAGCGCCTTATGCTGCGTTTAGCACAAGCTTTGATAACATAAATATTGACGGTAGTGTTCGTTTTGATAGTGGTTCTGCAACAGGTTCTTTCTCAGGTGCAGCTCAATCTGCAGTTGACATGAACGGTGACGGTACTATACATCAAATCGAAACCAGCGTTTCAAATGTTGATAACGCTTCAGCTAACAACGTAAATTACGATTGGAACTACGTGTCTTATTCACTAGGTGGTAACATCAAAATCAATGATGATGTAGCCGCATTTGCTCGTATCAGTAGAGGCGCTACAGCTAATGCTGACCGCTTAGCTTTTGGTAAAATAGATGCTGCTGGTGTTGCCAAAGATGAAGACATCTATGATGAAGTTGATCAGTTAGAACTTGGTGTTAAATTCCGTCAAGATGAAATATCTGTCTTTGCAACGGCTTTCTTTGCACAAACTCAAGAGCAAAACTTTGAAGCCACTAGCCAACAATTTTTTGACCGTGAATATGAGTCAAAAGGTATTGAAATAGAATCTACATACTACATTGGTGATTTTGATTTACGTGCTAACTTAACGTGGACTGATTCTGAAATAACTAAAGATGTCATTAATCCAGATGTAGTTGGCAACACACCAAGAAGACAAGCTGATGTTGTTTACTCAATAACAGGTCGTTACAACTTTAACCAAGGTTCTGCGGGTATTAACTTAATTGGTACTACTGATTCATTTGCTCAAGATAACTTTGACCAAACTGACCCTAACGCACTTATATTAGACGGCTATGTTCAAACTAACGCCTTTGCTCAATATAACCTTTCAGATTCATTAAGTGTTTCTTTAAACATTAACAACTTATTTGAAACTGTTGGTATTACTGAAGCAGAAGATGCAACAGCGGCAACGGCTAAAACTATTATACGCGCAAGATCTATTCAAGGTCGTTCAGCAACTCTGACGCTTAAATACGATTTTTAATCTATAACTTTTTAAACTAATAGTACAAATAATAACAAGCCCATTTTATATGGGCTTTTTTATTCAAAGGTGATTTTATGCTTTCTTTACTCAGTTATGGCGAAGTGTTGGTTGATTTTTTACCAAGCTCAGCTCATAACCCAAGTTACACTCCGTTAGCGGGCGGTGCACCGGCAAATGTCGCTGTAGCCTATGCTAAATTAGGCGGAAATAGTTATTTTGCCGGCGGTATCAGTAGCGATGATTTTGGTACTATGTTAATGCAGCAATTACAAGATCAAGGGGTGAATACAAGCTACGTAAATACCGTAGAAAATGCCAATACAGCCATAGTGTTGGTGACCTTAGATAAGTGTGGCGAACGTGCTTTTAATTTCTATCGTAACGATACGGCAGATATGTATTATGAAAAAAGCCAGGTTGATAAAATAAACTGGCAAGATATTGCTGTTTTTCATTATTGCTCAAATACCCTCACCAATGAACAAAACCATGATAATACGCTTTATGCCTTAAAGCGCGCTAAGTCGAACAAGGTATTAATTAGCTTTGATGTTAATTTACGTCAGCAACTTTGGGCTGATTTAAGTTTATTACCTGCTCGCGTAGAAGCCTGTCTCAATGAAAGTGACATTGTAAAATTAAGTAAAGATGAAGCCAGCTATTTAGCGGCCATTAAAAATGTTGATATATCAGGCTATGTTAGCTTCTTATTAACGCTAGGCGTTAAGCTGATCGTTATTACTGATGGCCCTAACGAGGTGCAAGTAACTTGTGCCAGCTACTCACTGATGATTGCTGTGCCTAAAATAACCGCGCTAGATACCACCGCTGCCGGTGACAGTTTTATTGCTAGCTTCTTATTTGCTCTCTCTCAAGATGCCGATATTAATCAAGCGTGTTTATTTAATTTATTAGAAAACCAAACGCTTGTGTCATCAGCGGTACTATTCGCCAGTAAATGTGGTGCCTTAACTTGTCAAAAAATGGGCGCATTTGCTGCCTTGCCGTCAATTAAAGCGCTAGCGCTTTAATTGTTTTTTTATCAAATATCCGAGAATAAATATGGAATCTAGAACTTCCCTTGCCAGTTGGAAAAAGCTAACGCTTCATGCACAACAAATGAAAAAGTCTCATATGAACGACTTTTTCAATGAAGACAAACAACGATTTGATAAATTTTCTCTGTTATTACCTTCTATGCTATTAGATTATTCTAAAAACTTGATCACAGAAGAAACTCGCTCACTGTTAATTTCACTCGCAAAAGCATGCGATGTAGAGGCTTGGCGAGACAAAATGTTCAAAGGCGAGCGTATTAATGGCACAGAAGATAGAGCTGTTTTGCATACCGCCCTGCGTGATCAGCAAAAAACGCCCATATTTCTTGATGGCGAAAACATCAATGAATGCGTTGCAAAATCATTAGATAAAATGCAAGCCTTTACCGAACAAGTGCGTCAAGGAAGATGGAAAGGATATTCTGGCAAGCGTATTACTGACGTGGTTAATATTGGTGTGGGTGGCTCTAACTTAGGCCCTCAAACTGTTACTGAGGCATTAAAAAAATATAGTGATGACAGTATCAATGTTCACTATGTCTCTAACGTAGATGGCACCCAAATTGCTGATGTATTGAAGCCATTAAATCCAGAGAAAGTTCTGTTTATTGTTTCTAGCAAAACCTTTACCACCACAGAAACCATGATCAATGCTAAAACGGCGCTGAACTGGTTAACCTCTGCTTCATTTGATAAAAGTGCTGTTGCTCAGCATTTTGTCGCTGTGACCACCAATAAAGAAAACGCGATGAAATTTGGTGTTGAAGCCGATAATATATTCGAGATGTGGGATTGGGTTGGCGGTCGATTTTCATTATGGTCAGCCATAGGCTTGCCAATAGCTTTAGACTTAGGTTTCGATAAGTTTATTGAATTATTAGAAGGTGCCCATGAAATGGATCAGCACTTTTGTCAGACTGAACTTGAGCATAACGCGCCAGTGATTTTAGCTTTACTCAGCGTCTGGAATTGTACTTTTCTAGGTTCACAATCACAGGCTATTTTACCTTATGATCAATCCTTACATATGTTATCTGCGTATTTGCAACAAGCAGAAATGGAAAGTAATGGAAAATCAGTTAACTGGCATGGCGAAACCATTAGCTATTCAACTGTGCCGTCAATTTGGGGCGAATTAGGCATTAATGGCCAACATGCCTTTTATCAATATTTGCATCAAAGCAATAATGTCGTGCCGGCTGATTTTATTGGTTCAATTGAAAGTAATACCCCTATTGAGGGACATCATGAAACACTGATGGCGAACTTTTTTGCTCAAACTCAAGCATTAATGCAAGGAGTAGATGAACAACAAGTTAGAGATGACTTAAAAGCCAAAGGCAGGACAGATGAGTATATTAATAAAGTTGCGCCACATAAGGTACATAAAGGCAATCGCCCCTCTAACACTATATTAATGAACCGTATTTCACCCCGTTCATTAGGCAGCTTAATCGCACTTTATGAACATAAAATATTTGTCCAAGGGATTCTCTTACAAATATGTTCGTTTGATCAGTGGGGAGTCGAATTAGGCAAAGGTTTAGCTAATAAAATTGAACAAGATCTACACCGTGACAAAAACAATCCCGATCACGACAGCTCTACTTGGAATCTGATCAAACATTATCATAAGGTAAAATCAGCCACCGCTGAAACACCTGATAAGTCATAAAGCTGTATCTTGAAGTCGGGTGAGTATTCCTGTTAACAACAGGAATACAGGCTTAATAACAATGCGGTTGTTGAAGGCTTGAGTTGGCTTTTGATCCGCTTGTTTGATAGTTAACTTACCGCCATTGCAGCGCTTAATTCAATGGCGGCAAGTTAAAGCCGGCGATAATCGAATTATTTTGATCTAAGCGCTAGCTTTATGCGTATAATTTTTTTTAACTAATTGAATTATATTCATGAAACGTACCTTATACTGGGTGAATAAAGATCTTCGTATCAATGACAACGCCGCGCTTAACTTAGCCAGTAAAAGTGATCGTCTGCTTTGTGTATATGTTGTTGATAAACAGTGCTTTGAAGTAAATAATTTTCAGTCAAAACCGTTAGGTGATATCAGGTGGCAATTTTTACAAGGCTGTTTAGATGATTTTAACGAGAGCTTATTAAAGCTTAGACAAGAGCTGTATATTGTTTATGGCGATACCTTATCGACCTTAACTCGGCTCTGTGAAAACTATCAAATTACTGATGTAATCACCACGAAATTACCCGGCACTTATGAAAATAGGCTTATTACTCAGCTTAATGAGCGCCTGCCTGAACTGACCATTAATCTGGTAGACCAATTTACTTTATTTACCGAAAACGCTTTGCCTTTTGAGCTAGAGCAATTGCCGGTCAGTTATTCTAAATTTCGCAAAAAAATGGCTGAAGTCATTATTTCCAAGCCAGTGCCAACTGTGCAATCACTGCCTAGCATGTTTGACACCCTACCAGCGCCAACTCGTTTTAAGCCTGAATGGCTCCCTAGTGTAAGTGCTATAAAGGCCAAGCAGGGCTTTAAGTTTGAAGGGGGTGAACAACAGGGCTTAAAGCATCTTAGGCAATATTTTTCATCAAATTCCCCCGCAGAGTATAAGCAAGTTAGAAATAATTTAGACGGTTGGGGAAATAGCAGCAAGCTATCGCCGTGGTTAAATGCTGGCTGTATTTCTGTGCGCCAAGTGATGAATTACCTGACTGATTTTGAACAGCAGCAGGGCAAAAACAGTTCCACCGAATGCCTGTATTTAGAATTACTGTGGCGAGAGTACTATCAATGGGTACATGGTAAGGTTGGCGCTAAAACCTACCAATTTAAAGGCCTAGCTAAAAATCCACCCCTAACAACATTCTATCCTGAACGCTTTAATAAATGGTGCTTAGGCAATACCCCTTATCCCTTGGTTAATGCCTTTATGCATGAGTTAAGACAAACCGGCTATTTAAGTAACCGAGGACGTCAAATTGTCGCCAGTTGCCTAGTGAATGAACTCAGTGTTGATTGGCGCTATGGTGCTGCCTGGTTTGAAGAGCAGTTAATTGATTACGACGCTGCGGTTAATTGGGGTAATTGGCAATACATCGCCGGCGTAGGTGTTGACCCTAGAGGCGGCAGACATTTCAATATTGAGAAACAAACCACACTTTATGACCCTAATGGTGATTACCAAGCTAAATGGATAGACGAAAGTCAGCAAAGTACTCAAGCCAATCAAGCATTAGACTCCGTAGATGCTTCAGATTGGCCGGTGCTACAGTAAACTAGAATGGCAACTGATCTCGTGGCAACTAATAACTTGGTAACTAATAGTCTGCCAGATAGCGCGGTCAATATTGTTTGGTTAAAGCGTGACCTGCGACTGAGCGATCATCAGCCGTTGAGCGAATCCATTCAGTCGGGTTTAACACTGCTGTATTACGTTTTTGAGCCTTTATTAATCGCAGACCCTCATTACGACGAACGACATTGGCGTTTTATTTGGCAATCAATTGAAGATATTAACGCCCAGCTCAGCGCTTTTAATGCCCAGGTTTATGTTTATTTTGGTGATGCGCTTGCCGGCCTTAATGAAATTCAGCAGCGTTTTAACATTACCGGTTTATTTAGCCATGAAGAAGTCGGCTTGTTGTCTACTTTTGAGCGCGATAAAGCGGTTAACAAATGGTGTAAAGCACACAACATTGTTTGGCATGAAAGTGCTTCAGGCGCGGTAAGTCGCGGTAAAAAAAATAGAAATAACTGGGACAAAGATTGGCGTAAGATCATGAAAGCTGAGTTATGTCAGCCAGCGCTATCTTGTAACACACTGGTCAATAAACAATGTTTAGAGCAGTTACCTGAGTTTATTTTACCTGTATCCTGGTCAACACCTGACGAGTTCATGTTAAAAGGTGGTGAGCTTTGGGCGCAAAAAATGCTGCAGTCATTTTTGAATAGCCGAGGTAAAAACTATCATTTTGACATATCCAAACCGCAGGCAAGTCGTAAAAGTTGTTCACGGTTATCGCCTTATTTAGCTTGGGGCAATATAAGCTTAAGGCAGTTCTATCAAACCATTTTAACGAAAAGACCTCAAAGCGGTTGGAAAAGACCGATAGATGCACTGGCATCTCGCCTGCATTGGCATTGCCATTTTATACAAAAATTTGAAAGCGAACATCAAATGCAGTGGCGTCCGGTAAATCGAGCTTACAGTGATTTTAGCTATCCTGAACTTCATTGTGGTTTGAGTATTGAAACGCGATTAAATAAATGGAAGACGGCGCAAACAGGCTATCCGTTAGTTGATGCTTGCATGCTTTGTTTAATAAAAACCGGTTATATCAACTTTCGCATGCGCGCCATGCTAGTCAGCTTTCTATGTCATCATTTACTGCTAGATTGGCGTTTAGGCGTGAGGTATTTAGCGAAACTATTTCTCGATTTTGAACCAGGCATTCACTATCCACAATTTCAAATGCAGTCAGGGGTAACCGGCACTAATATCATTCGGGTTTATAATCCAGTGAAACAGTCATTGGAAAAAGATAAAGATGGCCTATTTATTAGAACATGGTTGCCACAACTATCAGAGTTGCCGAATGAAATTATTCATACCCCTTGGCAATTATCGCCAATGGAGCAGCAGCTTTATCAATGTCAATTAGGCGAGACTTATCCTTTACCTATGGTCGATATCAATGAAACAGGGAAGATTGCCCGCGATTTACTCTGGGGTTTTAGAAAACGATTTGACAGTAAAAAAGAAAGTCAGCGCATTGTCGCTAAGCATGTTCGAGCGACTAAAAAACCGAAGAAAGCAAGCAAGCCTAAACCATTAGAAAAGTTAATATAATCAACGATGCATAAAAAATTATTCTTAGCCCATAAAAATTGTCTCACTTGTAAAAAAGATTTTCTATGGCGCAAAAAATGGCAAGCCAATTGGGCGCATGTGTTGTATTGCTCAGAGCGATGTCGGCGCAATAAAAACACGATTAATAGTGCACTTGATAGCGCTCAATCGAGAGTCAAAAAAAAGAGCTAAACTTAAATTAAGCAAAGTAAAGTAAAGCGCTAAAGCTTGGCTCTAGCCAGGGTTCAAATAAAGGTAAGGTAAATTCATGACGGCAAAACATCTCAGGCTTATATTGGGTGATCAACTCAACCCCATGCACACTTGGTTTGAACATATCGACGCTGATGTAGTTTATGTCATCGCTGAGCTTCACCAAGAGGCAAACTATACCAAACACCATGTGCAAAAAATAAGTGCATTTTTTGCTGCTATGGCTAATTTTGCTCAAGACCTTGAAAGTAAAGGCCATCGGGTTTGTTACCTGACCTTAGATGACAGTGCAGCATATCAAGATCTTCCACAGCTGATAAAAGCATTAGTTGCACGTTATGCTTGTCAAAGCTTTAGCTTTCAACGGCCTGACGAATACCGTTTACGGGCGCAATTAGCTGGCATGTCAGCGCAGTTAGCTTTACCTGTGGTTGAAGTTGACAGTGAACATTTTTTACTGCCCTTTGATGAGTTACCTAGTCATTTTAAAGCGGCAACGCACGTAAGAATGGAGAACTTTTATCGCCTGATGCGTAAGCGTTTTTCTATTTTGATGGCGGGCTTAAAGCCAGCAGGTGGTGCATGGAATTTTGACGCTAATAATCGTCAATCATTTAAGCAAGCTGATCTCAAACTTATCCCCAAGCCTTTGGTATTTGACAACTCAGCAGAGGAATACCTACAGCGTATAAAACAGCATAATATTAATACCATAGGGCATGAGTCGGCCAATGTGGCTTACCCCATTAATCGGCAACAGTCCTTAGTGTTACTGGATTATTTTTGTCAACATCAGCTGGCTAATTTTGGCAATTTTCAGGATGCAATGACGGTAGCTTCGCCCTACGCTTGGAGTTTATATCACTCGCGGCTAAGCTTTTCACTTAACTGTAAAATGCTCAGCCCCATGGAGGTAATTAACACCGCGCTTATCGCTTATCAAGACTCTGAGGGTAAGATCACGCTGGCGCAAATTGAAGGTTTTGTTCGGCAAATTCTAGGCTGGCGCGAATATGTCAGAGGCATGTATTGGGTTAATATGCCGAACTACGCAGAGCAGAATTTTTTAGGTGCTAAGCGCAACTTACCTGCTTTTTTCTGGAATGCGGACACTAAAATGCAGTGTTTAAAAAGCGCGATATCACAATCACTGGAGCATGCTTATGCCCACCATATTCAACGCTTAATGATCACAGGGAATTTTGCTTTGTTAGCCGGCATATCACCTAGCCAAGTTGATGACTGGTATTTAGGCATCTACATAGACGCGATTGAATGGGTAGAGCTACCCAATACTCGCAGTATGGCGCTTTTTGCTGACGGTGGTTGGATAGCAACAAAACCTTATGCGGCAAGCGGTAATTATGTCAATAAAATGAGTGACTATTGTAAAAACTGTCATTATAAAGTGAAAGAAAAAGTCAGCTCAAATGCTTGCCCATTAAATAGTTTATATTGGAACTTTATCGACCAAAACTATGACAAGTTTGCCGCAAACCATCGCATGAGCTTCCCTATTCGTAACTGGGATAAAGTTGATCCAGCGCAAAAAATTGCCATCAGAGAAAAAGCGGCCGAGTTACTAAATGATTTAGACAAGTTATAGATATACTTAGTAGCGGTGTTTTTCAAGGCAGTTGTAGCGTAAATTAAACGCTTTTTTCCACAACACCGTTTGACGATCTTTGTAGGTCGGACTTTAGTCCGTCAACCGTTAAACGGGCAATTAACGTGATGGAACACAATTTTTTTGTAGGTCGGACTTTAGTCCGTCAACCGTTAAGCGGGCAATTAACGCAATGGAACATAATTTCTTTGTAGGTCGGACTTTAGTCCGTCAACCGTTAAGCGGGCAATTAACGCAATGGAGCACAATTTTTTTGTAGGTCGGACTTTAGTCCGTCAACCGTTAAGCGGGCAATTAACGCAATGGAACACCATTTTTTGTAGGTCGGACTTTAGTCCGTCAACCGTTAAACGGACAATTAATGTCATGGGTTAACCAAATTTTGCAGCGAATATTATTCTGTTAAATAATTTCAATACCAAAAAAAGTTAAATTTCATTTAACCTGATGGACTAAAGTCCAACCTACATTTAAGCCCCATAGAAGCTGCGGGTAATCATATAGCGTTGGGCGATTTTTTTGTAGGTCGGACTTCAGTCCGCCAACCGTTAAGCGAGCGATTAACCTTTATTTTCACTCTGTACTTTTATTGTTTTTCACCTATCACATTGATTTATTTTAATATTGAAAGCAATGGGTAACACTAAAGTGATAAATTATCTTAAGTTCATCTGAGTGAATTTATATGAGTGAATGCAAAAACAGTCGCAACCAGTATCGCTTAGGCTTTATGCCAACGTAGAACAGGCAAAATAACTAACGGGGAATTGGTCTTTTCTTATCTGTTATCCGTATAGCTAGAAAACTTATTGACCAATGTTAGGATAGCTTTTATGGCATTTTTGATGGACGAAGAATCAAGAATTATAGAAATGGCCTGGGAAGACCGAACTCCCTTTGAAGCGATAGAGCATCAGTTCAACTTACGAGAGCCCGAAGTAATCAAATTTATGCGTAGTCACTTAAAGCCAAAAAGCTTTAGGTTATGGCGTAAAAGGGTGGGTGGTCGTGCGACAAAACACCTGCAACTTCGAAGTGACGATGTAACAAGAGGTTACTGCCCAACACAATACAAGCAGCGTTGATGCAGAAAAATCTAAGGCTTAATGATGCTAGTATAGCTTAAAGACGGTTTTACTTTGGGTAGCTAAGTAAATACTTAGGTTACAATGATAGGTTATCTAGCGACCTAAAAAGTTATTCATTAAGCCCTAAAATATTACAGCATTAAAAAATTAATTAAGCACCAAACACTCAATACTAAGGATCAGTAACGACTATGGAACAGTGGTTAAATAGTTTTTAAACAGTGTTGGTTTCTGCCATTTTCTTTTGCTTCATATAAATATTCGTCAGCTATTTTAACCAGTTTATCACTAGAAATTTTAGTGTTGCCCGATTTTAGAATGGCGCCGATAGAGACAGACACTTTAATTGCCTTGTCATTATGATTTAAATTAAGACTTGCCACATCTGTGACTATTTCTAAACAGGTCTCTTCAAGTTTTGCTCTATTTACCCCATAAAGAATCACTGCAAATTCATCGCCGCCTATGCGAAAGCCAATGTCTTCAGTACGACGACATTTGTTCTTTATGACGCGAGCTAGCTTTTTTAAAACCTCATCACCCATGCTATGTCCGCAAGAGTCGTTAACTATTTTAAAATAATCTGCATCAATAAAAATTAAACCTAGGGCCGCATTGTCACGCACGGCAATTGCATTTAATCTTACTATTTGTTCTTGAAATGATCTTCTGTTGTTGAGTTTTGTTAATCCGTCTGTGATCGACTCGTTGTAAAGGCGATTGATTAATAAATAATTTTTATAGAGCGTTTTTTGGCCAGTTAGATTAACCATAAGACAAATACATGCAACAACAATAAAAATTATCAGCATGAATATTAAGTCGGTTAATGGGTGGCTTAAGTGAATATTTACCGCTGTAAATACGCCGAGAATAATCACAGTGGCTATGGCTGCAGGTTTGATCGGCAGCACCATAAGTAAACAGCCAAACATTATAATGAGCACTAAACCAAGCTGAGGAAATGAAAAACCATTTATGTCAGAAAGATAATAGATCAAGCTGTGATTTAAGCCCACTACCAAGTAGATAAACAACATTAATAATATGTTTGAACGTATCGTTATCGGGGGCTTGAACCAATAAATGAAATTTAAATACAATAAGGGCAGTATCACTAAAACTAGTCTAGATGTTAGTGTTAACAGGTATATTTCACTGGGAAATTTAACTACATCCATAATCGAAAATGCTAGGTATAAGAGCAATCCGGCGATTAAAGCCCCACGCCTAACGTTTAAGCATTGCGACATCAAAAAATGGGAGAACTTCTCTCTATTATCAGTCTGCTTGTTATTATTCGGAACTGCTGTATTCATATAATATTAACTTTAATCAATATCCATATTGCATAGTTTTTTTTATTGCGAAAAAATCAACCATGTAATAACTTCGAAGATTTAAAAAAAGAATAATATTATAATTATACTTTTTTAAATACATTACAATTTGTAACACTTTTATTGCGAGGGTGCAATTTAATGGCATTATAAAACTATGTTTCTAAAGTAGCCAAGTATTATCTACATAGTGTTAAGTTTTTCTAAGCCTTAATGAATGCTAATACAGAGTCAGGCTAGTAGTTAACTTATTATTAACAGCTCAGCCATTTTAGAAATCACTTATTTAACTATTCAGTAGAGCTGCGTAGTGTTATTTAACTTGCCTTGCTGTCGTTTTTTCGCGGCTAAATCCGTTTGAAATAGTAACTTAACAATGCACTGGAATAAGGCAGATATAAAACTATTGGCGTGAATTTAAATTTGTGGCCAAAACTAGTCGGCGATAAACATCAATTAACTATATTACAAACATCATTAGTCAATGGCTGAAAAGTAATGCAAACTAGCAAACAACTCAAGCGAACTAGTTAATTGCTAGCTTATTTTCATTTCGTAGCATATTTTAGTCAACATAATCAGTCCATTAATTGGGCATATACTTCCTCTGGATAGATATTATGAATTTAGATAAATCAACAAAACGTATAGCAAAAAAAGTTAAGGCAGGTTTTCAGGGCTACCCTCAAATTACCTTGGCATATTTTGGCGAAGCTGAAGATTGTGCAACACAAGTAGTGGTTAGTTTTATGTTAGAAGCCGGTGCTGATGCTCAGGAAGAACGTTTTTCTAGCAAAAGTGACATCAGAAAAGACGAAACTATTCAAACGACTATAGTAAAAGTTATTGAACGGGCAGAGGCAAAAACGGTTATAGAAGTGGCGGGTGTGGCAAAAATTAAATAACAGCAGTTAATTATGCCAACTGTTCGCTAGGGTGATATTGCTAAAAGTACTACTCGTACTTAGTGCTCAGTAATCGGTTAGAGCTCATTTATAGCTAAATTATTGCTAAGTTAAAGCTAAGTTATAACAGCACAAGTTAGCCTATATCAGCGCTGCAGGCAGCTTATAGACAAAACAATAAAACCCAGCACAAACACAACAACTATCTCACTATCATCAAAACAGTTTGTTGTGTGTAATGGCAAGAGTTTTAGCCTTTTAGGTTAAACCTATTGGTTGCAAGTTAATGGCTGCGATAGCCGTTAAAGTAGTCGTTTTTAGTGTTTAGGCTTTTACTTAAAAAATTCTTTGCCACAGGTCAATTTTTTATGGCGGCGTCGGTAGTGATTTAGCCAGCATTTATCGCTATAAATGCTGGCTAGGCTTTAGTATATCGAGCTTGAGCATCCGCTGCATGGTCTTTAACATCAATTTATCAAGATTACGCCAGATCAGGTTATTTAGTGAGATAATGATGATTATGTTATTATCTTGACTAATTGCCTTATTGAACATTTAATCATTATATTGCCATGACAAATCTTGCCCCTTGCTTTACGTTATTCTCCCAAGCTGTTGACTCTATAACGCTGCCAGAAAAGTTTACTTTCCCCTTTTATTACCAACCACAACCGTTAGCAGTCAAAGCCGTTGAGCAGTTACAGCAACAGCTTGAAATGCTGCCACAATGGCTGGAGAAAACAGTATTAAATGCGTCAGTTGAATCACATAAAACCAATGCTGGAAAAATGTTTGGTGTGTTGGTTGTGCAAAACAACCAGCAAGAGTTAGGCTTTTTAAGTGCTTATTCTGGGCAACTTGAGGACAACACGGCGGATATTAACTTTGTGCCCGCGGTGTCTAATATGCAATGGCAAGACGCTGCCTTTTTGGCAGAAAATCGTATTATCAATAATATTAATGCCGAAATTGAGCAGTTAGCGCATAGCGAGCCGCTGAGTGTTATTAATAACCAACTGAGCGCGGCAACAGCAAGTTATCAGCAAGAGTTAATAGCGCAGCAAAGTTTAATGGTAGCGAGTCGTCTGCAAAGAAAACAACAACGCAGCGAAGCTATTGATCGACTCGCGGAGCACGACTTTGAACAGTTAAAAGCAAATTTAGCTGGGCAAAGCATTCAAGAAAAAAAGCAACTGCAAGCGCTAAAGCAATCTTGGCAAGACCAACTCGACTTATTGCAGCAAGCATTAGCGAGTATTACCAGTGAAATTAACAAGTTAAAAAAACTGAGAAAATCACGCTCGAAAAATTTACAGAAAAAACTTTTTGCTCAGTACCAATTTCTCAATGCTAAGGGCGAGGCTAAAGACTTAAATGCCATTTTTGCTGAGCTACCTGATCATACTCCACCGGCTGGCGCGGGTGATTGCGCTGGGCCTAAACTATTACAATATGCTTATCAACATAACTTAAAACCACTCGCTATGGCTGAGTTTTGGTGGGGCGCTGCGCCAAAATCGGCTATTAGACAACACAAAAATTATTATCCGTCTTGTTACAGTAAATGTCAGCCCATTCTGACCCATATGCTGCAAGGTTTACAAGTTGATGATAATCCGCTGCTGATCAACCCTGCACTGGGTAAAGATCTAGCCATTGTTTATCAAGACGCAGATATGTTAGTGGTTAATAAGCCGGCCGAATTTTTGTCAGTGCCAGGGAGAAACATTGAAGACTCGGTTTATTCACGTATTAAAAGTCAATTCCCACAGGCCTCTGGGCCAATTATTGTCCATCGTTTAGATATGTCGACCTCAGGTTTGTTAATTATTGCTCTTAATAAAGTAGCCCATAAAGCGCTGCAAAAACAGTTTATTGAACGCACCATAGAAAAACGCTATGTCGCTTTGGTTGATGGAAATATTGTTGCAGAAAGTGGCAGTATTGACTTACCACTGACCTTAGATTTTGATGATAAACCACGGCAAATGGTTTGTTATCAACACGGCAAACACGCGCTAACCACATGGCGAGTACTTGAACGAAAAAATAACACCACACGACTGCACTTGTTCCCTAAAACTGGGCGAACGCATCAACTTAGAGTGCATTGTGCTCATAAAATGGGCTTGAATATGCCAATCGTTGGCGATGACCATTATGGTTTAAAAGCAAATCGCTTACATTTACATGCCGAGTATTTGTCATTTTGTCATCCCATTAATGAGACCAAGCTAGTGTTTGAAGTCGCGGCTGATTTTTAGTGATAAATTTGGTATAAACTCCGAGTTTGATCACTGACTAATAAAAGCTAATTAGTCTATAAATCAATAACAGTTAAGTCATAGGATTTGGCTCTATTGGCTTAAATCGTATGGCTGTTAAGCAATTAAGCTGAATTGGCCTAAGCTACAATTCAGCTTAATCGCTTGCTCATGATAGCGATTAAATAACAGATATCAGATCATATTTTGTATACTTAAGATAAAACACAAGACCTACGGAAAATTTTTATAAGCCAAATTTCTGCGCACAACAAGTTCACAAACGAAACGGTTATTACTTGATTTTTAGGGGGGGTTAGAGTTTTTTACCTAGCCTTTTTTCAATTTGTTTCTTTTCCCAATTAGCACCAAAAAAGCTATATAGCTCAAAGACACTAATGCCGTGAGATATTAGCCCTACACCCCAGCCAAACGCCGCCCACCAAGCCCAATAATACCCAGGGCTAGTTAAAAAATTAACTAAAAATAAAGCGAGAATTATCACCGTATAATTAATCAGGTGACTGTAAAATCCTTTAATGTCTCTAACATGATCGATAATACGACTTTCTTCTGCGCTATAGTTGTCTGAGCTATTCATATTTTCTTTCTCCAGCAATTCATCAAGTTCAATTTCAAAAACAGCAGCAAGAGATTTTAGTGATTCCAAGCCTGCTTTTTGGCCTCGTTCAATGCGTTGGATAGTGCTTATATTTAAGCCACTGAACTGGGCTAGTTGCTCTTGAGACCATGCTCGTTTAAGTCTTAACTTTCGAACCATCATTTACTTCTCCTTGTAACTGTTCGGATTGAATTATTCATTACTAGATAAATTTTTACTACGACTTTTACCCGACAACTTACTGACAGTACTTAAAATTCAATGAGTTATGTCTGCTGTGTCTTTTATGTTGTTGGTTGATTAGTTTATGAATAAATATTAATGTCCTTCAGTAGTTCGGCCGCATCGTCAAATTCATAAACTTCAATTTTTGCCCTAATGTCTTTTAGTGCTTGGTGATAGCTTTGCTGTTGGCTCATTGCTAGCAAGGTATGAATGCTATCAATAGCGGCAACATCACAATGTTCTACATCAATAATCAATTGCGCCATAAGTGCTTTGCAGGCTGACACATTGAACTTTATATCAGCAGGCTCTTGATGCTCTAGCTGTGCTAGCGCAAGTTCAATACGACTAAGTTCATCTTGGCACTGTGTTAACAGTAGTGGTTTTATATCACGCTGGATAGCGTTGTTTTCTAGCTGCTGGCAAAGCGCGTAAAGTGCTGTTGCGCCAATATTGCCAGCGACACCTTTTAAGGTATGTGCCAGTAATTCTATTTGAGCAAAGTCATGGTTGTTTAATGCCACGGAAATGGGTGCCATAGCATTTGCATAGTTAGTTTTAAATTTAAGCAATAAGCGTAGATACAAGTCGTGATTATTTTGCGCTATCGCTAAACCTGCTTTTATGTCGATGCCGTCGAGTTCAGGAATAGCCATTTGCTGATTTTTATCAGCTAATGGCTGAGCTCTATCGTCTGTTGTCCTCGCTATTTTATCTAACGTATTGGCATTATTTGTATTATTTGTACTCTTGGGTCTCACCCACTTTGTCAATTTGACAAATAGTTCATCGGTATTGATGGGTTTGCCAATATGTTCATTCATGCCTGAGTCTAAGGCTTTTTGACGATCGCCCGCCATGACATTAGCGGTCATCGCTATGATAGGTAAATCGATAAATCGTGGGTCTTGACGTAATTCTCGTGTGGTGGTGTAGCCGTCTTTAATGGGCATTTGGCAGTCCATCAACACACAGTCAAAGTGTTGATGGTTAAGGCGGTCTATGGCTTCTTGGCCGTTATTGGAGACCACCACTTCAATACCATGATGCGTTAATAACTCAGTCGCTAATTCTTGATTTATTTCATTATCTTCTACCAGTAATATTCTTGCACCCTGAAGTGTATTTATGGCCAAGGGGACTTCACGCAGGGAAGCATTATATGGCTCACTACGCAGGTTTTCCTGAGCCAAAGCTAGCAATAAACTGTCGAGTAAATTAGACGAGGTTATGGGTTTACAAAGTGTGGAGTATTGCTCATTACCTTTAAGTGCAAGCTCCGACATTTTTTGCTTGTTAGGGAGAATATGTAATATCGGCAAACCTATGCTAGCAGCGAGTATTAAGCCCAAGTCGTTACAGTGTTGATTGTCACTGCAATTGATCAGGTCGAATATTATGACATCAAAAACCTTGTTCTTGTTTTTTAGCTCTGGCAGCGCTTCGGCGACAGAGTTAAAATTTTCGACGATAAAGCCCGAAGACGTTAACATCCGCTGTAAAATAGTTTTATAGATTTTATTGTCGGTGATTAAAGCGATGGTTAAACCTTCAACTGAGGTTAAATTAGTTTTTTTAGCTTTTATCTCTTCCGATGACTGGCTTTGGTAGCTAAGGGTAAAATGAAATTGACTGCCCTTATCTTCTTCGCTTTCTAACCATATTTCACCACCCAATAATTCAACAAGGCGCTTGCAAATCGCTAATCCTAAACCGGTTCCGCCATATTTTCGTGTTGTTGAGGCGTCTGCCTGACTGAAGGATTGAAACAATTTTTTTTGTTGCTGCGCACTCATCCCTATGCCGGTGTCACAAATAGAGAATTTTAAGGTGACGTTATCGTCACGCTTATTGAGGCATGAAACGTGAATTTTTATTTGCCCTTGTTCGGTGAACTTAGCGGCATTACTGCCAAGGTTAGTTAATATTTGGCTCAGGCGCAGTGGGTCACCAATAAGGTTAATGGGGACGGTATTTTCAACATCAAAAATCAACTCAGTTTGTGTCTCGTTCAGCTTATCGACTAACATCATACTGAGGTTATCAAGTATATCATCTAAGCAAAACGGGATAGATTCAATGTCGAGTTTATTGGCTTCAATTTTTGAAAAGTCTAAAATATCATTAACGATACCTAGCAAAGATTCTGCTGCGAGATTGACCTTGGCAATATGATTTTTTTGTTCGGGTGTTAAATCGGTTTTCAATGCTAACGCCGACATACCAATAATAGCGTTCATTGGTGTGCGTATTTCATGCGACATATTGGCTAAGAAATTTGATTTAGCTTTAACCGCTTCTTCTGCTAATGCTTTGGCATGAGCCAATGTTTGCTCGGCCATTTTTTGTTCACTGATATCAACAAAGGTACCTAATAACCCGCCAGCGCAACCATCAGCTTTGGCAAAGCTTTTTACCCAATACATGGTGGTATGTTCTAAGCCATCAGCGTAAACCAGCGGTATTTCTTTTCGCACCATGCCCATTGAGTCAATAACTGCCTTGTCTTCTGTTTGGTAGGCTTTTCGGTCTGCTAATGGCAAATAGGCGAGGTCTAGTACGGTTTTACCAATAATATCCGCTCTTTTAACATTAAAGGTTTGTTCATAGGCTTTGTTAACGTTAGTAAATTTCAAGTCAGGGTCTTTAACAAAAATCGGGTATGGAATGGTATCAGCCAGTGCTTGTTGGAAAAGCAGATGCTCAGCCAATGCCGCGTCACGGTTTTTGCGTTTGGTGATGTCTCGAATAATGGCAACAATAAAGCGATCATTATGAATATCAACGGCGCTGACGGTGACTTCTGCAGAGAATTCACTACCGTTTTTACGTCTACCGTTAAGCTCGATGAGCTTTTTCTCTAGGGTAGGTTCGTGCAGTAAGTGGTGAAAAATATGTAAGCTTGTTTCTTCTGGTAATAATCGCTCAATTTTTTCGCCAATAAGCTCAGCTTTTTCGTAGCCAAACATGCTTAATACTTGCGAGTTAACAATGCTGTGCTCTCGATGTTTATCTAACATCAATATGGCATCAGGTGCTGACTCCATTAAGGCGGCAAATTGTGCTTTGGCGGCATTTTTTTGCGTCACATCGATTAAGGTTAACCGCACTTCGGTTAATTTATTATCGTCATCATAAACCGGCAGGGCAGACATCATAGTGTCGATAGTTTTCTTGTCATTTATTTTTACTGGCACTTCACACTCTAAAAGCCGAGATTTAGTCTGAAATATTTGGTGCACGTAATGAGCTGGCACAACAAAGCTTTGCCAATTTAAGGAGGAAAACGTGCCTCTTGGGCGTTTAAACATTTGTGCGAAGACAAAATTGTGTTTAATAAACTCGCCTTGAGCGTTTAAGGTCGCATAAGCCACTGGCGCATGTTCATATAACTGCCACATTGCACGTTCGCGTTGATGTAATTCAGCGGTACGTTGTGCAACAAGTTGCTCTAATTCTGCTTTCGAGTGGCGCATATATTTTGTTGAACGTTGGCCAACCGTGAGTGTAAATACGTTAGACGTTAAGGTTAATAGTAAGGTAATAACAGCAATTAACATCAATTCATTACGCAGTGAACTTACGCCCCCCATGGCTTCATCTGCATTAATTTCGGTTGCAATACCAAAGCCGTACTGATTGTTCCATAACCAAGCACCATAAACGGTGACACCGCGATAGTCGTTATACCCCAAGACATTACTGGCAATTTTATGATCTGTGATCAAGCTAATGTTGTCTGAACGGGCATTATTGATCAATTGGTTTGCCATAAAAGTAAAGGGTAATTGCTGGCTGTTAATCACGGCATCAGGGTTTTTCATGACATTAATCTGTGGGTCTTTAAGTGTGATCACTTGCTTGTTTTTGTTGTGTTCTTGAAAATAGTTTAGTGATGATAATTCAGCATCAAAGCGACTTTTTGAGAGCATTTGGCCTAATCGACTGACTAAGTAGCTTTCGCCTGAGGCGCCAATGCGACCTTGCTGTATAATAGTAGAGATTTGGCCACTGACTTGAATGCTAATGGATAATGCCGCAATAACCTGATCTTTTTCATCGAGGATCGGCGTGATCATATACATATTGTATTGATCTATCGTGTTGGCCGAATGGCTAAGTGAGTGCTTAACACCAGAGTTTATTGAAGGCACAAAACGACTTTTTCCAGCAAAAACAGCAGTGATAATCTCGGGGTGTTGTTGGGCTATTAGGTTAGTTTTACCTAGGCGGTCATTGTCATCAGCGCTAATGTTGATGAAGTCTTGATTAATAACTGAAAAACCTTGGTTTTCAAGACTCGTTTGGCGCAAGTATTGGCGAATATTTTGCTGTGATTTTGTTTTGATGAGTGTGTCGTTTAACTGGGATTGCAACAGTAAGCTTTTAGTGAGATTAACTAATGTGTCATCTTTAGCTATTTGTTTTAATAGGTTTTCTTGCTCACTTAGCCAATCATTGAGTCTATTTTTTGTTGCTTCAACGACAAATTCAAGATTTTTTTTGATATTGGCTTGGCTGATTTTTTCATTGTCTTGCAAGGATAAGTAAATAACACTAAAAATAATGGCGATATTTAATATCGATACGGTATGGACGATAAAGGGGAATTTTTTTGATGCCATAAAGGAGGCTAGGTGTTGTTGACTAACTAATCTTGGTAGCAGCAGTGTTGAAAAAATTAATAACAGTGAAATTATTACCATCACAATAATTAATGACGTACTGCTATTAATGGCAAGTTGTTTAGGAGCAAAGCTGCTTAAGGCGTCTTCTAGTAATAGATTGGTGGGGATGAAAGGCTTATCTATCATGCCCAGTTGATAATAAATCTCAGCTATTTTTTCCATGCGGGTGCGGGCGATTGAGCCAAGAGGAATAAATTTAGCTAAAATTATTTTACTAATTTCGTCAGCTTCAAAAGCTAAGTGGCGATAAGACTTGTTTTGGCTATTATATTTTTCTGCAATTAATTTAATGATTTCTGCTTTATGATTGAGCGCATATTGCCAACCTTTTATGGTTGCTTGACGCATTGCTTGTACACGTTGAGGGTTGTTTTTTACCTCTGACTCACTGGTGAAAAGATTGTCGCCATAAAAATCAATACCGTAGTCTCTTGGGCTAATGGTTAATATATCAATATTTGCTTGGTCAAATTCAAAGGGCTCATTAGTGTCATAAATTAAAATAGCATCGGTTTTACCGGTAATTAACGCTGAAAATCTGTCACTTTGTTCTTGCCAAGTAAAGGCTGACATATCTTGTTCTGCTTGCATAAGCATGGCAGTAATAGGGGCAAAATTTTTCAATCTTGTATCTATCATGATGCGCTTACCAATCAGATCAAATGGACGGGCAATGCGAGAAGATCTTAATGTGGCGATAGTGGCCGGTGAATGTTGAAATATTTGTGCGACAATAACAACAGGTTTGCCATTATTTTTGGCGACAATTAAACTTGAGTCATTGATGCCATAATCGGCCCTGCCGTCGATGACATAATCTTCAATGGGGCTTGAACCTTTGAATTCTCTTAACTCTACCTCTAAGCCCAATGCTCGATAAAAACCTTGTTCTTTTGCTGCGTAATAGCCGGCATATTGAAATTGATGCAGCCAGTTGAGCTGAATAGAAACTTTATCAAGTTCTTGCCCTAAACCTTGGCCACTAAAAATTAAAGATAAAGTACAGACTATGGTGATTAAGCTGTTTTTAATGCTGAAAAAATTTAACATATTACGCGCGTTCGGCCCATTGTTTGATAATGTTGGCTAGTTGTTCAACCCCGTCAGTTAACGAGGCGGGTCCTGGTTGTAAAATATCGGTAGAGTTTATCTCATAGATGTCACCATTTTTTATCGCAGGTATTGCTTGCCAACCTACTCTAGAGGTAACTTTTTCTTGATCAAATTTACGACCACACCAAGAGGCAATGTAGATATCAGGCTGTTTGGCAATAACATCACTGGGGTTTGCCACAATGCGGTTTTTGGCTAAGGACTGGCCGGAAAACTCTTGATAACAGTCTATACCACCGGCAATTTCTATTAGCTCACTTACCCAGCCAATGCCGGTGATAATAGGGTCAAACCATTCTTCAAAATAAACTTTTGGGCGCACAGGCAGCTTGGCAGCTTGTTGTTTAATTTTGCTTAAATTATGTTGTAAGTCGCTGACTAACTTATCGCCTTTTTCTGGTTGACCGATTAAGCCTGATAAGGTGCGTATCATCTGCAAAATTTCACTGACACTGCGATGATTAAAGCAATGCACTTGTATACCTTCTTTGATTAAATCGGCAACAATATCGGCTTGCATATCAGAAAAGGCCAACACTAAATCTGGTTTTAGTGCGACTATTTTTTCTGTTCTTGCGGTGATGTAAGCACTTACTTTTGTTTTTTCTTTTCGCGCGCGTTCAGGGCGCATGGTATAAGCTGAAATGCCAATAATTCGATGATCTTCTTCCATCAGATAAAGTGCTTCGGTGGTTTCTTCTGTTAAGCAGATAATTCGTTCTGGCCATTTAGGTTCAGCAACTGGCATTATGTATTTTCCTTGTTGACTCGCTGTGGTCTTACTATCAGTCTTGTTACTAGTATTCGCCTTGCTATGAACTATGTATCGCCATGAGCTAGCTGTTATTAGGCTGAGTACTTTTTACTTTATCAAAAACAGAGACACAATGATTAATTTTTTAATTATCCTAGGGGCTATTATTGGCCGACTCGATGTTAACGCATCATAACTAAGTACTTAATGCGCTAAACTTGTTTGCTATATTTTTCGGCATTATCGGGTGAAAATTGGCTTGAATTGACGCTTTAACGATAAGTTGTTAGTTGTTGAGTTTAACGGCCATGGAGACAAAATAAAGCTAATCAGTTAACTTTTATGCTTAGGAACCCGGTTATATTGCGGTGATATTATTTTGAAAAAGTGAGGATATTTATATTCTTAACAGCCCAGTGAATAAAAAATAAACCTTGCTATTTCGCTCTAGCTGTCGATAATCGCGCCATTAATTAAATAATGTCATATTCAATTTTACTTTTTTATGTTTTGAAAGCGTAATAAAATAAAGCTGGGAATGTGGTGAAAGTCCACAACTGTACCCGCAACTGTAAACAGAGCGATATATTAACCACTAAATCTTTTGGCTAAAAGTGATTTGGGAAGGGATATATCTAGATGCTGTAAGTCAGGATACCAGGTGAATTATGATCATTAGTTACCACGTCGAGCGGGTTACTCGGGCATTGGATATTTTATCTATTTTCATTTATACCGCCTCAGTGGTGAAGATGAATTTGCTCGCTATATCGCTAAACCTTATCGACGTTAATCACTATATCGACCAACTGATGTTGGGTTCGATACTCGTTAGGCGTTGCAATGTTTGATATGAAAGCTGTTAGTCACCCACACTCAGAAAAAATTCAAACGCTTATCTATGGTAAAGTTAAACCATTAAATATCAGCACTTTGGGTAAACTCAAACACTTAACTAAGCATTTAACTAAGCACATGGCTAAAGTTCAGCTGACGGTTAAGGTTTGTTATGTGCCTAATCATCTTCATCAGAAGTTACACCTCAACTCTGCCCATTTTACAGCTGTTGCTATTGCGGCCAGTAAAGTCACCAAACAAATGAATAACCAAGTGCACCAAGCCATGGTTGATATTAATCAACATCGAGAAATACAACTTGAGCGATTAGTTGATGTCTGTCAGCAGCATTTAGCTAGGGATAAAATTTACGACATGATTAATCAAGGTGTCGATACGCCGAGTAATAAGCTGCCAACTCACTAAGACGAAAAAATTTAAACAAGCGACAGTAACTGAACACTTTAGTGACTGTTTTACATAGTAAGTTCGAGGGAAGAAAATGAAATTTTTTCACTGCCCCCGCAACGGTAATCATAGTGTTAAGCGTTTTATTTATATAAAGATATATTGATAGAAAGCTTGGCCATGTTAGTCCGAGCACTTTAACTTGCATAATTAAACTGCGCTTAAGCGCGGTAATAAAAATGGTGCGGAGGGCATCGTTAATGAGGTCATATGAACATTAAACAAAACAATTTTTTCAAAAAATCACTATTATCACTTGCCGTTATCAGTGCTATGTCGACAGCTTTTGTCGCTTCAGCAAGCACCGAAAGTAAGGCAAAAGATATTGAAGTATTAACCGTAACGGCAACCCGTACACACCTAAATATTGACGATGCGCTGACTAGTCAAGTGGTTATTACACGTGCAGATATCGAGCTAGCTAACCCAATTTCATTTTTAGATTTATTATCTACAGTACCCAGTATTGATATTGCCACTAATGGCGGTAGAGGGCAAAATGCCTCAATTTTTATGCGTGGCACCAACTCAGATCATACCTTAATACTGATTGA
Organism: Colwellia sp. MB3u-4; assembly: GCF_014077065.1. Classification (NCBI taxonomy): domain Bacteria; kingdom Pseudomonadati; phylum Pseudomonadota; class Gammaproteobacteria; order Alteromonadales; family Colwelliaceae; genus Colwellia; species Colwellia sp. MB3u-4. The sequence continues at coordinate 272,215 of NZ_JACGVE010000075.1, read as the reverse complement.
TGGCGTGCGAGTGAGTTCCGCCACATCGGGCGGCACAAATTTAAATACCATTTCGCCAGAGATGATCGAGCGTATCGAAATCGTGCAAGGCCCACGTGCAGCATTGTGGGGCTCAGACGCTATTGGCGGTGTTATTCAAATATTTACTCGTCAGTTATCAGCGGGAGAGTTGTTTGCCGGTGCTAGTTTTGGTACTGACAACTATCAAAAGTATAAAGCTGGCGCAGGTATTAGCCATGGTGACGGCCAAACGACTATCACCGTCAGTAAAGAAGAAAGTGATGGTTATGATGTTCAAGAAGGCGCTGAAACTGATGATGACGGTTACGACTTTACCTCGGTAGCGATTAGAGGTCAGCAAAAAATCACGGAAGATTTTTCAGTAGAGTGGTTGTTATCAAGTGATAGCGGCGACAATGAATATGATGGTTATTATAATGGCTCTGACTTTAACAATCATACGTGGTTAGTGCGTGCTAATTATGCGACCAGTATTAAAGGTGTAAATAACAAGACCGTTTTTTCTGTTGGGCAAAGTCGTGACAGTATCGACAGCTTAAGTAATGGCCTTTCACAAGGGATTTTTGAAACACGTCGCAATCAATACTCGATTGTTAATAACAGCCAACTTTCTGATGATCTGCAAGTTAATATTGGTGTCGATTATTATCAAGACGATGTTTCTAAAAGTAGCATTGTTTTTGACAAAGAAGAAAGAGACACCACAGGTGTTTTCGCCCATACCTTGTATACTGAAAATGCATGGACATTTGAAGCGACATTAAGACACGACAGTGTTGAAGATGTTAACTCAGAAAATACGTATAATTTCGGCGTCGGTCATAAAGTTGATGAAGATACTCGCGTGGTACTTAATTATGGTACTGGCTTTAAAGTGCCGACTTATAATGATTTATTCTACCCAGGTTTTGGCACGCCAACACTTGATTCAGAGCTTTCTGAAACGGTAGAGTTATTTTTCGAAACAAAAATTTCTGAAGTTAACACCAGTGTTAGCTTATACCGTTCAAAAATTGATGACCTAATTGGTCAAAAAGATGGTGTGGCAGCAAATTTCGCAAAAGTTGAAATTAATGGTCTTGAACTCTCAGCTAACTATGCCGGCTTTGGTGGTATGCATGACGTTAATCTTTCTTATACGGATGCCGAAGATCAATCGACAACAGATAATACTGGGCGCTTAAGCTATGAGCAGCTTATTCGTCGCGCAAAAGAAAAATTCAACTATAAATTCGTCACCACAGTGAGTGCAGTAGACGTTTACGCAGAATATCAATTTGTTGGTGCAAGAGAAGATGCCGTATTTGGCATTGGTAAGGTTGATTTAGCGAGTTATCAATTAATTAATCTAGGGCTGAACTACGATGTATCTCAAAATTTTAGCGTTTCTTCTCGTATTACTAATTTATTAGATAAAGCGTATCAAACGGCGAGTGGCTTCAACAGCCAAGAACGCGCACTTTATCTTGGTATTACTTATCACAACTAAGTTGTATTGACCTGTCGGGAGTTATTATTGCCTAGCGCTTTTGAAAGAGTATTGAAAGCGCTTTTAAAGGAGTGATGAAATAGCCCTGTAAATAAAAAAAGGCACCCTCTATAATAGTAGGGTGCCTTTTTTATATTATGCGAGTGTGTTCGATGTGGGCGCTGATAACACTATGTTAGTTAATAATGCTTCTTGTTGGCAAAACAAGCGATAAAGCTGTAATTGATTTTTTGCTCTGACTAAATTGTGGCTGGCGTAAGTGGTTTTAAAGTACCGATCGCCATTTAAAAAGTCAGTTAAAAATCGAATACTGAGCATAAATGGCATCAATTTAATGCCAAAGATTAAACTTCTGCGTTCAATTTCGCTGAGCGAGCCATTAAAACCTTCAATGTAGGCGTTGGTTAACGCGGTTAATATCTCAAAATTAATGCTCATATTATCGAGTTCAGCGCTATCTTCGGCAATTGACGGACAACAGCTGCGTACCATATCGCCAAAATCATGCATCAGATAACCTGGCATACAGGTATCTAGATCAATCACGGCAACGGGCTGGTTGGTCGTTTTGCTAAAAAGTAGATTGTTAATTTTAGTGTCGTTATGGGTAACACGTAAGGGCAATTTTTTAGTGATGTCAGCGATACTGTCGATAAAAGTTTGCTGAGATTGAATAAAGGCAATACTTGTCTGAGCGGCTGCTAATCGTGTATCTTCAGCGCTTGCTAGTGCTTGTTGAAATTGTTTTATTCGTATGGATAAATCATGAAAATTTGCAATGATTTCAGCTAATTCTTTACTGTTAAAATCACTGAGTGCGGCCGTAAATTGTGCAAAGGCGCTGGCCACCACACTGGCTTGCTCGACGCTAGTTATTGACTCTAAGGTATAACACTGCGGAATATAATGCAGGCTACGCCAATATTGCCCTTGTACTTTAACATGGTTTTTATTATCTATGCTGCGCAGCTGATAAATCGGTGTTAAAGGGTAGCTTTTATTGTCAGACTTAATTTTTAAGTGTGCGCTAATCAGGTCGGCATTATCAGTTACTTGCCGCGGCGCATTAAAAACTTGTTGATTTAAATGTTGTAAAACGAAGCTGTTATCAAGCGCTTGCACTAAGTAAGTGTTATTGATCAGGCCATTGCCAAGCAAAGTAATTTTGCAATTTTCTATAGCATAACCAAATTGTGCTAATACCTGTGCGAGTAATTTATGAGGTAAGGCTAAAATCATAGGATGTTTTTTTATTGACAATAAGGCGCTATAAATACGCGAAATCTTATCACTATAAAGCGTTCCACATATTAAGCGTTCGACATATAAAACAGTCGAAATGTTAAGTTATCGACATATTAAGAGATAGTCGCCAAGATGAAAAGTCTTCATTTGCTATTAATGTTTAAGAAAAACGAGGCTAAGCTAGCGACAGATAATTTTTTGCATTGATAATATCTTTATATTTGCCATGCTTTACCTCCGGCAGTCCTCCTTCTTTTCTCCCTGTGAGATTTTTTATTTTTACAGCGAGAAAACAAGCAGATAACCAAGGCTAGTGTGCATGTTTGCGCGCTAAACGCTTTAAATTATCGATAGCTTGAGATGATTTTGTATAGGCGAGGACAATTTCTCTAGTCAGTTGTAAGCCAACTATCGGTCTAAACACCACGTCACTGCGCTTAATAATTTCACTATGTGCAGGTAAAAATGCACAACCTAAACCGGCATGTACCAAACCCAGGGCATAATCTATGGTGGTAATTTTTGCTCGCACATCAAGACTAATACCTGCCAGCGCTAAAGTGTCTTGTAAGTTATTCCAAGCACTGCAAGGTGTGCGTTGAATAAAAGGTAAGCCATCGAGCTGCTTTAAAGTGACGGTATCCTTGAGTGCTAATACGTGATCGTAAGGCAATACCAGTAAGTAGTCTTCTTGCCACATATTGATATATTGTTCACTCTCATGGAGTTCGTCTTTTAAAATAATACGCGCATCAACTTTATCAGTATGAGGGGCTAAAGTCAGCTCAACCAAAGGATTGGCTGAGGTAAAATCTTTTAATAGCAGGCTCATGCGCTCAACCCCTAAACCTCGGGTTACGCCTAAGTTAAACGGCAGTTTATCAGTCTTTTCTGAAAACACATTTTTGATTGCCCCCGCTTGTCCTAGCAGTTGCTTGGCTAAGGGAAAAAGCTTTTCCCCTTGCTCTGACGGCGTTACACCACGGGCATGACGAATAAAAAGTTGCACACTAAGTTGTTGCTCTAATTGTGCTATTGCTGCCGATATTGACGGTTGGGCAATAAAGCAGATTTTTGCCGCCGCACTAAAGCTTTTTAACTCATAGACGGCAATAAAATAATTCAGTGATTTTAAATCCATAATAATATTAGTTACTTTAGTGTCAGTATCGTTATCTGCAACGTTATCAGAAAAGGTATAGGAAAAAACTATAGCAGATAAAGGAAAAGAATATTTTAACTTTGGCTGGTTTTTGCTTATTATTTTTGAGCTTTGTTTTACATGCTTTGTTTTAGCGTTTGTTTGATAGCTTAAATCGTCTTACAAGACTAATTTTAAACCACAACAATAATAACTATCCCCGTGGAGATATGATGTCTGATCGCAATCAACTGGTGAACGAAAACTTTATCAATTTTGTTCGAGCACGAACTTTACCTGAATCAAGTTGTGCTTTAAGCCCTAATGATGTGGGACTAAGTTCAGCTGCAGTGATTGACCTATTTGAAACGCAAGTCATGAGTCGCCACCTTGATTTGCAGTCACGCGTGATGCAGAAAAAAGGTCAAAGTTTTTATACTATTGGTAGCTCTGGCCATGAAGGCAATGCCGCTTATGCCAAGGCATTTCGTCCGACAGATATGGCCTTTCTGCATTATCGCAGTGCCGCGTTTGTTATACAGCGTAGCAAGCAAGTGCCCGGACAAACCATTTTATACGACATGCTATTGTCATTTGCGGCCTCAAAAGATGATCCTATTTCTGGTGGTCGTCATAAGGTGCTAGGTAGTAAAGCACTGGCTATTCCGCCACAAACTAGCACCATAGCGTCACATTTACCCAAAGCCATGGGCGCTGCTTTTAGTATTCCGCTAGCCGAGCGTTTAGCCCATCAAGGCGAAATTCCCAACGATAGCGTAATTATTTGTAATTTTGGCGATGCTTCATCGAACCATTCCACCACACAAGGGGCAATTAACAGCACGGCTTGGGCGGCCTATCAGTCGATTCCTATGCCGATTGTTTTTGTCTGTGAAGATAACGGCATTGGTATTTCAACCGCAACTCCAGAAGGTTGGATTGCGGCTAATTATGAAAACAGAGCCGGTTTAACTTATCTCTATTGTGATGGCTTGAATATTTTAGATACTTACCAAACCGCCAAAAAAGCTGAACGTATTGCTCGAGAATTGCGTAAGCCGGTGTTTTTACATATTCGCACCGTGCGTATACTGGGCCATGCGGGGTCTGATGCTGAGTTTGTTTACCGTGATATGGCCGATATTACCGCCACTGAATTTCAAGACCCACTATTACACACAGCGCGCATTATTTTAGAAAATAATATGTTAAGCCCAGAAGAGCTGATTGACATTTACCAAGAGGTTGAAAGTCGCATTGCGGTGATTGCTGAAAATGCCGCTAGCAAAGACAAGCTGACCAGCGCTGAGGCGATCATGGCGAGCATTGTACCCCAAGTTCATAAAGCACCAAGTTCAATCGCGGTCAGCGAGGAAACCCGCAAAGAAATTTTTAAGCATGAGCAACATAATATGCCTAAAAAACAGCATTTGGCAAAATTGATTAATTGGACCTTGATGGACTTGATGGCTGAGTACCCCAATATTGTGATGTGCGGTGAAGATATTGGCAAAAAAGGCGGTGTTTATAATGTTACCGCTAAACTATGCGAGCGTTTTAGCAAGAACCGAGTGATCAATACCTTATTAGATGAGCAAACAATTTTAGGTACCGCGATTGGTTTAGCGCATAACGGTTTTTTACCTATCCCTGAAATTCAATTTTTGGCTTATGTGCATAACGCGGAAGATCAAATTCGTGGTGAAGCGGCCACCTTGCCATTTTTCTCCAATGGCCAGTTTACTAACCCTATGGTGATCCGCATTGCGGGTTTAGCTTACCAAAAAGGTTTTGGTGGTCATTTTCATAATGATAACTCTTTTGCTGTATTTCGCGATATTCCTGGGTTGATCATCGCCTGTCCGTCAAATGGCGCAGATGCGGTTGAAATGATGCGCGCCAGTGTGCGCTTAGCGCAAGAGCAGCAACGCATGGTGATATTTTTAGAGCCAATAGCCTTATACATGGCGAAAGACCTACATCAAGAAGGTGATGGCTTATGGACCTTTGAATACCAAACGCCAGCATTGGCAGACAAGCGCATTGATTTAGGCGTTAAGGTTGCCGGCTCAGGCAAGCAAGTGTGTATTTTAACTTATGGCAATGGCAATTATTTATCGCGTCAAGCACAAGCAAAACTAGCCAAGCAAGGCATTGAAGCGCGTGTAGTTGATTTACGTTGGTTAGCTCCGCTTGATGAACAAGGCATTTTGGCGCAAGTAAATGCTTGTGAGCATGTGCTGATTGTCGATGAATGTCGTCAAACGGGCTCAATTAGCGAAGCCTTAGTGACCTTAATTCATGAACAAGCCAGCAACGACACTAAAATTAAACGCGTTACCGCCAGTGACAGCTTTATTCCTCTTGGCGCGGCGGCTTATGAAGTGTTGCCGTCGGTGGAAAATATTGTCGATGCTGCCAAGGAGATTTGCCAATGAGTTCGTCAGTTAATAATAGCGCTGAAACAAGCGTCAAAAAAAAGCATAACAGCAAGCAAAGAGCGGTAGTTATTTGTCCTGGCCGTGGTACCTACAATAAAGAAGAATTGGGTTATTTGCAGCGTTTACATAGTGATAAAACTAAAATAATTTCATTGATTGATGATTTTCGTGAGCGCCAAGGGCAAATAAAAGTTGCTGAACTTGACGGTATGGAAAATTACAGCATGCGTACACATACGGCGGGTGAAAATGCCTCTGCACTTATTTATGCTTGTGCGCTAGCAGACTTTCAAGCGATTAATAAAGACCAGTTTGATATTGTCGCGGTGACAGGAAACTCGATGGGTTGGTACATCGCGTTAGCTGTTGCCGGCGCTTTAAAGCCAGATAAAGCTATCGAGTTAATTAATACCATGGGCTCTATGATGACAAAAGGTCTTATTGGCGGGCAAATGATTTACCCGATCATTAACGATGATTGGCAAGTTGATCCAGCGCAAGAGCAAAAAGTCATGCAATGCTTGGCACAAGCAAATCAACAAAGTGATTGTGAAGTTTATCTGTCAATTAAGCTCGGTGGCTACCTTGTTTTTGGCGGCAATAAAGCGGGGTTAAAAGCCTTAGAGCATTTACTACCTGTGATACAAGACCGCTACCCGATGTATTTGTTTAACCATGCGGCTTTTCATACGGCGCTGCTTGATGAGGTTTCAAAACGTGCAATGTCGTTAATGTCAGCTGAACTGTTTAATGCCCCCGAAATACCGTTAATCGATGGTTTAGGACAAGTATGGCAACCTTATAGTTGTGATGCTGAGCAGTTATATCACTACACGCTTGCTACCCAAGTGGTTGAGCCTTATAACTTTTCAAAAGCAATAGAAGTGGCCATTAAAGAGTTTGCGCCAGATAAGCTGATTATTTTAGGCCCAGGTGCGACCTTAGGCGGTGCTGTAGCGCAAAGCTTGATCAGTCATCATTGGCTTAACTTAGAAAGTAAGGCTGACTTTATCGCTCAGCAAAAACAAGATCCCTTTATACTTGCTATGGGTTTAGCAGAACAACGTAAAAAGGTTGTAAAATAAGCCTTATGTCGACAGGTATTATTTCAAGCTAAGTAGCGTTTACAATTTTGGTGTAAAATAAAATAGCCGAAAAAATATTTATTTTATACAATAGACAAAAGCAATTTCCGTTTCGAGTTAATTAATGATCACAAGCCGTAAAAAAAATGAAGCAGAGTTAGTACTCGCGTTTAAAGCATTACTAAAAGAACAGTGCTATGGCTCACAAAGTCAACTTGCTGAGGCATTAGCCGAGCAAGGCTTTAAGAATATGTCGCAGGCGAAAATTTCACGCTTGTTATCTAAACTTGGCGCAGTGAAAATGCGAAATGCGAATGATCAAGTGGTTTATATTCTGCCAGATGAGTTAGCCGTACCCAAATCAAAGCAAGCTATTCAATCTGTGGTGATCAGTGTCAAACATAATAATATGCAGATTATTTTAAAAACAGGGATTGGTGGCGCACCATTAATTTCAAGAATGCTAGATAGTTTAGGTGAATCAACCGGTATTTTAGGTACGTTAGCAGGTGACGACACTATATTTATTGCACCAACAGATATTAATCGTATTGATGAAATAACTAAAGACATCAGCTTGTTGTTAGGTGTTTCAACCCAATAGTTTTAAGCTATCAGTTAGCCGTTCTTTGTAGGTTGGACTTTAGTCCATCATCTTGATTTAGCGATATATTCAGCATGATAATCCATCATGCTAACCGCCTATTCGACGACATAAATACGAGCTAAAAATAGTTTTAAGCTGTCAGTCAGCAGAAAATAGCGATAAACCTAGTTAGCAGTTTTTTGCAGGTTCGTTGTAGGTTCTTTGTAGGTTGGACTTTAGTCTAAAATCTTGATTTAGCGATATATTCAGCATGATAATCCATCATGCTAACCGCCTATTCGACGACATAAATACGAGCAGAAGATAGTTTTAAGCTGTCAGTTCTGAGCTGTCAGTTCTGAGCTGTCAGTCAGCAGAAAATAGCGATAAGTGTAGTTGCCATTTTTTTGTAGGTTCGTTGCAGGTTCTTTGTAGGTTGGACTTTAGTCCAACATCTTGATTTAGCATTATATTCAGCATGATAATCCATCATACTAACCGCCTATTCGACGGCATAAATACGAACCCACAACAAGCACTGATGCATAGGTAATTCACGTCATACCGTTTCAAACACAAAGCGAGTTTGGCTATAAAAAGGCTGTTCTGGCCGCACTATGGTGTTGCTTATATTAGCGCCGTTAATACGGGTAGCTAAGTTTTGCGGTTCAAAACAAAAGGCTGAATGTTGTTGATAAACGCAGTGTTCTTTACCTGTCTGGCTGCCATCAATATAATTAGCTGTGTATAAAATCAAGCAAGGTTGAGCGCTATACATAGTTAATTGCCGGCCAGAGTTAGGTTCAAATGCTCTTGCTGAAAATATTTCACCACTGATAACATTATCATTGCTTAACCAATAATTATCGTATCCTTTAGCGATAATCACTTGTTCGTCGTTTGAATTAATGTTTTTACCTAAAGCGGATAACTGACTGAAGTCGTGCGCGCTATTTAGCACGGCTCTAATTTCACCTGTTGGGTAAATATCTTCATTCATCGGTAAAAAATAATCAGCGTTTATTTGAATCTGGTGCTGATAGATATCACCAGATTTATGCCCAGCGAGGTTGAAATAGCTATGCTGAGTTAGGTTAATTACGGTAGTTTTATCGGTATTGGCAAAGTATTCAACGGCTAGTTCGTTGCGACAATTAAGGCTATATTTTACTGTGAACTCTACATTGCCTGGAAAACCGTTATCACCATCAGGGCTGGTATGTTGCAGTATTAAACTGACTTTTTCAGCCGAACTTTCAGTGGTTGCCTGCCAGAGTTTTTTGTTTAGCGCCTTGTGACCACCATGAAGCTGATTGTCATTATTATTGATATCAAGCTGATAAGTTTTATCGTCAATAGACAAGAGTCCTTGATCTATCCTACCGGCATAACGGCCGATAATAGCACCTAAATAATAAGGGTCATTTTCATAAGCTTTAATGTCATCGTAACCCAAGACAATATCGCTTGAAACAGCATTTTTATCTAAGGTTTCCAAAGCAACAATAATGCCGCCGTAATTACTGATTTTTACTCGAACACCGTGAGTATTTGATAAGGTAAAAAGTGTTGCGCTTTCGCCATTACTTAAAGTGCCAAAGGCGCGTTGAGTAATGCTTAGGCGCTTAATTTTGGGTTGGCTTGACATGCTTTATACCACGATCAAAAATAATAAGAAGACTATAGCAAATATTTTTATGGCTTGACTAGCGCTACAAAATTATCTCAAGAAATAAGTATAAACAACAGTTAGTTATAAAATAAATGTTGTTTATTTGGCCAGAGATTTAATGGCTGCGATTAGCGGCTATATGGGCTAATGAAATTAAGGCTTGTTTGTATGCTGACTCAGGCAGTATGGCAATCGCATTAATGGCTTTATCTGCTTCTTGCTCGGCTTTATCTTGGGTATAGACTAAAGCGCCCGTTTCTTTCATGGCGGCGAGTATATCGTCTAAATGCTCCATACCATCGCCATGCTTAATCGCGCTGCGGATCATACTTTTTTGTTGTTCATTGCCATGTGCCATAGCGTATAAAAGTGGCAGGGTAGGCTTACCTTCAGCGAGATCATCGCCAACATTTTTGCCCATGGCTTGTGCATCAGCGGTATAATCCATAATGTCGTCAACCAACTGAAAGGCAGTGCCTAAATGTTTACCATAATTTAGCATGGCGGTTTCTGTTGCTTGATCTTGTTTGGCAATGACCGCAGCAAGTCGCGTGGCGGCTTCAAATAATTTAGCTGTTTTGCAGTAAATAACCTTCATGTAGCTATCTTCTGTGGTGTCGGGGTCATTACAATTCATTAATTGCAGTACTTCACCTTCAGCAATGATATTGGTTGCATCGGATAAAATATCCATGATATTTAAGTTACGTAACTCACTCATCATTTGAAATGAGCGAGAATATAAAAAATCACCTACCAAGACACTAGCACTGTTACCAAACATAGCATTGGCGGTTTCACGGCCTCGGCGCATATTTGACTCATCTACAACGTCGTCATGTAGTAAGGTTGATGTATGGATAAACTCAACTATTGCTGCAAGTTGTAAATGCTCATTGCCTTGATAGCCAATAGCTCTTGCCGCTAATACCGTGAGTAGGGGACGCATACGCTTACCACCACCATTAATAATATAAACGCCTAATTGATTAATCAGCGCCACATCAGAATGAAGTTTTGAAAAGATAAGATCGTTGACAGCTGTCATGTCTTGTTGAGCCAAAGCTTGGATATTTTTGATATTCATAGAACGTAACAAGTTACCTTAGATGTACTTTAGTGTTAGAATACTAGTAATTTCACGGGGTAATTTTACACGAATTTCATGACGATAGAAGTTTTCCGAGTGATAAGTTTTTAGTTTAGTAAAAATAATAATAAATCATTACTTTTATGCTTGCTCTGACTGATTTCTTCGCGTAGAATTCGCGCCCTATAATTTTAAATTTAAGCGTCGTCCCTAGATGATGACGCAGTACGGAGTAGCTATGTACGCGGTATTCCAAAGCGGTGGTAAACAGCATCGTGTAACTGAAGGCCAAACAGTTCGTTTAGAGAAGATTGAACTTGAAATTGGTGCTGCAGTAGAATTCGAAAACGTTTTAATGATCGCCGATGGCGAGAGCATCAATGTAGGCGCGCCTTACATTGCTGGTGGTAAAGTTGTTGCTGAGGTTGTAAACCAAGGTCGCGCTGACAAAGTTAAAATTGTTAAATTCAAACGTCGTAAGCATTCACGCAAAGAAGCGGGCCATCGTCAATGGTTCACTGAAGTGAAAATTACTGGCATTAACGGCTAACTAGGAGCGATTTACAATGGCACATAAGAAAGCTGCGGGTAGTACACGTAACGGTCGTGATTCAGAAGCAAAACGCCTAGGTGTTAAGCGTTTTGGCGGCGAAGCCGTTTTAGCGGGTAACATTATTGTTCGTCAACGTGGTACTCGTTTCCACGCTGGTAGCAACATGGGTATCGGTAAAGACCACACTCTATTTGCTTTATCTGATGGTAAAGTACAATTTGAAGTAAAAGGTCCTAAAAACCGCAAGTTTGTAAGTATTGTTGCTGAGTAGTAATACGCAAACTTATAAAGCCCTGCTTTTACGCAGGGTTTTTTTTTGCAGGTAATTTATAGTTATTCGTTACAAATTGTATAAAAAATGACATTTTTCAAAACTATTTGAAATAAATCATTTATAATATGTAGCAGAAAATAAAATTTTGGAGTGTTTTAAAACACCATGAAATTCGTAGATGAAGTAGAAATTCGCGTAGAGGCCGGAGACGGTGGCAATGGTTTAGCCAGTTTTCGTAAAGAAAAGTTTATTGAGTTCGGTGGACCAAACGGCGGCGACGGCGGTGATGGCGGCGATGTTTATTTAATTGCTGATGAAAGCTGGAATACACTAATCGATTACCGTTTTGAAAAATTTCATCGCGCGAAACGTGGTGAAAATGGCAGAAGCCGTGACTGCACCGGTAGAGGCTCAGAAGACTTGTACTTAAAAGTTCCTATAGGTACACGTGCTGCAGATATTGATACTGGTGAGCAATTAGGTGATTTAACTCATCATGAGCAAAAGCTATTGGTCGCCAAGGGCGGTTGGCATGGTTTGGGTAATACACGTTTTAAAAGTAGTACCAATCGTGCACCACGCCAGAAAACTGATGGTACCCCAGGCGAAATTCGCAACTTAAGACTTGAGTTGTTGTTGCTTGCTGATGTTGGTTTACTCGGTTTACCAAACGCAGGTAAGTCTACTTTAATTCGCAGTGTTTCGGCCGCGAAGCCAAAAGTAGCTGACTACCCGTTTACCACCCTAGTGCCAAATTTAGGCGTTGTGCGCTTAGACCCTCAACGTAGCTTCGTTATTGCCGATATTCCAGGCTTAATTGAAGGTGCCGCTGACGGCGCAGGTTTAGGTACACAGTTTCTAAAACACTTAGAACGCTGTCGTATTTTATTGCATGTGGTTGATGTCATGCCAGTTGACTGTTCAGACCCATTAGAGAATGCAAAAACTATTATTGGCGAATTAGAAACACATTCTTCAGAGCTTGCTGGCAAACCACGCTGGTTAGTCTTCAACAAGTTAGACTTGTTACTTGAAGAAGAAGCAAAAGAAATTACTGAGCGGGTTATTGAAGGCTTAGGCTGGACAGGTGAAGTTCGCAGTATTTCAGCGGTTAATCGCACCGGTACTGACGATTTGTGTCAAGGTGTCATGGGCTTTATTGAAGCCTTACCACCAGAAGAAGAAGCTGCACCTGTTGATGGTAAAACTGTTGAGTTTAAATGGGATAGCTATCATGAAGATACTATTGCAGAACTCGAAGATGATCTTGATGATGAAGATTGGGATGAAGACGATTACGACGTAGAAGTTGAATATCGTAAGTAATTCTTGATCTAAACTGAGTTGATCTAAACTTAGCTGATCTAAGCTGAGTTCAGTTTACGCCTTAACCATAGGCTTAAACGTCAAAGGAAAATCTTAAAAGGTGGCTTGTTTTAGCTGATAAGCCACCAGTCTTACCAAATAAATTCCATATACCCCATTATACCCCGTTAAAATTTATCCTGAGCAAATAGGGCAGTTAGCCTGCTTTTTTAGGGTGAATTGCTGCCATGAATTATGTAAACCATCAAAAATATTTAATTGATTTGTGGCGACTGCATGGCCAGTTAAAAACTTAATGGCTTGCAATGCTTGCATACCACCAATAATAGCCAGTACTGGGCCTAATATGCCGATGGTTTGGCAATTATTTTCTGGCGGCTTTTTATGGGCAGGAAATAAACATTGATAACATGCACTGTCAGCTATGTTCGGGTTAACAAACATATGTTGTCCGTCAAAGCCGGTTGCGGCGCCAATAATTAAAGGCTTTTTATGTTCGATACACTTTTGATTAATTAAATAACGGCTGTTGATGTTGTCAGTGCAGTCAAGCACTAAATCAACCAGTGGCAGATAGTAATCAGCCAGTTCTGCATCAAGCATTTCATCGAGCACTTCAATGTTGGTAGCGCTATTAAGCTGTTGCAACTTCTCTGCACTGGTATCGGCTTTATTTTGGCCAATATCTGTTTCGGTAAACAATATTTGCCGGGGTAGGTTGCTAAGTTCAATATTGTCGCCATCGGCTAAGTAAATATTACCGACACCGGCGGCATTTAAATAAAGACTAGCAGGGTTACCTAAACCACCGACACCGATAATTAATACACTGGCCTTTTTAAGGGCTTGTTGACCTTGTTCGCCAATGTTTTTTAACATGGTTTGACGACTAAAACGTAATTTTTCTTGGTTGCTAAGCATTGGCTGTTGGCTCCGTAAAATAATAACTATGTACGGCATTGGCTTTAAATTGAATATACACCTTTGACTCTGTGGTTAGCGCCATACGTTTTGCTGACCATAAACTTATTTGGGCGTAAAACTCTTGCTCGTTAGTTTTCAATGTCACTAACGCATTGGTTTTGTTGTATTGTATTACGCTAATGCTTGCCGGTAGGTGATTTACAATCGAGCTGTGCTCGGGTTTGGTTTTACTGATGCTGATATCGCGCGCATAAATAATGCAAGGTAATTGCTGACCAATTAAACGCTGACTATTGCTGTGTTCTAGTATGGGTAAGTAGATATTATGGTTTTTGCTTGTGCTCTTTTTTGCCGGTAGTGTCAGTCGAGTTAGGCCATAATCAGGTAAATGTTCAGCAATAGTTAATGACAAACTGGTTTTAGGGCTAGTTTCACCACGGCTGTTTAGCTGGTGAATCGCTTGGTGAATAGGGGCTACTTGGGTTATTTTTCCTGCTGAAACTACCACCAATTGATCGGCGATATATTGTAACTCACTTAAACTGTGACTGACATAAAGCATAGGCAACTGAAGCTGTTGTTGAATGGCTTTTAATATCGTCAACATTTGTGCTTTAGTGCTTTTATCTAAGGCACTAAAAGGCTCGTCCAATAACAATAATTTAGGCTCGGCTAATAGCGCCCTAGCAATAGATACTCTTTGTTTTTCACCACCAGACAGTAGCGTGACATTTTGATGCTGAAGTTGGTTTAATTTCGTTAATTCCAGTACCTTTTCAATGGTCAGTTGTCGGTTGGTTTGGCGTTTTGCGCCATAAGCTAAGTTTTGGTAAACACTTAAGTGTGGAAATAAACGACTGTCTTGAAAAACTAGCCCAATCTGTCTTTTCTCCGCTTTAATAAAAGCTTTGTTGTCGCTATCTTGTAGCATTGTGCCATTTAATGAAACTTGGCCTTTTGCTCGCGGTTCAAGGCCAGCAATAACGCGCAGTAGGCTTGATTTTCCTGAGCCAGAATCACCATAAATACCGGTAATCGCTGAAATGCTAATATTTTGTTTAATGTTTATTTCAAGATGGCTAAACGCCAATTTAAACGCCAAGGCTAATGTTGAGGGGGCAGCACGTTTTGGCTGTGCAACGGCTAGCTGTTCGTCGCTTACACTTATATTGCTTGAGTTATGTGAGTTGTCTATGAGGCTCATAGTTTCACAGTCCCTTGCTGCTTTTTATTGAAGTTATTACCCAATAAATAAACCAAAGACAAGAGTATTAATGAGGCAATTAATAACCCGGCCGAGAGCAGGTGGGCGTTAGCGTAATTAAAGGCTTCAACATGATCGAATAAAGCGATAGAGAGTACCCGGGTTTCACCAGGAATATTACCGCCAATCATCAGCACCACGCCAAATTCACCCACGGTATGGGCAAAACCTAATGCGGTTGCCGTAATAAAGCTGGCCTTAGTTAACGGTAGTACCACACTGAAGAAACGATCTATCGGACCAGCACCCAGCATAGCGGCGGCCTCAAGGTGGTGATCACCTAGCTGTTCAAAAGCTTTTTGTAAGGGTTGTACGACAAAGGGCAGTGAATAGAGTACTGAGCCTATAACAATAGCGCTAAAACTAAAGGCGAGCTGGCTGCCCGTAGCACTTTGCCATAACTGTCCTGGTAAGGAGGTGGGTGAAAAGGCTAACAGTAAGTAAAAGCCTAATACGGTGGGCGGTAATACTAAGGGTAAAGCGACCACGGCCTCAAAAAATACTTTGAATCGACTTTGCCACTTGGCTAAATACCACGCCATTGGCGTACCTATTATGAGCAAGATAACCGTAGTCACCGCCGCCATTTTCAAGGTGGTTATAAGCGCGAGTAAGTCGGCTGAAATATCAGTCATATTGTGCATTGACCTGGTTATTTTTTTCTATCAATGGTATTGATTTTATCGGTAAATAACCGAGTTTTACTAATTTCTCTTGGTTATCTTCCTGTAAAATAAAATCACTGATTTGCTGTGCTAATTTGACTTGTTGGCTAGATTTAATAATCACTAATTGTTGGGCAATGGGCTGATAATATTCAGGCGGAATAATGATCCCTTGATATTTATTCATGGCTAATTGGCTGTACGCCACAATGCCAAACGGCACAGCTTGACTGCGAACTTGTTGAAAGGTTTGGTTGATATTCATGCCGGTGATTAAATTGTTTTTAACCTGCGGCCAGAGCGATAACTTTGTTAACGCCTGTTGAGCAGCCTTCCCATAGGGGGCGGTATCTGGATTGGCAATAGCTAACTTACCGGAATAATGATTAAGCTCACTTAAGCCAGATAATGCTCGAGTAGCTGACCACAAAGCAATTTGCCCAAAGGCATAAGTTTTGCGACTGTCGGCTATTATTAGCTTTTCTTGTTCAAGTAATTCAGCTCGCGTTGAATCGGCAGATAAAAACAAATCAAAGGGTGCACCGTGTTTTATTTGCAGATATAAGGTACCGGTCGCTGCGCTGATCATTTGAACGTCAATAGCGTCTTTGTTGGGTAGGTTAGCCAGCAATATTTTAAGGACAGGCGCAAAGTTTGCGGCTACCGCGATACGTAAGGGCTTAGTTTGTTTTGGTTTGTCGAGTGCACAAGCATAGCTGGCTTGTAAGGCCAGCCAAATAATGCATAGCGGGAGTAACTTTTGTCTTAACTTTTGTATTAGTTTTGGCATTAGCTTCTGCATGAGTGCTATCGATATAGCTGATGCTATGTAAACTTTAGGTGCGGAACAAAGTTACAGGGGCGATGACTCGCATCCAGTTGCTCAACAATTAATTTGTCCCAAGCCGTTTTACAAGCATTGGTCGAGCCGGGTACAGATAGAATGACTGTGCTATTTGCCATGCCACCAAAGGCACGAGATTGAATGGTTGAAGTGCCAATCTCAGCCAAAGAAATCGTTCTAAATACTTCACCAAAACCTTCAATGTCTTTGTCAAATAAAGGTAGTAACGCTTCCGGTGTATTGTCTCTTGCAGTAAAACCTGTGCCGCCAGTGGTCAATATTACCTGTATAGCGTCGTCGGCGATCCATTGAGAAACTACAGCGCGTAGTTGGTAAACATCGTCTTTTGAAATTGCTTTAGCGGCTAAGGTATGGCCTGCTGCTTGTAATCGTTCAACGAGTGCCTGGCCCGAGGTGTCGTTGTGCTCTTCTCGGGTATCTGAAACAGTTAATACGGCGATATTTAATGGCACGAAGTCATCGCCACAATGAATAGAAGATTTGCTAGACATGAGATTTCCTTTGCAAAGATAATAAATGTTGCGCCTGTTGCCATTGCTCAGGCGTATTGGTGTTAAATAAACATTTGCTGTTTTTTGGTGTAACCACCTTATGCGGAATTTGTGCTAATAAACTGCGGACAGAAGGCCCGGTCAAATTTCGCTTACTGGCTGCTTTATCCGCACTGACGTGTTCATGACTAAAGCTTGTTTTTGACTTTAGTGGTGAATCAGGTCGTGACGAAGCTTGTGAATGCGGCTTGGTTAAAAGTTGTTGAAAAAACTGTTCAACAAAGGCATTAACCGGTAAATACAAGGGCAAGTAATTATCAGTAAAGTAGCATGCTTGGTGACTCAATTCGCCCACTTGCTTTAATCTTGCAAGTTCTACCGAGGTCATTAAAGGTAAATCTACCGGTAAAATTAATAGTGCTTGGGGTTTAAATTGTTTGATAATACTTTGAATGCCACCAAGGGGGCCGAGGTTGGCAACGAGATCGTCAATACCTTGTTCGCCACCACTCACCAGTACTTGTGAACTGCCGGCAGCTTTGAGTAAAGACATGCTGTAACTGAGCATGTCTTGTTTTTCCCGTTGCAAGCTGGCTTTATCTTGTCCCATACGGGAAGATTTACCGCCAGCTAAAACCACACCTAAGCAGGGTTGAAATAAGGTATTTGTCACCGCCATTAACCGCCCAACATAGCTAAGTTTTTCGTTGCGCCAGTCAGCTTCTCATGTAAAAAGTGCGTTTCCTTTTTATCAGTCAACATACTGGTGATAGCCGCTTTTAAAGGCTCAACATCATCAGTTTTCAAGTAGTCTTTCAACGACAAGCCTTGTTCAGTAAATAAACATAAATGTAACTTACCTATGGCACTTATTCGTAAGCGATTACAGGTATTACAAAAATCTTTAGAGTAAGGCATGATCAAGCCAATTTTACCGGCATAGTCAGGGTGATAAAACTCTTGTGCGGGTCCTGCCGCCTTGTCATTAATAACCGGTAACCAGCCATCTAAAATCAGATTTTGTTTTATGCGTGAGCCTTGAACGTGTTGAGCATCAAAAAATTCTTTATTATCACCCGTTTGCATTAATTCAATAAAGCGTAAGGTAATGGGGGTGTCTTTTAACCAGGCTAAATAACTGGCGATGTCGTAGCCATTATATTCACGCATTAATACGGTATTAACTTTAACATCTATATTACCTGCCGCCACCGCCATATCAATACCTTTGAGGATATGTTTAAGCTTGTCGTGGCCAGTAATAGCATGGAATTGTCTTGGGTCTAAAGTATCAATACTGATATTTATGGCATCAATGCCGGCATCTATCCAAGCCGGTAAATGTTCAGGAAGTTTGTAACCATTGCTGGTGATAGCAACCTTTTTAATGCCTGGTGTTTGCTTACATCGGGCAATAATTTCAGGTAAGTCTTTACGTAAAGAGGGCTCACCACCGGTAATACGAATTTTTTCCGTACCCATAGCAGAAAACGCCGAAGCTAAGCGGGTTATTTCAGGCAGTGTAAGAAATTTTCTATCATTGTCACATTGATAGCCATTGGGCAAACAATAGTCGCAGCTAAAATTGCATACGTCAGTGATTGATAGGCGCAAGTAGTAAAACTTGCGACCGAAGTTGTCTGTTAACATGTCACCTTTCCAATGTCGGGAGGTAAACAAGTTTCCTTGTTAACCCTGGCAAACTCAAATTAAAACTCAAATTTGGTTTACGGCTAAAACAGCATGTTAGTTGCACAGCAACAAATTTAGCTAAGATAGCTCGGCGAAAAAAAATAATATCTATATCATCTATCTAAATATTTTATATTGTCTACTTGTAAGCATAGTATGATTGCAATCACTATAACAGAGAAAGACCTTTGTTATAGTAAATGACATTCAATAATATAATTATTATTTAAGAAGTAGATAACTCATACCATTTGATTTATCAACTTGGTATAAAGTCAAATGTTGCTTAATCGCGCTGTTTTAATGCGTTTAGTTAAAGCTAGAGAAATAAAACACAATATAAGTTGGAAGAGTTTATTATGGTTGATTGTTATTCTGCACCCGGATTAATGCCCTTTGAACAAGCATTAGAAACAATGCTAGCGGCTATTACCCCGATTACCGACCTTGAAAATATTAGCTTAGCTGCAAGCTTAGGTAGAGTTTTATCAACAGATATAACTAGCCCAATTAATGTGCCACCGCATAATAATTCCGCTATGGACGGTTATGCTTTCGCCCATGCGAGTTTGGCCAAGCAAGCGAGCTTAAGTTTAGCTGGTCGCTCTATGGCTGGGCAGCCTTTTGCAGGGGTCTGTGGTGAAGGTGAATGTATTCGTATTATGACAGGCGCTAAAATGCCGGCTGGTTGTGATAGCGTAGAAATGCAAGAAAATTGCCAAGTAGTAGGCCAGAGCGTTAAACTTTTAGGGCAGCGTAAATTGGCTGACAATGTACGCTATGCCGGTGAAGATATTAAGCAAGACCAACTGGTTTTTACCCAAGGTCGGCGTTTGTCTGCTATTGATATTGGTGTATTAGCTTCTCTTGGTATTCATGAATTAACTGTATTTCGCCAGCTTAATGTCGCGTTAATTGCAACAGGTGATGAGCTAAAAGCATTAGGCGAGCCTTTAGGCAGTGGTGATATTTTTGAAAGTAACAGTTACGCGCTCGCGGCTATGTTAAAGAACTTAAACGTTAATGTTATTAATTTTGGCGTTATTGCTGATGATGAAGATGCGATAAGATCGGCGTTTATTCAAGCAGATGCCCAAGCTGACGCCGTGATTTCTTCTGGCGGTGTGTCGGTAGGTGAGGCAGATTATACTAAACTCGTGCTTGAACAAATTGGTGAAATTGCCTTTTGGAAAATAGCGATGAAACCCGGTAAACCCTTTGCCTTTGGTAAATTGCCGAACAGTGTGTTTTTTGGCTTACCGGGTAACCCCGTTTCTGCCATGGTAACCGCGGACCTGTTAGCCATACCAGCGCTGATTAAATTACAAAACTGTCACTCAACACCGGCGATAACCTTAAAAGCAAAAACTATTACTGAGTTAAAAAAGTCACCCGGGCGCATGGACTTTCAGCGCGGTGTTCTCTCTTATGACCACACAGGTGAGTTAATGGTCAATAGCACAGGCAGTCAAGGCTCCGGCATTTTAACCAGTATCTCGTCGGCCAATTGTTATATTGTTTTACCTGCTGAGCAAGGTCGAGTGCCGGCTGGAGACGTAGTCAATGTTCGCTTGTTTGAGCGCTACTTTGCATCATAATTTAGACAAAGTAGCACTCAAAAAAACCTACAAGGGATAAAAGTGTCACAAACTATTTACTTTATTCCCGGTACTATGTGCGATGAGCATTTGTGGTTGCCTGTATGGCAGCGGCTACAAGAGCAATGTCATGAAGATCACCAATTAATCTCTTTGGTGATCCCAAATACCGGTTGTATGGACGAAGTGGTGAGTGCTTTGGCAGAAAAAATCGTTGCACATAAGGCGATATTAGTGGGTTTTTCATTAGGCGGTTATATTGCGAGTGCCATAGCCTTAAAGCTCAAGAATAAACTTAAACACTTACTGATAGTCTCTAATTTTCCGAAAAATTTACCCATAGCCGAAATTAAGCAACGTAAACGTACTACTGATTTGATAAGCCAGCGCGGTTATTGTGGTATTCCAGATAAGCGTGTTGATGACTTATTACACCCAGAGATTAAGCAACTTAATCGACAAGGTTATCAAGATATAAAGCAAATCATCGTTGCTATGGACCGCACGTTGGGTGTTGATGTGTTATTGCATCAACTCAGAATTTCTATGCATAGGCCCAACTTATTGCCTGGTTTAGCTCGATTATCCTTACCTATTACCCTGCTAGTTGGCGATGCGGATAACTTAGTTGATCTTGCTTCATTAAAGCAAGCGCTGCACGGCGCGAGTCAAATTGTGTTAAAAGAAATCCCTCATACTGGCCACATGTTACCATTAGAATCACCTCAAGCTTTTGCCACTATGCTAATGCATTTGTTGACTAGCTAATGCTACTTTTTGTCAGCTGCCCAGTGGTTAATAATTTAATTGTCTAAAGCTGTGTTTGCCTGAGCGAAAGCGTGTAAAATAGCGACAATTATTTTTTACCTTAGGACTTTACGTTGAGCGACAGCAAATTTTCATCACTTAGCTTGCAACCGGCACTTTTAGAAAACCTTTCATCAATGGGTTACCATGAGATGACAGAAATACAAGCGAAAAGCCTACCAGCTATTTTAGCGGGACAAGATGTTATTGCCCAAGGTAAAACCGGCTCTGGCAAAACAGCCGCATTTGGTCTTGGCCTTTTGAATAAACTACAAGTTAAAAAGTTTAGAATTCAAACCTTAGTCCTTTGCCCGACACGCGAATTAGCCGATCAAGTAGCGAAAGAAATTAGAAAGCTAGCAAGAGCTGTGCATAACATTAAAGTGCTAACGTTATGTGGTGGTACACCGTTTGGCCCGCAAGTGGGTTCATTGGAACATGGCGCACATATTATTGTTGGCACGCCAGGGCGAATCGAAGATCATTTAGGTCGTGGCACCTTGTCATTAGAGCATGTTGACACCTTAGTGTTAGATGAAGCTGACCGTATGCTTGATATGGGTTTTCAAGCGGCTTTAGATAACATTGTGGCTAAAATGCCTCAGCAAAGACAAACCTTATTGTTCAGCGCTACCTTTGCACAACAGATTCAAAAAATAGCCAATAGCTATTTGCAAACTCCGGCTGTGATAAAAGTAGAATCAAGCCATGAAAGTAGCACTATTTCACAGCATTTTTATCAGGTAGACAGTGATGAAGACCGCCTCATGGCGATTCGTTTACTGCTGTTAACTCATCAGCCTGAGTCGAGCGTCATATTTTGTAATACCAAAGTAGAAACCCAGAGTGTAGCTAATAAATTAGCGGCCTATGGTTTTGGTGTTGTCGCCTTACATGGCGATTTAGAGCAAAGAGATCGAGATCAAACCTTAGTACGTTTTTCGAATAAAAGTGCCTCAATACTGGTGGCGACTGACGTTGCCGCTCGTGGCTTAGATATTGAAGCGCTTGATGCGGTATTTAATTATCATATTGCCCACGACAGTGAAGTTCATATTCACCGTATTGGCCGCACTGGTCGTGCAGGCAGCACGGGTTATGCTTTTTCTTTATTTAATAAAAAAGACAGCTATAAAATTGGCTTGTTAGAAGATTACTTAGAGCGCAGCATTGAAGGCGAAGAATTGCCTAGTAGTGAGGCCTTAGAGCGCAGTATATTTACGCCAAAAATGACGACAATACAAATCGACGGCGGTAAAAAGCAAAAAGTGCGACCAGGCGATATCGTCGGTGCATTGACCGGTGAAAACGGCATAACCTTTGAGCAAGTAGGTAAAATCCAACTAGGCGCAAATTGGGCCTATGTCGCTGTAGATAAAATGGTGATTAAAAAAGCGTTAAATAAATTAACCCATGGTAAGTTAAAAGGCCGTACTTTTAGGGTTAAAGAATTAAAATAAGACTGTTCCCCTAGCATATCCAGGTGACTAACTAGGTACTCAGTGGCAAATTTGAGTACCTGGTTAGTCAGCAAACTATCATTTCTAAAGCATAGCTCTTACTGTCATCACTTAAGTGTCATCACTTCAAATTCACCTTGATTTTTCAATATCGGGCTTTACTCCTGTTGAGCTTGTGATAAATATTAACGCATAGTAAGGTCATAATAGTAAGGTCATATATCGAACGATAGCCATGATGAAAATAGTGCGGGTTAATAATAGCCTTTGGTAATTTAAAGTAATCAGGGTATGATGCTGTTAATATATACAGTTGTTGCTACTGTGGTGCTGGTATATGCATGTTCTTACTGCAGCATAGCAATGAGTCGAGTTTGGTAAATAGTTAAATAATAGTTAATTAAGGGATAATAATGGCAGTTGAAAGTCGATATGTCGTCATAAGAAAAGCTGTAGAGGTAGAAACATTCATGGATAAAAGAGCCGCAGATGAATACGACAAAATGCTTGATATTGCAGATGGTTTATCTGAAATTTTTGAACAAGCACCGGTCGAGCTTTCAGAAAGTATCCGTGAAGAACTGAGTGTTTATTTAGCGCAAAACCGTGAAGAGGTACTGGTTGCGTTACAGGCAAAAAAAGCTAAAGTCGTCAGTAAAAAATCCACTGGCAGCAGTCAAAAAAAGACGAAAGACACAGCAGAGTTAGCTAATGATACTGTTGAAGCTGATAGCGTTAAAGCTACAACTGAGTCAGTAAAAAAACCTAAAGCAGCTGGCGTTAAAGCGAGTAGTAAAGCTAAATCTGACGCCGCTTAGCAACGGTTTCAATACCGGTAGGCGTGAAAGTAACTTATGAATAACTTTACTCTTCTGAGCTAAAGTTTACTGAGTTATCATATGGCCATCATATGACTGTAATATGACCATAATATGACAGTATTGTTTATCGCAAGTTGACTAATAAAGACACCCACTTAACTTGATATAAGTTGATGTCTTAGGGTAGCGTTTTGGAATATCAGCTGATACGTAGTTCGCGCCGAAAGACTATTGCGTTACAAGTCAGTAACGCAAAAGTTATTGTTAGAGCGCCAAGGTTTGTTAAAACAACTTATGTTGAGCAGCTTATACAAGCTAAATTGCCGTGGTTGCAGCAAAAGGTGGCCGAGCAAAAAGAAAGTATAGTGCTGAGCCCTCATTTTACGCTGCAATTTTCTGATGAAACGCTAGGTAAGCATCCAAGCCTATATATTGATGGTTTGCCTCATAGTGTACTGATTGATTTTGGTCAGAAAAATGTTATGCACAATAAGTTAGCACAAAGTTTAACCGTAGTGCTTAACCCTCGCTATAAATCCCACGCTCTAAACTCAGCTATTGTTAGCACAAAAATAAAATCGCAAATCGAATCTTGGTTTAAAGCCTGTGTTGAAGACTACATTGAGCATAATCTTGTGATTTTTTCACAACAAATGTCGCTGCATGCCTCGTCATTTAAAGTGAGAAAATACAAAGCACGTTGGGGAAGTTGTAATAGCCGCGGCGAATTGAGTTTTAATTATTTATTGAAAATGCTGCCTACTTGGGTAATTGACTACGTTATTATTCATGAATTGTCTCATTTAGAGCACATGAATCACTCGACAAAATTTTGGCAATTAGTGGCCGAGCATTATCCAGAATATCAAAGTGCCAAGCGTTGGGTGCAACAACACCAAGCCTATCTACAGTGGTCGTAGTCGTTTAAATACAGCACTGTAGTGACCATACTGCTTCTCGACTGAGACAATTTTCATTTTAAAGGCAAGCGGGACAATAGCATGATGTTAATTGTTTACTGTGGGAACCTGCTTTAGTTAGGGGGGCAAAAAATAAAATTATTGCTTAGGGTGTTTTTCTGTTTTTGCTGAGCAGGGGAAAATTCTTTCAGTGTAAATTATCGCGTGTTACCCCATTGTAAAGTCAGTTTTTGTGTCGCTAACAAAAGCATTATTGCAGACTTGATGAGGCGTCTAAGATAACCTTTATTAAGCACAAAAATGTCAGTCTAATTACAGCTACTTAATTAAAAACAGGGCTGTTAGATGAATATTTTATAAAAATATTCAATCCACCTCACTTTTATACATATATTAGTTTTTTTTATTCATAAAAATCAGTTGACAGAAAAACCCATATCAGGCATTTTATAGCCTATGAATATTCTACTTAGCCGAATTATTATTATTATCACTACCACCCTCACCGGAATGGTGGTCATCGGCTGACGTGTAGAATTTGTCAATTTTATAAAGCCCGTGACCTATAAGGTTACGGGCTTTTTTTGTTTTAGGATTTAGGAGTAAAAATGCGTGTATTAAAATTTGGTGGTTCCTCTTTGGCTTCAGCTCAGCGCTTTATTGAAGTGGCAAATATCATCAAAAATAAAAGTAAGTCTTCTAGTCTTGCTATTGTTGTCTCTGCGCCTCAGGGCGTTACTAATCATCTGGTAGCGATGGCAGAGAATATTTCCAATGAAGAAAAGTTGCAAAGTGACTTACTGCATTTTAAACACGCAATTGAAAATATTATTAACGACTTATCCGCCACATTGCCCGATTTTTGCCAGCAACATAGCGAGCAAGTACTAGCCACTTGGGAACACCAGTTAAGTCGATACTTGCATGGCGCCACATTACTGTCATTTTGTCCTGAACATATACGTGCGCGTATTATCAGTATTGGTGAGCGCTTAAGTGTAGCCTTGTTGCAATCGGTACTGTCAGTTGACGCCATTGAAGTCAGTATTATTGAACCCGAAAAGTTTTTACGCACTAATGATGTTGCTATGAATGCAGTGGCTGACTTGGTGTTATGTAAAGAAAAGTTTCAACATGTATATAACGAACTCAATACCATAGCGCTTATGCCTGGTTTTATTGGTGTTGATAGCCTAGGCAATATAACCACCTTAGGCCGCAATGGCTCAGACTATTCTGCAGCCGTATTAGCGGTTTGTAGTGACGCCGAGTATTGCGAAATTTGGACTGATGTTGACGGCGTTTATAATGCTGATCCTCGCTTAATCAAAGAAGCGCAATTATTAGATTATTTATCCTACCAAGAAGCGATGGAGCTGTCTTATTTTGGCGCCAGTGTTTTACACCCTAAAACGATTGGACCGATTGCCCAGTACCATATCCCTTGTTTAATTAAAAATACCGGTAATCCTGACGCGCCAGGCACCTTAATTGCTAATGAAAATGATCAGCAAAAGCGGGTTAAAGCGATTTCAAACCTAGATGACTTAACCATGGTGAATGTTTCCGGCCCTGGTATGAAAGGCATGGTAGGTATGGCAAGTCGAGTTTTTGCTACTATGAGTCGTGAAAATGTTTCTTTAATTTTAATCAGTCAATCTTCAAGCGAATATTGTATTAGTTTTTGTATTTACTCGTCTGATGCCGTTAAAGCAGAGCGCAGTCTACAAGAAGAATTTGAATTGGAATTGTTAAACGGTTTACTAGAGCCGTTATCATTAACCCCTGAAATGTCGATTGTGTCGTTAGTTGGCGATGGTATGAATCATCAGCAAGGTGTGGCGGCAAAATTTTTCGCTTCATTGGCACAAGCCAGAGTCAATGTGGTGGCGATTGCGCAAGACTCGTCAGAGCGTAGTATTTCTGTCGTTATCGAAAGTAGAAAGTGCACTGATGCTATGAAAGTGAGTCATCAAAACTTTTTCTCACACAAAAAATCTATCGATGTATTTTTAGTTGGCTGTGGTGTGGTAGGTAGTGAGTTACTTGCGCAAATAGCGCGCCAACAGGCAAAACTGACCACAGACAATATCTCACTAAGAGTCTATGGTTTGGCTAATAGTAAAGGCATGGTATTTAACAGTGAAGGTATTGATGCGGCAAATTGGCAGGAAAACTTAAGGCAACAACCTGTGGCGGTTAATGTTGAAAACATTAAAGACTTTGTGCGTCAAAATCATTTAATTAACCCGGTATTAGTTGATTGTACATCTAATGAAGCACTCGCGTTGCAATATGTGGATTACTTAGAAGCAGGTTTTAATGTGGTAACGCCCAATAAGAAAGCCAACACAGACTCTTGGCAGTATTATCAAGCACTACGAACAGCAGCACAAAAAACCAACCGTCGATTTTTATATGAAACGACCGTTGGCGCAGGTTTACCTGTGATTGATACCTTACAAAACTTACTGAAAGCCGGTGATGAACTGGTGCGCTTTGAAGGGATATTATCAGGCTCTTTATCCTATATATTTGGTAAACTTGATGAGGGCATGACCTTATCTCAAGCAACTAATTTAGCCAAAGAACAAGGCTTTACTGAACCTGATCCGCGCGATGACCTGAGCGGTATGGACGTAGCGCGTAAATTGCTTATTATGGCTAGAGAAGCCGGTATGGCGTTAGAACTAGATGACATTGAAATAGAGCCAGTGTTGGCTAACTCATTTGACGCTAGTGGCGACGTAGCCACCTTTATGAGTAATTTACCAAGCTTAGATCAGGCCTTTGCCGAGCGAATTAATCTCGCAAAAGCGGATGGCAAAGTGCTTAGGTACATGGGTAACATCGTTGAAGGAAAATGTCAGGTGACTATCGAAGCTGTCGGCAAAGAACATCCTTTATATAGTGTTAAAGATGGCGAAAACGCTTTAGCGATTCATAGCCGCTATTATCAACCATTACCTTTCGTTTTACGGGGTTATGGTGCTGGCGCTGCGGTAACTGCTGCCGGTGTTTTTGGTGATTTATTAAGAACATTAGCATGGGAGCAACAACACTAATGAGCGTTTCAGTATTTGCACCTGCTTCAATTGGCAACGTTAATGTCGGTTTTGATGTTTTAGGTTTAGCGGTTAAACCCGTTGATGGCACATTATTGGGTGATGTGGTGACGGTTAGCCCTAGTAATGACGGCGATCAATTAACGGTTACCGGTGATTTTGCACATAAGTTACCCAGTGATGTTAAGCTAAATATTGTTTGGCAGTGTTTACTCTTGTTTAATAAAGAATTATTTGCCAGTAAACAGGCGAGTGTTGAAGTAAAAATAAGCTTAGATAAACGTATGCCAGTGGGCAGCGGATTAGGCTCTAGCGCCTGTTCAGTGGTGGCAGCTATTGCCGGCTTAAATGCTTTTTATGAAAAATACCATCAGTTTAGTTTTTCAAAGCAAGCGCTGTTAAAAATGATGGGAAAGATGGAAGCACAAATTAGTGGTAGTCTTCACTACGACAATGTTGCACCATGTTTTTTAGGGGGTATGCAGCTAATGGTGCCCGACCACGATATCATTGCCCGTAATTTACCGCCATTTCAAGATTGTTATTTTGTCATGGCATACCCAGGCATTGAAATATCAACCAAAGCAGCAAGAGAGATATTACCAAACGCTTATTCTCGTGCTGACTTGATCAGTTTTGGGCAGAATTTCGCCACATTTGTTGATGCTTGTCATCGCGGTGATAAAGCGCAAGCCTTTGCCGTATTAACTGATGTGGTTGCTGAGCCTTATCGAAAATCAATTTTACCTGGCTACAGCGAAGCGGCAAGTTATTTAACACAACAGGGCTGCTTGGCGGTTGGCATTTCTGGCTCAGGCCCAACACTTTTTTGTGTCACAGACGATCTAGCAAAAGCAACAGAATTTGCTGCTTGGTTAAACGACAATTATTTACAAACATCAGCTAACGGCAGCAGTGAAGGATTTGTTCATGTTTGCCAAGCTGATACTCAAGGTGCAGTGAGTTTACCTTAAAGCGCAATGCTATCTGTTGCTTTAAACCTCGAGATTAAACCCTATATAGGAATTGAGTGTGAAATTTTATAATTTAAAAGAAAACGATGAAAGAGTCAGTTTTGCTGGCGCGGTAAAGCAAGGCTTAGGGCGTAATCAGGGCTTGTTTTTTCCAGAAGAAATTCCCCGCTTTGATGATATTGAAGCCTTACTTGCGCTGCCGATGGTTGAGCGTAGCGTTAAAGTACT
This sequence comes from Colwellia sp. MB3u-4, assembly GCF_014077065.1. NCBI lineage: Bacteria > Pseudomonadati > Pseudomonadota > Gammaproteobacteria > Alteromonadales > Colwelliaceae > Colwellia > Colwellia sp. MB3u-4. Next base: position 243,518 of record NZ_JACGVE010000075.1, on the reverse strand, counting down.
TTACCCTTTTGTTAGTGAAGATTTAACCGAAGAGCAGTTAACTGAAATTGTTACTGACGCCTTTAATTTTCCAGCGCAAATACAGCCTATTAGTGAACGTAGAGCCATACTAGAATTATTTCATGGACCGACACTGGCGTTTAAAGATTTTGGTGCTCGCTTTATGGCCAAATGTTTACAAGCGTTTGGTGAAGGCAAAAAAGTCACTATTTTAACCGCAACCTCCGGTGATACTGGCGCTGCCGTGGCACATGCTTTTCACGGTATTGACAACATTGATGTCGTGATCTTATATCCGAAAGGAAAAATAAGTTTATTACAGGAAAAAATGTTTACTACCTTAGGCGGTAATATTCGCACTATTGCGGTAGAAGGCACGTTTGACGACTGTCAGACGCTTGTTAAACAGTCTTTTGATGATCAAGAGCTTAAAGAGGCTATTGGGTTAAATTCAGCTAACTCGATTAATATTAGTCGTTTGTTGGCACAAATTTGTTATTACTTTGAAGCGGTTGCACAACTTTATCGTCAAAAAGGCACTGATGCTCTTAGAGATATTGTTTTTGCTATTCCCAGTGGTAATTTTGGTAACCTTACCGCCGGACTTTTTGCTAAAGCCTTAGGTTTACCTATTAAGCGTTTTATTGCCGCCACAAATGCCAATGATACCGTGCCTCGCTATTTAAAAACCGGCGAATGGACACCTAATGAAACAGTTGCAACCATTTCTAATGCCATGGATGTTAGTAACCCCAATAATTGGCCACGTATAGAACATATGTTAAAAGCGGGATTAGTTGAGCAAGATTGTGTCAGTTCAGTATCAATTGATGAAGAGCAAACACAAATGGCGATGATCCAACTGGCTAAACTTGGTTACATCAGTGAACCTCATGCCGCGGTTGCTTATAGAGCGCTGCAATATAATGCCCTAGATACTGAATTTGGTGTATTTTTGGGTACCGCGCATCCAGCGAAATTTAAAGATATTGTTGAAAGTACCTTAGGACAACCGATAGGCTTGCCAAAAGAGCTTGCCGATTGTGCGAGTGAAACCATTTTATCAACCACAAGTTCAACCGACTTTGCTGAACTTAGAGCTTACTTACTCAATTAGTTACTGCGCTGGTTAGCGTAAGATCAGGCTAGTGTTAAAGGGCAGTTTTTACTGCCTTTTATCTGCAGAAAGTATAGCAAGGCTGGGGTCAAGTAGCTGTGAGGCAAGTCGCTGTGAGGTGAGTAAATTTTTACGGTGAGTCATGGTAAATCGGTATTTTTCTTGCCAAGTTAGGCACTTAACATAGTGTGATATAGCGTAAACTGTAGCAGAAATAAAAAAGCCAAAGAAAATATTCTTTGGCTTTTTAGTTTTTCAAATCAGCAGTGATATTAGTTTAATAATCTTACTCTGATTGTTGCATCAATCTGTTTTAATTCTTTTAAGGCTAACTTGCCATTTTCAGCTTCAATATCAATAACTACATAGCCAATTTGGTCAGCGGTTTGTAAATACTGAGCGGCAATATTGATATTAAGTTTGGCAAACATTTGGTTGATTTGCGTTAACACCCCAGGTCTATTGTGGTGAATGTGTAATAAACGACTGGTGCCAAGATGCCCAGGTAAGGATACTTCAGGAAAATTAACGGCAGATAATGTTGAACCATTGTCTGAATATTTAGCTAGTTTACTGGCTACTTCAAGGCCAATATTTTCTTGCGCTTCTTTAGTGCTGCCACCAATATGTGGCGTTAAAATCACGTTATCAAAGGCACGTAACGGGCTAAAAAACTCATCGTCATTACTTTTAGGTTCAACTGGGAATACGTCAATTGCTGCACCAGCCACTTTTTTACTGGTTAATGCCTCGGCTAAGGCATCAATATCAACGACAGTGCCGCGCGAAGCATTAATAAAGATAACACCCTGTTTCATGACCTCAAATTCTGCTGCACCCATCATATTTTTGGTTTGTGGCGTTTCAGGTACATGCAAACTAATAACATCCGCTTCTTTCAATAATGAAGTCATAGTCGGCGCTTGGCTGGCATTGCCTAAAGGCAGCTTAGTTTCAATATCGAAAAAGCGAACTTTCATCCCTAAAGTTTCGGCTAGTATGCCAAGTTGCATACCAATATGACCATAACCGATAATGCCTAAGGTTTTGCCTCTGGCTTCAACTGAACCCGTAGCTGATTTATTCCAAACACCACGATGTGCTTGGGCACTTTTTTCTGGAATACCACGTAATAATAATAATGTTTCGCCCAATACTAACTCAGCGACAGAGCGGGTATTTGAAAATGGCGCGTTAAATACTGGGATACCAAATGATTGTGCTGCGGCTTTGTCTACTTGATTGGTACCAATACAGAAGCAACCAATAGCAACCAGCTTTTTAGCGTGGCTTAAAACATTTTTATTTAAGTCAGTGCGAGAACGTATACCAACAAAATGCACGTCGGCAATTTTCTTAATTAGCTCTGCTTCTGAAAGTGAGGCTTTAATATATTCAATATTTGAATAGCCTTTATTTTTCAGCTCTTCAAGGGCGCTCTGGTGAACACCTTCTAGAAGTAGTATCTTAATCTTGTCTTTTGCTAGTGAATTGTTGCTCATGATAGTTTATCTTCTCTCGATCAAACATTGATGTACTTAAATATATTTCAAATAAGCTTTTAGATGGCTAGATACCTAAAATACCATATAGGGTATAAACTCTAAAGTGTTATTTTATTATTTTTGTACCCTCTGCACTGCCGATAATTAAGACATTTGCTGGACGATTAGCAAACAAGCCATTAGTCACAACACCAACAATAGCGTTAATGCTATTTTCTAATGCTTTAGGGTCCATTATTTTTAAGTTATGCACATCAAGAATAACATTGCCGTTGTCAGTAATAACCCCTTGGCGATAAACCGGATCACCACCTAATTTTACCAGCTCTCTGGCGACATAACTGCGCGCCATTGGAATGACTTCTACCGGCAATGGGAAACGACCTAACATAGGCACTTGCTTAGTGTCATCGGCGATACAGATAAAGGTTTTTGCCACTGCAGCCACAATTTTTTCGCGGGTAAGGGCAGCACCGCCACCTTTGATCATATGCAGGTGAGGGCTAATTTCATCAGCGCCATCAACATAAACATCAATACCGTCAACGTTATTAAGATCAAACACTTCAATACCATATGATTTTAAACGCTCAGTTGAGCCTTCAGAGCTGGACACTACGCCAATAATTTTATCTTTAATGGTAGCAAGGGCGTCGATAAAATAATTTACCGTTGAGCCAGTACCAACACCAACAATGGTATCTGCTTTGATATAGTCTAGGGCTTTTATTGCAGCCGCTTTTTTCATGTCATCTTGAGTCATAATAGGCCTGTTTAAATAAAAAAGTTATTAGCTATCAGTAAAAGATAGCTATCAGCTATCAGTTGTAAGCTTTCAGTAAAATATAGTAATCAGTGGTTAGCTTTCAGTTTTAAGCGGTCAGCTGTCAGTACAATATAGTGATCAGTTATTAGTTACTAGCTATTAGTTGTAAGCGGTCAGCTGTCAGTAAAATATAGTGATCAGTTAAAAGTAATAAGTGATTAGCATTCAGTAAGAGGTAGTTATAAATCAAAAGAAGTTTTCGAGCTATATTTTAACTATGTCTGTAGTAACTGACTGAAAGCTGAGAGCTTAAAACGAACAGCTATCTCTTAACTATCTATGGTCAGTATTATAACAATAGTATCGAATTAATCAGGTTTTATTTATGGATATCAAACTTATATTGTCTTGTTGGCGTAATAATTTCAGGTAGCGGAATATCCCACAGTTGTGCGGGAATAGCGTCTATTAATTGGATGTCATGCGCTAAGCCTATTGGATAAGGCTTTGTTAACTTGCTTGGTGTAACGTCAAGCGGTTGATGCTGATGGCGGTATTGCTGATACCATGATGATAAGGTTCTATCATAGAATCCGCCGCCCATGCCTAAACGATTACCTAATGGGTCAAACGCAACCAAGGGGGTAAAAATAATATCTATTTCGCCGATAGTTTTAATCAAACGCACGTCAAGTTTAGGTTCTAAAATGCCATAGTTATTTTTTTTCATGACACTGTTTTCATCATAATGGAGAAACAATAACTGCCCATGACTAAAAGGATGAATAACCGGTAAGTAGGTCTTTTTGTTGTTTTGCCAACACCATTTTATAAAGGGCATAGCATCAAGCTCACTGTCATTTGCTAAATAAAGCGCAATATTTTTTGCTGCTAGCACATCGCTACGAGCGCTGAGTTGAATGAGTAAATCATCGGAGAACTGTTGTTGCTCAACCTCACTAAGACTTTGACGTTTAGTCCTAAGTGATTTTCTTATTTCATTTCGTGTAGACATCATCAATAGCGTTTTCTCATTAGGTTTTAAAACACAGCTTTTAGTTTGAAGTTTTTAGCTATCAGATTTAAAAAATAGCTTTCAGTTTATTTGTCTGTTTGGCTTTATCACAGTACGTTTTGTATTCGCTGTACGGTTGACGGACTAAAGTCCGACCTACAAAACAATCGCTTAACATTTACATTATCACCTTTAGGCTCTATGTATGCCCGATGTAGGTTGGACTTTAGTCCAACAGGTTTAAAAAGCAGCTATCAGTTGAAAATTTGAAGCTGTCAGGTCTAAAGAAAAATAGTTTTCAGTTTATTTGTCTGCTTGGTTTTATGTCACTAGGTTTTGTATTCGCTGTACGGTTGACGGACTAAAGTCCGACCTACAAAATAATCGTTTAACATTTACATTATCACCCGCAGGCTCTATGTAGGTTGGACTTTAGTCCATCAGGTTTTAAAAGACAGCGCTCAGCTTTAAGTTTTGAGCTGTCAGATTTAAAGAATAATAGTTTTCAGTTTATTTTTCTGGTTGGTTTTATGCCACTAGGTTTTGTATTCGCTGTAAGGTTGACGGACTAAAGTCCGACCTACAAAACAATCGCTTAACATTTACATTATCACCTTTAGGCTCTATGTAGGCCCGATGTAGGTTGGATTTAGTCCAACAGGTTTAAAAAGCAGCTATCAGTTGAAAATTTGAAGCTGTCAGGTTTAAAGAAAAATAGTTTTCAGTTTATTTGTCTGCTTGGTTTTATGCCACTAGGTTTTGTATTCGCTGTACGGTTGACGGACTAAAGTCCGACCTACAAAACAATCGCTTAAATCTATATTATCACCCGTATGTTCTTATGTAGGTTGGACTTTAGTCCAACAGGTTTTAAGCTGTAGCTATCAGTAAAAAATTTTCATAGACAAAAAAATAGCCAACATCTAGTTGGCTATTTTTACTGTTAATTATTCAAAATAATTATGCAGTAGATGTTGTGCTTTTACCTTTAACTGGCGATGAAGTGTCATCTTCTTCTGTTTCTAGCGCTTCCCAGAATCTAGATTTCAAGCCAATGAGTAAAATAATAATACCAATACCAATACTAAATAGACTGATTTGAATATATAACGCTGGAATTTGTTCAACGTTGTTTGGATCGTAATTACCAGCAAGCAAACCAGAAATAATATTACCAATTGAATAGGTTAAAACAAATACACCCATCATTTGGCCAGCAAATCTTCTCGGTGATAATTTACTCACGGCACTTAAGGCGATAGGACTTAAGCATAATTCACCAACTGTGTGTAAAAAGTAAGTGGTAATTAGCCAACCGGGCGCAACTTGTAAGCCACTGGCTGCATATTGTGCGGCAAAAAACATCACGATAAAGCCACTTGCCATAATAATTAAGCCAACAGCACATTTAATGCCGTATGCCGGTGTAACCATTCTTTGACCTAATTTAATCCAAAATGCGGCGAAAAAAGGTGATAGCAAAACAATAAACATAGCATTAGAGAACTGAAACCATGCCGTTGGAATTTCAAACGAACCTATCATACGGTCAGTGTAATCACGAGCGAATAAGTTTAATGATGAGCCGGCTTGTTCAAAGCCAGACCAGAAAAAAGCTGAGGCAATACAAATTAATAATAATGCCCAAAGTTTTTTCTTTTCATTGCCGGTTAAGTCACTAAAAAAGTAAATAATGGCATAATAAATAACAAAAATTAAGGTAAATGCTATTGCGACATATTGTGCTGTGGCAATAGGGTCTATCACCACAATGCCTTCAAAGGTTAAAACAGTGACCACTGCAATGGCAACTAGCGAAGCCGCTATAATTATCCAGCTAGTGCGTTGACCTTTTGCTGACAAAGGTGCAACCGGTTTTGCGCCAACACCTTCTAATTTTGGTGTAGTAATTTTATATTGAATAAGGCCTGCTGCCATGCCTATTGCGGCGGCACCAAAAGCATAATGCCAACCAAAATCCGAAGCTAAATAACCACAAACTAAATAGCCAATAAAAGAACCTAAGTTAATGCCCATGTAATAAATAGCATAACCACTATCACGGCGTTTATCATTTTCACTATATAATTGGCCAACCATAGCGCCAATATTAGGCTTTAATAAACCTGTACCTAAAATAACTAAAATCAAACCAATAAAGAATGTTTTGTCATTTGGGATAGCTAAAACTATGTGGCCAAACATGATGATAATGCCGCCATACCAAACCGCTCTTTGCCCACCCAGTAATCTGTCTGCTATCCAACCGCCGGGTAAGCCCATAAAATAGACGGTACCCGTATATAAACCATAAATAGCGGTTGCCGATGCAATAGTTAATGCTAAGCCGCCTTCTTGTAAGGTTGCTGTCATAAAAAGAACAAGCAATGCGCGCATGCCGTAATAACTCATGCGTTCCCACATTTCTGTGACGAAAAGTGTTTTTAATCCGCCTGGATGGCCATAAAAAGCCTCTGAATTTGGGGTACTCATATAAAATCCTCGATAGGTAATACCAAACACGGTTTAAAATTATTATTGTTTCAACATGAATATATATCGGGTTGAACGTGCTCAGATAAATTAAAAGTTTTATTAATCAACCCGCTTTATACCTTTGGTAGCATCGAAAGGCAAGTAAGCGCGGTTAATCTTTATGTTAATGAATGTAAAGTTATATCAAACCAATTGATTTTGCTGCCGACACACTTTAATTAGGAGGTTAATTTCAAGGCACAATAGCATGTTTTTATAGGTCGGACTTTAGTCCGTCAACTGTACAGCGGGCTATTAACGAGATGGGGTAACAAGCATTTGCAGTTGTCATTTTTTGTCGTTCGCATTTATGCGAAAACAGTTAAATTTCATTTAACTTGATGGACTAAAGTCCACCCTTCATCGAGCTTACGGGTGATAATGTAGGTTTAGGCGATTGTTTTGTAGGTCGGACTTCAGTACGTCAACTGTATAGCGGGCTATTAACGAAATTGGGTAACAAACATTTGCAGTTGGCATTTTTTGTCGTTCGCATTTATGCGAAAACAGTTAAATTTCATTTAACCTGATGGACTAAAGTCCAACCTACATCGAGCCTACGGGTGATAATGTAGATTTAGGCAATTGTTTTGTAGGTCGGACTTTAGTCCGTCAACTGTATAGCCGGCTATTAACGAAATGGGGTAACAAGCATTTGCAGTTGGCATTTTTTGTCGTTCGCATTTATGCGAAAACAGTTAAATTTCATTTAACTTGATGGACTAAAGTCCAACCTACATCGAGCTTACGGGTGATAATCTAGATTTAAGTGATTGTTTTGTAGGTCGGACTTTAGTCCGTCAACTGTATAGCGGGCTATTAACGAAATGGGGTAACAAACATTTGCAGCTGGCATTTTTTGTCGTTCGCATTTATGCGAAAACAGTTAAATTTCATTTAACTTGATGGACTAAAGTCCAACCTACATCGAGCTTACGGGTGATAATGTAGGTTTAGGCGATTGTTTTGTAGGTCGGACTTTAGTCCATCAACTGTATAGGCAGCTATTAACGAAATGGGCCAACAAACATTTGCAGTTGGCATTTTTTGTCGTTCGCATTTATGCGAAAACAGTTAAATTTTATTTAACTTGATGGACTAAAGTCCAACCTACATCGAGCTTACGGGTGATAATGTAGATTTAGGCGATTGTTTTGTAGGTCGGACTTTAGTCCGTCAGCCGTTTAGTGACGCATAGCGTAATGATTAAGAACCAGACAAGTATAATGAAAGCTGTTTCACTTCAAACTGACAGCTAATAACTTAAGGGCTTGTTTACTCAAAGCTGTTTCTTTAACTGACAGCCATCTCTTTTATCTCTTATATCTTAATGAGTAACGCATAATATACTGTACTTAAAAAGTTACTTTAATCAAAGTAAACTTACTGATAGACTCGCCTGTGATTTACTTAAAATTAACTTTTTATTAACTTTTGGTTAAGGTTGATTTCTGTCCCCTCCGTATACACAGGAAAAACATGTACCAATGATTTACTTTATCCGTCAACTGACAAGCCTTTTGGTAGTTTTTACACTCTCCTTTAGTGCTATCGCAGCGCAAATTAGCCCACAGCAAATAGAGCAATTTAAAAATTTACCTAAATCTCAGCAGCAGTCATTAGCACAAAGCATGGGTGTTGATCTTAATGCCGTTATGGGACAAATATCGGGTAGCAACCAACAAGCACAATTATCATCTACACCCGTTGTGCCAAGATCTACAGTTGAAAATAAAATGGTAGGGCAAGCAGAGGTTATTGAGTTTGAAAGTGACACTGAATTATTTAAGCCACTAACAAGATTTGGTATGGAGGTTTTTGCCAATGCGCCAAGTACGTTTACCCCCACCATGGATATTGCCATTCCTGAACACTATATCCTAGGCGTTGGCGACCAATTATCGATACAAATGTATGGTAAAGAAAATGCTGAATACATACTGCCAATAACGCGAGAGGGCAATATACTTATCCCTAATATTGGACCAGTGAAAATTGTTGGTTTAGCGTTTGGCGAGATGAAAAAATTTCTAGCTGAAAGAATTCAACAACGTATTTTGGGCGTAAACGTGGTGGTTAGCTTAGCTGAATTACGTTCAATGCGTATTTTTGTTTTAGGTGACGCCTACAAACCAGGCCCTTACACGCTTAGTTCACTTTCAAGTGTTACACACGCTATTTTTGCTGCCGGTGGGGTTAGCGATATTGGCTCATTACGTAATATTGAAGTAAAACGCGCGGGCAAAATAGTACAAACTGTTGATTTATACGACCTGCTAATAAACGGCGACTCTTCAAGCGACATTTTGTTGCAATCTGGCGACGTGGTTTTCATTCCAACTCAAAGTAAAAATGTTTCAATACGGGGCGAAGTTAGGCGTCCGGCTATATACGAACTAAAGGCTGGCGATAACTTCAATCAAATTATTGAAATGGCCGGTGGTTTGTTACCGTCTGCCTATCCGCAATCAACCATGGTAGAACGCTATAATCAAGACAGCTTACTTAGCATCATTAATATTGACCTAACGGATAGTAAAGCGCGTAAACAATTACTGAAAAGTGGTGACTATATTCGGGTGTTAAAAAGCTCGGGTATGTATGAACAATCAATTACTGTTATCGGCGCCGTGACACGTCCTGGAAAATATCAATGGCAACAAGGTCTTAAAATAGCTGATTTGCTGCCCAGTTTAGACTCTCATATTTTGCCTTCTGCTGACTTAAGTTACGGCTTAATTGTGCGTCAAAAAGACCAAGCCAGAAATATTGAAATATTACAATTTAACTTAGCCAAGGCGCTTAATAAATCAACACCTAATCCGGTTGATAACCTTGCCTTATTACCTAACGACAAACTATTGATATTTGCTAATGTTACTAAGCAGTTGGATAAAAAAATATCATTAGACCAATTGGCTTTTACCCAAGAGCAACTTTTTGCCAAAGAGCGACAGCAGGCTAAAACGTCACATAAAGAAAAATTGTTTTGGGACAAATATGGCGGCAGTTCATCACAATATGCAACAGACACTGATGCAACTGAAGAAGCAGGGCGTTTAGCCAATCAATCTTTAGTGCAGATGACCAATAGTAGTGTAGACCAGGAAGTCGATATTCGTGCAATGGGTTTGTTTTCTCGCCCTCGTTTGTTAGCGCCAGTGCTAACAAAGTTACGTCAGCAAGGCGCATCTGGCCAACCCATTCAATTGATTGAAGTAGATGGCCAAGTCAAGTTTCCTGGTGTTTATCCGCTAGCGAAAAATGCAAAAGTGAGTGATTTATTAGCCGCTGCTGGTGGCGTAAATGAGTCGGCTTACTTAGCGCGAGCAGAGGTTACTCGTAATACACTTACCGCGGCAGGTGCGACAAAAATTTCTTTAGATGTCGACCTAGGCTTAGCCTTAAAAGGAGATGAAGTTTTCGATATTGCTTTGCAAAGTAAAGATCGACTAAACGTGCATAAAATTCCGGCCTGGAGTGAAAACCATGTGGTTGAATTACGCGGAGAGTTTGTCTTTCCTGGCAAATATACCATTCGTCGCGGTGAAACCATCGCTGACTTAGTTAGTAAAGCCGGCGGTTTAACCCAATATGCTCACCCTGACGCGTCAGTGTTTACTCGCATAAAGTTAAAAGAACTTGAAAAGCAAAACCTAGTTAAGCTTGCTGGTGACCTACGTATTGAAATGGCCTCTAAATCGTTAACCGAACAAGGTACTTCAGCTTCTTACGACGATGCCCAAAAACTACTGGCTGATATTACTAATCTAGATCCAGTCGGGCGTTTAGTGATTAATCTACCCAGTTTAATGGCTTCAAATAATAATGATGTGTTACTAGAGGGCGGTGACGTACTTTATGTGCCAACTAAGAACAACTCCATTAATGTTATTGGCCAAGTTCAGGTGGGCTCATCACATTTATATGACAATGCCATGACGACCGAAGACTATATCGAGCAAAGTGGTGGCATTAAAAAACGTGCTGACGCCGATCGTATTTATGTTATCTCGGCCAGTGGTAGTATTAAAATGGTTGAAGAAAGTAACTGGTTTTCTGGCGCAGCAGACGCCTTGTTAAAACCAGGCGATACCATCGTAGTGCCATTAGACTCTGAATATATGAATGAACTAACATTATGGTCAACAGCCACACAAATTATTTATAACTCTGCTGTAGCAGTAGCAGCAATAAACGGTATTTAACCTGATGGACTAAAGTCCAACCTACATAGAGCCCACAGGTGACAATGTAGCGTTGGGCAATTGTTTATGTAGGTCGGACTTTAGTCCGTCAACTGTTCAGCGGCCTATTAACGAGATGGAGTAACAAACATTTGCAGTTGGCATTATTATTTGTCGTTCGCATTTATGCGAAAACAGTTAAATTTCATTTAACCTGATGGACTAAAGTCCAACCTACATAGAGCCCACAGGTGACAATGTAGATTTAGGCGATTGTTTTGTAGGTCGGACTTCAGTCCGTCAACTGTTCATCGGCCTATTAACGAAATGGGCCAACAAACATTTGCAGCTGGCATTATTTTTTGTCGTTCGCATTTATGCGAAAACAGTTAAATTTCATTTAACTTGATGGACTAAAGTCCAACCTACATAGAGCCCACAGGTGACAATGTAGATTTAGGCAATTGTTTATGTAGGTCGGACTTTAGTCCGTCAACTGTTCATCGGCCTATTAACGAAATGGAGTAACAAACATTTGCAGTTGGCATTATTTTTTGTGGTTTGCATTTATGCGAAAACAGTTAAATTTCATTTAACTTGATGGACTAAAGTCCAACCTACATAGAGCCCACGGGTGATAATGTAGGTTTAGGCGATTGTTTTGTAGGTCGGACTTTAGTCCGTCAACTGTTCAGCGAATACAAAACGTAGTGGGATAAGGCCAAACAGACAGCTGTCTTTTAAAACCTGATGATAAAAATATCAACCGACAAGTAAACTTTAAACAGAAGGCTTTATTCTACTAACAGCTAATAACTTATAACTTTTTTAATAACCGCTATTAAAGGCAAAGGATTCCCAAAATGATACGTGATTTAAATGATGTGAAAATAGCCGTAATAGGCTTAGGCTATGTTGGTTTACCACTGGCAGTAGAGTTTGGAAAAAAATATCAAACCTTAGGTTTCGATATCAATCAAGCACGTATTACTGAATTAAATAATGGCACAGACAGTACCCTTGAGGTTAGCGATGAAGAATTAGCTGAAACAACCAACCTAAGTTATGCTTGCCAACCTGAAGACTTGAAAAACTCCAACGTTTATATCGTTACCGTACCAACACCTATCGACCAGCATAAACAGCCCGATTTAACACCATTACTTAAAGCCAGCGAAATGTTAGGTAAAGTGATCAGTAAAAACGACATTATTATTTATGAGTCGACGGTTTACCCAGGTGCAACTGAAGAAGCTTGTATTCCCGTAGTCGAAAAAGCCTCGGGTTTAGTGTACAACAAAGACTTTTACGCAGGTTATTCACCTGAACGTATCAACCCCGGTGACAAAGAGCACAGAGTGACTAATATTTTAAAAGTCACCTCTGGCTCAACACCTGAAGTAGCGACAATTGTAGACAACCTATATCGCTCTATTATCATTGCAGGCACCTATAAGGCGAGTTCAATTAAAGTTGCAGAAGCCGCAAAAGTTATTGAAAACACACAACGCGACGTTAACATTGCCTTAATTAACGAGCTGTCTATTATATTTAACAAACTCAATATCGACACCTTAGAAGTACTTGAAGCTGCTGGCACCAAATGGAACTTTCTGCCCTTTCGCCCAGGTTTAGTCGGTGGTCACTGTATTGGTGTTGATCCCTACTACTTAACGCATAAAGCGCAATCAGTAGGTTATCATCCTGAAATGATACTCGCTGGTCGGCGTTTAAATGACGGCATGGGCGCTTATGTTGTCTCTCAGTTAGTCAAAAACATGCTACACAAACGTATTCAGGTAGAGGGTGCGAATGTGTTAATTATGGGTCTAACCTTTAAAGAAAACTGTCCTGATTTACGCAATACCAAAATTGTTGATATTGTTAGTGAGCTTAAAGAATACAACATGAATGTTGATATTACTGACCCCTGGTGTTCAAGCGAACAAGCCGAGCACGAATATAACTTAAGCCTGACAGAAAAACCCGAAGCTGGTCATTACGACGCTATTATTTTGGCGGTAGCCCATAATCAATTTAAGAGCTTAGGTGTTGACGAAATTCGCAAACTAGGTAAACAACACCATGTACTTTATGACCTAAAGTATATACTACCAAAAGAGTCAGTAGACATGCGTTTATAGTGTAGGGGATAAATCAGCAATGCAGTCCGAAGGCTCAACCTACATCGAGCCCACGGGTGATAACGTAGGTTGAGGCGATTGTTTTTTAGGTCGGACTTTAGTCCGAGAACTGTACAGCAGGCTATTAACGACATGGGCCAACAAACATTTGCAGTTGGCATCACTCCGAAAACAGTTAAATTTCATTTAACCTGATGGACTAAAGTCCAACCTACATAGAGCCCACAGGTGATAATGTAGATTTAGGCAATTGTTTTGTAGGTCGGACTTTAGTCCGTCAACCGTACAGCGGGCTATTAACGAGATGGGCCAACAGGTATTTACAGCGTATTATTTTTTGCAGTTGGCATTATTCCGAAGGCAGTTAAATTTCATTTAACCTGATGGACTAAAGTCCAACCTACATAGAGCCCACAGGTGATAATGTAGATTTAGGCGATTGTTTTGTAGGTCGGACTTTAGTCCGTCAACCGTACAGCAAGCTATTAACGAGATGGGCCAACAAACATTTGCAGTTGGCATTATTCCGCAAACAGTTAAATTTCATTTAACCTGATGGACTAAAGTCCAACCTACATCGAGCCTACGGGTGAAAATGTAGATTCAGGCGATTGTTTTGTAGGTCGGACTTTAGTCCGTCAACCGTACAGCAGGCTATTAACGAGATGAGCCAACAAACATTTGCAGTTGGCATTATTCCGAAAACAGTTAAATTTTATTTAACCTGATGGACTAAAGTCCAACCTACATAGAGCCGACAAGTGACAATGTAGATTTAGGCGATTGTTTTGTAGGTCGGACTTTAGTCCGTCAACCGCACAGCAAGCTATTAACGATATGGGCCAACAAACATTTGCAGTTGGCATTATTCCGCAAATAGTTAAATTTCATTTAACCTGATGGACTAAAGTCCAACCTACATAGAGCCGACAGGTGATAATGTAGATTTAGGCGATTGTTTTGTAGGTCGGACTTTAGTCCGTCAACCGTGCAGCGGGCTATTAACTAAATTAGCCAATGCCAAAGCTTTAATAAATTATAAAACATGGAGGTTTTATGTCATGGTCTGATTTGCGTAAAGGCCGTTATTCACATGAGCAAGGTGAGTATTTTGTTACTTTCAATACCCAAAACAGAGAACCATATTTTCATGATTTTAATTTGGCCTGTTTGTTTTCTCAGCAAATAATTGTTAATGAAACTAAGCATAATTGTGTATGGCTGGCATGGGTATTAATGCCTGATCATTTTCATGGCTTATTGCGTTTAAATGCTGATGGTTCAACACTACCTAATGTTGTTAAGGGTTTAAAGGGAAGTGCTAGCTTTATTATTAATAAAGAACGTAATCAGCAAAAGCAATTTTGGCAATCATCGTTTTATGATCGTACTTTAAGGGTTGATGAAAATAGAAAGAATCTAGCTAGATATATTCTTGCCAATCCATTGAGAAAAAGATTAGTGAATAATATTGCTAATTATTCTTTTTGGAATTCAGTATATTTGTAGGTCACTGTTTATATAAAAGTTAAACTTTATTGAACCTGATGGACTAAAGTCCAAACTACATAGAGCCTACGGGTGATAATGTAGATTTAGGCGATTGTTTTGTAGGTCGGACTTTAGTCCGTCAACCGTACAGCGAATAAAAAACGTAGTAGGGTAAAACCAAACAAATAAGCAATCTGAAAGCTATTTTTTATAACTGACAGCTTAAAACTTCAAACTGACAGCTGTTTTTTAAAACTTGATGGACTAAAGTCCAACCTACATAGAGCCGACAGGTGATAATGTAGATTTAGGCGATTATCTTGTAGGTCGGACTTTAGTCCGACAACCGTACAGCAAATACAAAACGGAGTAGGTTAAAGCCAAACAAACAAATAACCTAAAAGCTATTTTTATAACTGAAAGCTGACAGCTATCTTTTAAAACCTGATGGACTAAAGTCCAACCTACATCAAACCTAAGGGTGACAATGTAAATTTAGGCGATTGTTTTGTAGGTCGGACTTTAGTCCGACAACCGTACAGCAAATACAAAACGGAGTAGGTTAAAGCCAAACAAACAAATAACCTAAAAGCTATTTTTATAACTGAAAGCTGACAGCTAAAAACTATCAAACTGACAGCTGTTTTTAAAACCTGATGGACTAAAGTCCAACCTACATCGAGCCGACAGGTGATAATGTAGATTTAGGCGATTGTTTTGTAGGTCGGACTTTAGTCCGTCAACCGTGCAGCAAATACAAAACGTAGTAGGATAAAGCCAAATAAAAAAGTAATCTAAAAGCTATTTTTATAACTGAAGGCTGACAGCTAAAAACTTCAAACTGACAGCTATCTTTTAAAACCTGATGGACTAAAAACCAACCTACATAGAGCCTACAGGTGATAATGTAGATTTAGGCAACTGCTTTGTAGGTCGGACTTTAGTCCGTCAACCGTACAGCGAATACAATAAAACTTAATATTTAAAACTAAATGGAAGTAATAATGTCAAAATATGAAGAAGTACAAAAGCAGCTTAAGCAAGAACCAAAAGTTTGGCTTGTTACTGGGGTCGCAGGTTTTATTGGCTCAAACCTTCTAGAAACATTATTACTATTGAACCAAAAAGTTATCGGTTTAGACAACTTTGCTACCGGTCACCAACGTAACTTAGACGAAGTAAAATCTGAGGTATCAGCACAGCAATGGCATAACTTTACTTTTATTAATGGCGATATTCGAAACTTTGATGACTGTCAACAAGCCTTTACTATTAACAACCTTAACGTTGACTATGTGTTACATCAAGCCGCCCTTGGCTCTGTGCCTCGATCTATAGCAGATCCTATTTTAACTAACGCGGCCAATATTACGGGTTTTGTGAATATGTTAACCGCAGCAAAAGACGCTAAAGTAGCCACTTTTGTTTATGCCGCATCAAGCTCTACTTATGGCGATCACCCCGCGTTACCAAAAGTTGAAGCAAACATTGGTAAGCCATTATCCCCTTATGCCGTGACTAAATATGTTAATGAACTTTATGCCGATGTATTTAATAAAACTTACGGCTTAAATGCCACCGGCCTGCGCTACTTCAATGTATTTGGTAAACGCCAAGACCCTGATGGCGCCTACGCTGCAGTTATTCCTAAATGGACAGCCGCTATGATAGACAACCAAGACTTATTTGTTAATGGTGATGGTGAAACCAGTCGTGATTTTTGTTTTATCGAAAATGCCGTACAAGCCAATATATTAGCGGCCACAGCGAATGAGCAAGGCAAAAACCAAATATATAATGTCGCGCTAGGGGATAGAACAACACTTAATGAATTATTTTCGAGCTTAGTTGCTGCATTAAACACCAATGAGGTTAGCTATACTAAAACAGCTATATACCAAGACTTTAGAGTTGGAGATGTGCGCCATTCTCAGGCGGATATATCAAAAGCTAAAAAACTTATCGGTTATCAACCAGCATACCGTATTCAACAAGGCATAAATAAAGCCATGCCGTGGTACATCAAATTTTTAACCAAGCAAGCAAACTAAGCAAAATTAAGTAAGTAAAGCAAAACCAAGTAAACAAAGCAGATCAAGCAAAATAATTAATTCGCCATATTGAAATTAATTTTTTTGACAAAGAACAGTAATTAAACTACTGTGCAATGCTGATCTGTTAGGTATGTCTTTTAAAGTCAATTTTAAGCAATCTTTCGACTGACTTTATATGGATATAATTAAGCCTTTGTCATTTTTTTATAAAAGCTTATTTGACTATCTAATAATTAAACCATCGCTATAAATTATAGAAGTTAAATAAATCAATGAAGTTATTTTTTGTCAAAATCACACTTGTGTCGTTACTTTTCATCAGTGCCTTTAATGTTTTTTCTGCAGACGTAAGCCAAGCACAAATAGAACAATTTAAACAATTGTCACCGAGTCAGCAAAAAGCCCTCGCGAAAAACATGGGTATTGACATCTCAGCACTAGGTGGCCTTGGCAATAACAGCAAAGCAGCTACGCAGTCATCTCCCTCATTAAATGAACTAGTGCCAGTTAGAAACACACCAATAGATGAAAATGATCCAGCATTAAAATCATCTGACGAAACTTTACCAGAAATTGAGGCCATTAGCCTACAGTTTGAAAAAATTGAAAACACCCTTAGCCTAAAGCCTTTTGGTTACGAGTTATTTGCTGGCGAACCATCAACATTTGCCCCTGTTTCTGACGTACCAATTCCTTCTGAATATGTTTTAGGCCCAGGCGACTCTTTATCTATTCAGCTTTATGGTAAAGAAACCATGAGTTACAACTTACCCATAAACCGTCAAGGTAATGTTGATATTCCTAAATTAGGACCGGTTAATGTAGCAGGGCAAAGTTTTAGTGAAGCAAAAAGTTTAATCACCAGTATTATCGACGAGCGAATATTAGGCGTTAAAAGCAACATATCAATGGGCGAATTACGCTCTATTAAAGTATTTGTATTGGGCGAAGCTTATCGCGCCGCGTCATATACCTTAAGTTCGTTATCAACGGTAACTCAAGCCATATATGCAGCGGGTGGTATTAACGACATTGGCTCATTGCGCAACATTCAAGTAAAACGCCGTGGCAAAGTTATTGCAGAACTAGACTTATACCAACTGTTATTACAAGGTGATACCTCAGGCGATATCAGTTTAATGGCCGGAGATGTGGTTTTTATACCTACGGTGGGCACAACAGTTGGCATTAAAGGTGAAGTAAGTCGTCCAGCGATTTATGAGCTTAAAAACGAGCAAAGCATAGCTGAGGTCATAAGTTTGGCCGGTGGAGTAAAAGCCACAGCTTATAAGCAAGTAGGAAAAATAGCACGTATCAACAAAAGTGGCTTACGTTCAGTGCTCAGTGTTAACTTACTGACCGGCCAAAATAGCCAAGTTAACAATGGTGACATCATAGAAGTGGCCTCAGTGTTATCAACACTAGAGCAAAGTATTA
Organism: Colwellia sp. MB3u-4; assembly: GCF_014077065.1. Classification (NCBI taxonomy): domain Bacteria; kingdom Pseudomonadati; phylum Pseudomonadota; class Gammaproteobacteria; order Alteromonadales; family Colwelliaceae; genus Colwellia; species Colwellia sp. MB3u-4. The sequence goes on along the minus strand of NZ_JACGVE010000075.1, from coordinate 225,267 downwards.
CCGTAAAAGGCCATATTCAACGTCCCGGTATTTATGGTTGGTATAAAAATATCAAATTAAGCGATATTCTTCGCAGTATTAATGACTTTAAAACCCAACCTGATCTTGAATACATTTTAATTACCCGTAAAAACCCTATTACCGGCAAATTGACCAGCTATAACGTCAATTTTGCTAATTATATAAAAAGTCAGCAAGCCTCGTCAGACTTTGTTTTACAGGCAGAAGACACAGTTTACGTATTTAACAAACAAAGAAATCGTAGCGAAAGCCTAGAACCCTTGCTTGAGGTGCTAAAAGCACAAACTCAACTGGCAGAGCTTGCCACTATTGTTAGCGCAAAAGGCGCGGTGCGTAATCCTGGCGATTATCCGTTAACCGTAAATGCCACAGTTAATGACTTACTCAATGCGGCTATGGGTTATACACGAAACTCTGAATTAGAATATGCTTTACTCGCCAGAAAAGACAAACAACTAAATACCAGTGTGCTTTACATCGACCTAACCAGTGCCACCGCGAAGAATATTTCACTAACCGCGCTTGACCGATTGTTTTTGTTTAACCGCAACAAGCCGCGTACTGAATTACTTGAGGAATTAATTACTGAATTGCGCCAACAAGCTGACAAGTCAAAGGCACAAAATGTTGTTAGCATCACCGGCGATGTTCATTTTCCGGGGCAATACCCTTATGTTATTAACATGACTAGTAATGAATTGATTAATTTAGCCGGTGGCTTGAAAGAGTCTAGCTACTTGGTTAATGCAGACTTAGTGCGCTTTAATCATGACGGTATAGAAAATGCTGAAATTAGCCATCAAAATATTAATCCAGCGAGTCAGTTTATACTGCAATCACTTGATAACTTAAACATTAAACGCATACCTGATTGGCAAGAAAATCGAGAAATTAAATTAACCGGCGAAGTGGTTTTTCCCGGTAGTTATATTATACAAAAAGGTGAAACCTTAAATAATGTTATACAGCGCGGTGGCGGCTTAACAACAGAGGCTGATGCCTCGGCGGCAATTTTTACCCGAGCCGCGCTTAAAAAGCAAGAAGCTGAAAAAATAGCACAGCTGAAAGCACAGTTAGAAAGTGAAACAGCGCAAATAAAATTAACTGATGATGAAGCGGGCAGCGCTGAACTGACCGAATCATCAGCCTTGTTAACTCAATTAAATTCGGCTGAAGCCATTGGCCGCTTAGTAATTGACCTACCACAAGTATTAAGCAATAACCTAGCCGATATTCGCTTAGATAACGGCGATGTTTTGTATATACCCAAAAAACGAGAGTCAATCAGCGTAATAGGCGAAGTGCAATATGCAACATCACACTTGTATGAAAACGGTGTTGATTTTAACGATTATATTAACCGCTCAGGTGGCTTAAAAACCCGTGCTGACCAAGAACGTATTTATATTATCAAAGCCGATGGCACAGTGCAGTTAGCCAGTAATAACAACAACTGGTTTTCAAGCCAGGCTGATATGTTAGCACCAGGCGATACCATAGTAATACCGCTAGATTTAGAATATAAAGACAGCCTAAGCCTTTGGTCGGCAGTAACACAAATTATTTATAATTCAGCCGTAGCGGTTGCAGCCATTAGCGGTTTGTAATAGCTGGTTTGGCGTTTTTATCTGTTTTTGAATGACAGTGAATTGCTAACAATTTCAGAGAGATACTGACGCTATTGCTAGTAATAGCGTCAGCGGCATAGTTATTTAATCTCGTGTATTTAACTATAAAACTCCTTGTAGGTCGGACTTCAGTCCGACAGCCACAAAACTTAAAACTACTTGTAGGTCGGACTTCAGTCCGACAGCCACAAAACTTAAAGCTACTTGTAGGTCGGACTTCAGTCCGTCAGCCACAAAACGAACACATAACGAAAAAGGGCAAAATCCCAATTAGCCAGTAAACTCAAAAAGGCTAAATGTTTTTGTTCAAACAAAACCAATAAATAGCTATTAAAAATGACAGATATATTGCTATAATGCGCGCCTCTTATAGACAGATATATCTATAGCTGCACAACCCAGCAAGCTTATTAACTATAGAGAAAGTTACTAAAATGAACTTAAATGTGAGATATTGTGAAAAGTCATAAATTGCAAGGAAGTACTTCAAAAGAAGTCGACGCAATGAATTCAAACGAATATCATCAGCAACACCTTCCCGATGACGACGAAATTGACCTAGCAGAGCTTTGGCATGCTATATGGTCAGGCAAACTATTAATTATTGCTATTAGTGGCTTATTCGCTATTTCATCAATTATCTATGCGATTAATCAACCTAACATATATAAAGCTACAACCCTATTAGCACCTGCTAGTGAGCAAGGTGGCGCAAGTGGCTTATCTAAAATGGCTGGCCAGTTTGGTGGTTTAGCAAGCCTTGCCGGCATTAATCTTGGTGGTGGCGGCACAGATAAAACAGGCCTAGCGCTTGAAGTATTAAAGTCTAGAGTATTTCTCGAAAAATTCATCAATAAACACCAGTTATTAGTACCTTTAATGGCGGCTGAAAATTGGAATGCTAAGACAAATACACTGATATTGAATGGCGACGTTTATAACGCGACAACTAAAACATGGGTAAGAGAAGTTAAAGCACCTAAAAAACCTCAACCTTCTTCATGGGAAGCTTATAAAACGTTTAAAGATATTTTAGTGGTGGCAGCGGATAAAGAAACGGGCATGATCACCCTAACTATAGAACATTACTCACCAGAAATTGCCACGCAGTGGTTATTATGGCTAGTAAGTGATATTAACGCCGCCATGCGCGAACAAGACAAAGCCGAAGCGCAACGTAGTATCGACTATTTATCCACTAAGCTACAAGAAACTCAACTAGCCGACATGCAAACGGTGTTCTATCAGTTAATTGAGCAACAAACCAAAACCATCATGTTGGCCGAAGTATCACTAGAATATGTGTTGAAAACCATTGACCCCGCCAATGCGCCAGAAGAAAAAGCAAAACCTAAACGAGCCTTAATTGTTGTGCTAGGTACTATGTTAGGTGGCATTTTATCGGTGTTAATCGTGTTAGTGCGTTATTTTTCTAATAAAGATAATAAAGGTAATAATAAAGACGACATTAACCATTCAAATAGTGCTAACCAAGTTGCTGAGCCAATATCAGGTTCGACTACTGCTGCTCAAGCGTCAGCTGAAGTTACAAGTAAACAGGAGTATATATAATGATAATTGCTGCCTTAACTGCCTTCTGCTTTGCTTTTATTGCAATAAAAGTGTTCAAGCCTATTGCCATTGATGTTGGCTTAGTAGACAAACCGAATGCACGCAAACATCATGACGGACAAGTGCCATTGATTGGCGGCATTTCAATATTTGCTGCTGTATTAGCGGCCAGCCTAATCTGGCTGCCTAATACCTTAGAATTACGTATGTACCTAGTTGCCTCTGCGATGATGGTGTTTATTGGCGCACTGGATGATAAATTCGATCTTAAAGTACGCATTCGAATTGTTGGGCAAATTATTATTGCTAGTTTAATGATTTATGGCGTAGGTGGTTATATATCAAACTTAGGTAACTTATTTAGTTTTGGCGATATTGAACTCGGCCCCGTAGGCATCGTATTTACTTATTTTGCCATTATTGTGGTGATTAATGCTTACAACATGGTTGATGGCATTGACGGTTTAATTGGTAGCTTAAGTTTAAATACCTTTACCGCCATTGCGATATTATTTTTAATCAGTGGTAATACAAGCTACTTAAGCTATCCACTAATTTTAGCGACAGCAACCTTACCTTATTTGATGTTTAATTTAGGTTTTTTCAAAAGTTATAGCAAAAAAATATTTATGGGCGATGCCGGTAGTATGTTTATCGGCCTAAGTGTTATATGGCTATTAACCATTGGCACACAAGGCGAAAGCGCATCATTTAGGCCAGTAACCGCATTATGGATATGTGCCATACCTTTAATGGACATGCTGGCTATAGTTATGCGCAGATACCGTAAAGGTAAATCTCCTTTCAAGCCAGACCGAGATCACTTACACCACATATTACAACGCGCAGGTTTGTCTTCACGGCAAACACTAGTAGTTATTTCAATCGCTTCGGCACTTATGTCGATATTAGGTGTGTTAGGTGAATATTTTCAAGTACCTGAAAGCATTGAGTTGGCGTTATTTGTGTTGATATTCATTCTTTATAATAAGTATGCTCGGCATTTTAGTTGGAAGTATGATGAGTAAATACTTCAAATAAAAATAGTGTACCTTATTTACAGAAAAATGAAGAGGCGTTAGCGAAGGTTAGCGTTTTGTTGATTAAATGTCATTAAAGCAGCTTTTAGACGAACAAGAAAGTGACCTGTTCACAACAAAATTATATCAGGCCGGTATTACTCTGAGTTTAGGTATTGAAGGTTTTCAATAACATTCTAGGCACATCAATTAATTTAAAAAATATAGGAATAGATCATGAGTTTTACATTTGACTCCGTTAAAATTGGTATTATCGGCCTTGGCTATGTAGGTCTACCTCTAGCAGTAGAATTTGGTAAAAAATTTAACACCACGGGCTTTGATATTAATAAGGAACGTGTTGAGCAGTTACAAAACGGAATAGATGCAACACTTGAATGCTCATCGGAAGAATTAAAAGAAGCTAGCAAACTAGCTTATAGTGCCAATAAAGACGATCTTCAATCGTGTAATGTCTATATTGTAACTGTTCCTACACCTATTGATGAACATAAGCAACCGGATCTAACACCTCTAATTAAAGCGAGTGAAATGTTAGGCAAAGTGATAAGTCAAGGCGACATTATTATTTACGAGTCAACAGTTTACCCTGGCGCTACCGAAGAAGAATGTATTCCCGTAGTTGAGGGTGTTTCAGGGTTAAAATTCAACCAAGATTTTTATGCAGGTTACTCGCCAGAACGTATTAACCCGGGTGATAAAGAACATCGTGTCACTAATATTTTAAAAGTCACTTCAGGTTCAACCCCCGAAATTGCTGAAAAAGTAGATCAGCTTTATAAAACAATCATCATCGCCGGTACTCACAAAGCAAGTTCTATTAAAGTGGCAGAAGCAGCTAAGGTAATTGAGAATACTCAGCGTGATGTCAATATTGCACTTATAAATGAGCTATCAATTATATTTAATAAGCTTGATATTGATACATTAGAAGTGCTGGAAGCTGCGGGCACTAAATGGAATTTCTTGCCCTTCCGTCCAGGTTTAGTGGGCGGTCACTGTATTGGTGTTGATCCTTACTACTTAACGCATAAAGCACAGTCTGTTGGTTATCACCCAGAGATGATCTTAGCTGGGCGCCGTATAAATGACGGAATGGGTGCTTATGTTGTATCTCAATTGGTTAAGAAAATGCTGAAAAAACGCATACAAGTTGAAGGTGCTAATGTATTAGTAATGGGGCTTACTTTTAAAGAGAATTGTCCTGATCTTCGAAATACCAAAATTGTAGATATTATCAGTGAACTAAAAGAATATAATATTAATACAGATATTGTAGATCCTTGGTGCTCAAGTGCTGAAGCTGAACATGAATATAATTTAAAACTGATAGATGAGCCTAAACAAGCGCATTATGATGCCGTTATTTTAGCAGTATCTCATGATGAGTTTAAAGCTCTAGGTGCTGAAAAAATTAAAGCATTGTGTAAAGAAAATCATGTGGTTTATGACTTAAAGTATGTTCTTCCTAAAGATAAAGTTGATATGCGATTATAGTGGGAAAGTCTTATTCCCATATGTAATAGGGAATTTCATGATCATTGAATATACAGAAAGAGTTAATAAAATTGATGACTAAATACCAAGAAATAAAAAACAATTTAAAAATAGAACCTAAAACATGGTTGATTACAGGTGTCGCTGGTTTTATCGGCTCTAATTTGCTTGAACACCTATTATTATTGGATCAAAAAATAGTCGGTTTAGACAACTTTGCTACCGGCCATCAACATAACTTAGATGAAGTAAAAAGCTTGGTATCAGATAACCAGTGGCAAAATCTCACATTTATTGAAGGTGATGTACAAGATTATAATACTTGTACACAGGTGTTACATAATGTTGATTATGTATTGCATCAAGCTGCTCTTGGCTCTGTTCCTCGTTCAATAGCTGATCCCATCACCAGTAATGCCGCAAATATTACGGGTTTCTTGAATATGCTACAAGCAGCTAAAGAAGCTAATGTAAAAAGTTTTACTTATGCGGCAAGTAGTTCTACCTATGGCGATCATCCAGCATTACCTAAAGTAGAAGAAAATATTGGTAACCCTTTATCTCCTTATGCTGTTACTAAGTATGTAAACGAGCTTTACGCTGGTGTATACGCTAAGACCTATGGTTTTAAATCTATAGGTTTACGCTACTTTAATGTATTTGGTAAACGTCAAGACCCTGATGGTGCGTATGCAGCGGTGATCCCCAAATGGACAGCTTCACTTATTAAAGGTGAAGCAGTTTTTATTAATGGAGATGGTGAAACAAGTCGAGATTTTTGTTTTATTGAAAATACCGTTCAAATGAATATTTTAGCTGCAACAGCATCAGAAGAAGCAAAGAATCAGGTTTATAATGTAGCCGTCGGCGATAGAACCACCTTAAATATTCTTTATAGCTCTATACAAAAAGCACTTGCTGAAAATAATGTTCATAATAATAAAAAAGCAACTTATAGAGATTTTAGAACTGGTGATGTTAGGCATTCACAAGCAGATATAAGTTTAGCCAAGGAACAGCTTGGTTATACTCCTGAATTCGCTATTGACGCTGGTATTAAACAAGCAATTTCGTGGTATACAGAAAGAAGTTGAAGGGAGTCTTAAATTGAAAAATAGGATATCTGCATTAGACGGTTTACGTGGTTTAGCCGCTTTGTCAGTTGTAATATACCATTATACATTTAGATACAATGAATTATATTCTCATGACTATATAAATGAATTGCTTTTCTCTTGGGGGCATTACGGTGTAGATTTATTTTTTATAATAAGTGGTTTTGTTATTTTTTATTCTGCGTCTAAAGGTGGAAACCTTAAAAAATTTATAGAAGCACGTTTTTTTAGGTTATATCCTACTTATTGGGTGTCAATGTTATTGACATTCATAACTGTAAGTTTATACCAGCTACAAGGCAGAGTTGTTGATATAAAAACAGCCTTTTTAAATTTAATTATGTTTCAAAATTATTTAGGAATAAAAAGTGTCGATGGTGTGTATTGGACTTTAGCTATTGAACTAAATTTTTATTTTTGGATTGGCCTAGCAGTCTATTTTAAAAAGCTGAAAAATTTTGTCTATATAAGTAGCCTAATTTGTCTATTAAGTGTATTTACTCATAATTCACAGTTCATTTTTGCAAAAGTTTTTAATGTTTTACTTTTTACATATTACCTTCCTTATTTTGTTTTTGGCATGTCAATATTTTTATTGAAAATGAATAATGATTTGCGCCAAGGTTGGTTTGGTATCTTTTCCACTATTACGTGTATATTGTTAGCACGGAACAGTATTGATGATGTTTTTGCTTCAATTATTTGCTTTAGTCTTTTCATCGTTGTTATTAAATATGATTTTAATATCTTTTCTAAGGGCTTTCTTAAGTTTTTTGGCGTTATTTCATATCCTCTATATTTATTACATCAAAATATTGGGTATGTAATAATTCAATACTCTGTAACGAAAGGCATTTCTGAATGGTGGGCTATTCTAATTGCTTTTTTAAGTTCTGTTATTTTAGCTTGGGGAATACATGAACTTATAAGTAATAAACTTACATTATCTATGAAAAATATGTATTCGAAATCAGTATATCCGAATGCTGGTTGAACAATGAAAATAAAACATGTGGTGGTTTTACAGTCACTTTTATTCTTGTTATTACCTATACTGTCTTTTATATGGATAGTCGTAGAAGCAGTTCCTAAATCAAAGATACAGTCATTCGTCATTTCATGTTTTATGGGCTTATGCGCATATAATCTAATACCGTACCAGGGTATGGACTTAGTAGTTTATTATGAGCGCTATATTGCTTTGGTTGACTTAAACTTCGTCGATATACATGAGAGTTTTAACTCTAACTTTGGTGTGATTTATCTTATCAAATTAATAGAAGTATTAGGTTTTCCAAAAGAATTCATCCCTTTTATAGTAACAACTTTTTCCTATATAGCTATATTTAAAGCTATCGATATTATCGTTGATGGTCAAGATATATCTAAAAGTCAATGGCGACTTATTATAATAACTACTTTGTTAGTCGTTTCATTTGTTAATAGTGCGATTGGTTTACGAAGTGGTTTGTCAACTTCCTTATTTTTAATGGCTATCGCTTATGGCTTGAAAAACGAATGGTGGAAATTCTATCTCATTGGAATTATTTCGATATTTATTCATGTGTTTATAGCTTTGGGCTTTATCATTATAATCTTAGTAAGGCAGCTTCCAAAAAGTTTCAGCGTAATAACCCCAAAACTTTTGATTTTTTCACCACTATTAATTTTTATGGGGCTGGGGGTTGAACTTGTAGTCAATTCTGTGTCAATTTTTCTTCCCAAACAGTTAGCAGAATATGTTGTTAACTCATATATTCTGCATGAAAGCTGGGGACATAATGCAGAACTTAATTGGAAAACAAAGTTAGTTTCTTTGGTATTTATGTCATCAACATTCTATGCATCTTTACTTTATTTGTCTTTGAAAAAAAGTTTGAATAATGATTTTGAACTAGCAGCCTCTTTCTTAATTTTATTTGTAAGCCTTATGTGGGGTTTTTTTGCTATTTCAGAACGCTATAAATACCTTATTCAGTTAGTTGTTTTTTTACTGATTTTATACAGAATATTTTCTTGTGACATTCACTCGCGGAAGAGGTTAATGTATAAAACCCCTGTTATTTTATTCTTTATGGCTTCTATTCTTTCTACCTCTTGGGGAATGTATAGGTATAAAGTTGTAATTAAAGACTCTTATCATTTTTTAGCTCAACCTTTTTTATTTTCTTTTTTTAATGAAGTCGATATTAATAACTTAAGGTATGTACCAGCTACTTAGTTGGAATATAAATCTACTATGTCAGGTGTCTTTTTACTCTTTGCCAATGTTTGTTATGTTATTTGTCAATTTTTAGTTTTATCAATACTTTCTAAAAATTTTACTCCCAATGAATTAGGCGAATATTTTTTAGCTTTAGCGATATCCGCACCAGTAATGATCTTTTTTGCGTTAAAATTTAATGCGTATGTTATAACAACAAAAGATTTTGATGTTGATGAAAATAAAGGGAAGTTATTGGTAGCTAGAATAATATATTCGGCTGTTGGTATCGGTTTGTCGTTTGCTATATATAGTTTGTTTTTTTATTCATCTATTTCATTCGGTGTTATTAGCTTTGTATTATTAATTAAATTATTAGAGCAGTTTGATGATTTTTTTGCTGCATATTTTTCAAAAAATTTAGAATTTATAAGTTTTGCAAAAATAAAGATAACGAGAGGTGTAGGGTTACTTTTTTGTGTTCTTTTATCGCTATACTTAACCTCTAACTTCAATGATTTAATGATATTAAGTGCTATTTTGTACTGTGTTTTTTGGTGCTTAAGAAGTTGGGTATTTATAGCTAAACCCGTTTGGATTAGTTTTGATGAATTAAAACTGATTTTAAAAAAGATGTATACAATGGGGCTCAGTAGCTCGTTTCAATCACTCGCTACTAGCGGTAGTAGAACTTACATCGGTATTGCTATGGGAACTAGTTCGCTCGCTACATTTGGTTGTATATCATATTTATTAACAGCGGTTAATTTGGTTACCAATGCCTTAGGTACATATTATTTACCACACTTTACGAACAGAATTCATAGCAAAAAATTGTTTTTAAAAAAATTAGTTGAATCTCAATTTATTGTGCTTTTACTCTCTATCATCTTACTCTTTATTACTTTTACTTTTAGCGAAGATATATTGACGCTGTTATTTAATAAAGATGTTGCTTCATATAGTTTAGGTTTGTTTATTTTGTCATTTTCGGCCTCGTTTAAGGCGTCATCAAACTTAATGGGAACTGCTTTTGTCAGTACGAATAAATACTCACTACAATTAATATTTACAATTGTAAACCTTATCGCTTTGTCGTTATTTTTGTTCGTTTTTAAGTCAAGTGATTTAATGGGGGTTTTTTGGGCGTTGTTATTAGCAACAGTAATAGAGTGGTCACTAATGTTAGTTATTTCAATAAGGTATTTCAATGGTTACTTTAAATCAACTCATACATAAAATTTATTTATACTTTTTAATGAAGCGAAACCCTATAAAATTTGCCGTAGTTATAGGTGTCAAAGTAGGGAGGAATTGTAGAATAATCAGACCAAATTCAGGAACTTTTGGCTCAGAGCCTTATCTTGTTGATATTGGAGATAATGTTACTGTTGCTAAAGGGGTAGAATTTATAACTCATGACGGTTCACTGCAGCTATTTCGAGCTAAAGAGCCTCTTATTGAACTTTTCGACAAAGTTACCATTGGTGATAACGTATTTGTTGGCGTTAATTCAGTGTTATTACCAGGCACAACGATTCAAAATAATGTGATAGTTGGCGCTGGAAGTATTGTAAAAGGCATACTTGAAGAAAATAGTGTTTATGCTGGAGTGCCTGCGAAGTATATTTGTTCTTTAGATGAGTTTCTTACTCGAAATAGAAGTAGATTTTCTTATTTTAGAGATCTTAATGCTGAAGATAAAAGAAAAGCGATCATAGAGAGGTTTATCAGTTGAAGGTATTAATATTATTGAGTCGCTTACACCGTGGCGGTGCTGAAATAAGAACTTTGAATTTACTTAAGTTTATAAAGCTAAATTACAGTGTTGAAGTTACTATTTTTTTAACTTCAGGCGATACAGGTGTTTTAGATGACGAATTTAGAAAACTAGCTGAAATTGTTTACCGTGATAAAAAAACAAGCATCTTACAGAGTTATTATTACGTCCTTAAGCAAGTACAACCGACAGTTATACATATTAATGCAAACTTAGCTAGTGGTGTATATTGCTTTGTAGCAAAAATATTGCATGTGCCGGTAAGAATTTCGCATATTAGAACTGCTGCAGATTATGGGCATGGTGCTATTTATAAGACAAAAAAAGTTTTATTTAATATGTTAACCAATGCCTTTTCGACTAAGGTCATTGGTGTTTGCGATGGCGCAAGAACACTCACTAATACACCGTTAAATAAGTGGGAAACAGTTTACAATGGCATTGATACTTCAACAGTCTTAGATTCCCCAAAACATACATTAAAGGGAGAGCATAAGAGAATTATTATGCTCGGTCGAATAGATCCAGTGAAAAATCATAAATTTATTATTAATGTTTTTTCGTCATTTTCAAAGGACGATAATATTACACTTGATATTTTTGGTGAAGGCGAAAGCGCTTATGTTGACAGCCTTAAAGCATTAATAGAAAAACAAAACCTAATAGATATCGTTAATTTAAAAGGCGAGACTTCAAATCCTCTTGAAACAATCAATAATTACGACCTGATGGTATTGCCTTCATTGCGGGAAGGTTTACCAGGTGTTGTTCTAGAGTCGCTTAGTTGTGGTGTGCCAGTTATTTCAGCGAAACTATTAGGTGCACTTGAAATAGCTAAATATTCAAGTCATGTAAAATGCTTAACTACTTCGAAAGGATCAGAGCTTGAGTGGAAAAATGAAATTAATGCCTTTCATGTAGAGGACGATCGAATGGGCATTAAATCAGAGTTAGAGCAATCCCCTTTTATTTATGAAAAACATTGTAAAATAATATATTCAATCTGGAGCGGAAGTTAATGAGAAAACTATTATTTGTTCATGACCACGTATTTCTTCAAGGTGGTGATGGGAAAATATATTCGCCAGGCGGTTTTCCATCAAGTTTATGGAATAAATATTTAGAGCATTGTGATACGTTAAATGTCATAGGCCGGTTTGGTGGGAGAGTAAGTTCAGCTGAAAATAACCATGTTCTTTCAACGCATGAAAATGTTCAATTTAATTTTGTTGATAAGTTATCAAATCCAGTAGCATTAATCAAAAATGGTAAAAAAGTTGCTCAAAATATAGCTGATTTGGTTAGAGATTCAGATTGTGTGATTGCAAGACTTCCAAGTGAAAATGGCCTAATAGCAATTGACGAAGCAATAAAACAAGGCAAGCCAATTTGTATTGAAGTTGTTGGTTGTATTTGGGACGGTTTATGGAATTACGGAAGTATACTTGCTAAGTTATATGCGCCACTGGCCTATATGAGAATGCGTTCCGCTGTAAAGAGATCTAATTTTGTTCTTTATGTTACAAATCATTTTTTACAATCGAGATATCCTTGTTGCGAGGGTATAACGACCGTTTCTGCAAGTAATGTAATGGTTCACACAAAAGAAGCTAATTGGTCAAAAAGGAGTTATGGCAAAAAAATCACCTTTGGGCTTATTGGTAACTATAAAACTAAGTATAAGGGTATTGATATAGCTATTAGAGCTTTAGCAAAGGCAAAATGGTTAGATAAAGAGTTTGAGTTTAGAATACTCGGAAAAGGTGACTCTTTAGAATATAAATTATTAGCAAAGGAACTGGGGGTTGAAGATAGTGTTTATTTTGATGAACCATTGCCCAGTGGTAAGCCTGTATGGGATTGGTTAGATAATATTGACGTATACATGCAACCAAGCCTTCAAGAGGGCTTGCCACGGTCACTAATAGAGGCTATGAGTCGCGGGTGTGTAGCGTTAGGCTCTACTACTGGAGGTATACCAGAACTTATAGAAGATAAGTTTATTCATCCTGCTGGTAATATTTCTCTACTAAGCAAAACGATTGATAATTTAATGTTAAAGAAGAATGAATTTGATCAAATATCGAAAAGAAATATCGATGAGTCTCGTAAATATGATCATGAAATAATAACCTTAAAAAGGCAGAGCTTTTTTTCTAAGTTTATAAAGGGCTAAATATTGGAACAAATAAAATACCAATTTAGATTTGCGCTGCCTATGTGGTTTATGCAGCTAATGTGTGCTTGGTTACCTGACAATAGAATAAGCATTCGTATGCGAGGCATTTTGATGTCTTGTATTCTACCCAATAGGCCTAGTGGCCTTACAGTCGGTAGGGATGTCACATTACTTGGTATTGATAAGTTGATTATTGGAACAAATGTTTATTTGGCGAAAGGTACGTGGATAAACGCTATTGGTGGAGTAGTTATAAAGGATGACGTTTTACTTTCGCCATACGTAATTATAGCCTCCTTAACTCATGGCTATACAGGTGAAAATTACTTCGGAAAGTCAAAGGCTGCTCTCATTACTATTGAGTGTGGTTGTTGGATTGCCTCACATGCAACTATAACAAGTGGAGCCTACATAGCACCATGCTCTTTAATTGCTGCAAATTCTGTTGTTATTGGCTCTACAGAGCCTCACACAATATATTCTGGTGTCCCTGCAAAAAAAATAAAGGCAAGAAAATAATATGAAATTGTGTGTGATTATTACTGTATCGCAAAATTTATATAGTTTATATAGGGATCAATTTAAGTTTTTGAAAGATAGAGGAGTTGATGTTACTGCTATTGCTGCACCTGGTCCTGAACATCAATTACTTAGAGAACAAGGCATTAAGACTGTTGAAATACCTATGTGTAAACGACCTTCACCCTTTAACGATTTGTTATCTCTCTTTAAATTGTGGAGGCACCTTATATTCAATAAATATGATGTTATAAGTATTTCAACACCTAAAGCCTCTCTACTCGGTGCCATGGCTTCTTTTTTTAGTCATCATAGAAATGTGATATTCACTATAAGAGGAAGAGCTTATGAGAGCGAGGTAGGTTTAAAAAGAAAATGCTATATGCTGATTGATAAACTCATTTGTAAATTGTCTAGTAATGTTTTTTGTATATCAAAAGAGATTAGCAAGGACTTTATTGATAGTGGCCTTGTAAATCCAAACAAAATATTTGTATTAGGTGAAGGGTCAAGCAATGGCGTTGATTTGGGCAAATTTACGCGTTCACAAGACTTAAAAGTTAGAGCCGATTTAATACGCGAAAAATTCAATATAGGTGATTCAGATAAAGTTTGTTTGTATAGTGGCAGACTAAGAAAAGATAAAGGGATAACTGAACTCGTCGAGGCATTTTCTTTGTTAAATGATCTTGGTAATACGCACTTGATTATTCAAGGTGCTTTTGATGATACCGACCCATTGGACACCCGTATCTTAGATTTAATTAATATAAGCCCAAAAATACACCTGGCTCCGTGGTCGTATTGTGTAGAAGAATACTTTCAATGTGCGGATGTGTTTGTTTTTCCGTCATACCGAGAAGGGTTTGGAAATGTTGCTATCGAAGCGTCTGCCATGGAACTTCCAGTTATTGCCTTTGATGTAATCGGTTGTAGAGAAAGTGTTATGGATAATTATACTGGTATTTTAGTGAAGTCTAAATCTGTGGAAGAACTTTCCAGCGCAATGAGAACTTTGATTAAAGATGAAAAGCTTGCTAAAAAATTAGGAAGTCAAGGAAGGCAGAGGATAGAAGAACATTTTGATAGTGCAATCCTATGGGAGAAGCTGCTCGAAGTTTACAAAGGTATGCTTAAATGATTTTATTATTTTTTACTGTGAAATCATACCACTTAATGAGTAAATAGATTTTATAGATAAGTGCTTGGCTAGTTTAAATACTTCAAATTACAGAATGTTGATTTTTACCAAAAACCGTAAATGTTCACCTCATTTATGACTATTACCATAAAGGAATAATATGAATATCACAATCGCTGGAACGGGTTATGTAGGCCTATCAAACGCAATGTTGTTAGCGCAACATAACACTGTTATTGCGGTTGATATTATTAAAGAGAAAGTTGATTTATTAAAAGATAAAAAATCGCCTATTTCAGATGTTGAAATTGAAGACTTCTTGCGAAATAAAACGATTGATTTTACTGCAACCCTAGATAAAGAATTTGCCTATAAAAACGCCGACTATGTAATTATTGCCACGCCAACAGATTACGACACGGTAACTAACACTTTCAACACAAAAAGTGTTGAAGCGGTCATTAAAGATGTAATGGCTATTAACCCAACAGCAGTTATGGTCATTAAGTCTACTGTACCTGTTGGTTATACGGCACGTATTAAAGAAAAATTGGGCTGTGAAAATATACTATTTTCACCTGAGTTCTTACGAGAAGGTCGTGCACTTTTTGATAATTTGCATCCTTCACGTATTATCGTGGGTGAAAAGACAGAGCGAGCAACTATATTTGCTAATTTATTAGCAGAAGGCGCGATAAAGAAAAATATTGATATTTTGTTTACTAACTCTACTGAAGCCGAAGCTGTTAAACTTTTTTCGAACACTTATCTTGCTATGCGTGTTTCTTATTTTAATGAATTAGATTCTTATGCGGAAACGCACAACTTAAATGCTAAGCAAATTATTGAAGGAGTAGGATTAGACCCTCGTATTGGATCACATTATAATAATCCTTCTTTTGGTTACGGTGGTTATTGTTTACCTAAAGATACCAAACAGCTGTTAGCTAATTACCAAGACGTACCTAACAACTTGATCAGTGCAATTGTTGATTCTAACACCACACGTAAAGATTTTATCGCCGATTCTATTATCAGTAAAAACCCTAAAGTGGTCGGTGTGTATCGTTTGATCATGAAAAGTGGCTCAGACAATTTTAGGTCTTCATCTATTCAAGGTATTATGAAACGAATCAAAGCTAAAGGTATTGAAGTGGTGATTTATGAGCCAGTATTAGAAGAAAAAGAATTTTTTCATTCAGCAGTATATAACGATCTTGCAGCATTTAAAACAATTTCAGATGTGATAGTGTCAAACCGAATGGACGACGAACTAGCTGACGTTGTCGATAAAGTTTATACCCGTGATCTCTTTGGCAGTGATTAGTTGGCAGTGATTTTTTAACAAGTGTTTTATTCAAACTATTAAGAGCTTTTTATGAAGTATTTAGTAACCGGCGCGGCCGGGTTTATAGGCTTTCACGTAACAAAACGTTTATGTGAACAAGGTCATGATGTTGTTGGTATTGATAATCTCAATGATTATTATGATGTTAATCTTAAATTAGCACGTTTGGCTGAGTTAGATCAGTTTACAGATAGCAACGCTAAAAATATTAACGGGAATTTTCGATTTATAAAGTTAGACCTTACAGAACGTGAAGGGATTGCCACATTATTCATCAATGAAAAATTTGATCGTGTTATTCATTTAGCAGCCCAAGCAGGAGTTAGGTATTCAATTGATAATCCTATGGCCTATGCCGACTCTAATTTAATTGGCCATTTAACTATTCTTGAAGGTTGTCGTAATAACAATATTGAACATTTAATATATGCTTCTTCTAGTTCTGTTTACGGTTTAAATAATAAAACACCGTTTTCCACTAGCGATTCGGTTGACCATCCTGTTTCACTTTATGCTGCTACTAAAAAATCTAATGAATTGATGGCGCATAGCTACTCTCATCTTTATGATATTCCAACTACTGGTCTACGATTTTTTACAGTTTACGGTTCATGGGGGCGACCAGATATGGCGCCTTATATATTTACAAAAAAAATTCTAGATGGCGACACTATTGATATTAACAACAATGGTGATATGTGGCGTGACTTTACCCATGTAGATGACATTGTTGAAGGTGTTGTTCGCATTGCCGATGTAATACCTGAACGAGATATTACATGGAAAGTTGAAAGTGGCTCGCCAGCCTCTAGTTCAGCCCCTTATTCTATTTATAATATAGGGCATGGGTCGCCGATTAATTTGATGGGATTTGTTAAAGCCATCGAAGATGAACTTGGTATTGAAGCAAAGAAAAATTTTCGTGAAATGCAGGCGGGCGATGTTTACCAAACATTTGCTGAAGTAAATGATTTATTTGATACTACAGGCTATAAATCGCAAGTTAGCGTTGAAAAAGGTGTTGCTGAATTTGTAAAGTGGTATAAAGAGTTTTATAAGAAATAGTTACTGTATATCAAAATTTATCGTATATATAAAATGATACAATTTAGTATCATTTTATATATATACTGAAAACATTACTTCATCAAAACAATTTATATAACGCACTTTAAGTTAGTTATATGTAAAATTAAGGACAAAGATGCCAAATAAAATAAAAAAAGCTGTAATACCTGTAGCTGGGTTAGGTACACGGATGCTGCCAGCAACAAAAGCCATTCCAAAAGAAATGCTGCCCATTGTTGATAAACCACTTATTCAATACATAGTAAATGAATGTATTGCGGCTGGTATTAAAGAAATTGTTTTAGTGACGCACTCTTCTAAAAATGCCATTGAAAACCATTTTGATAAATCATTTGAGCTTGAAACTACTTTAGAAAAACGGGTTAAACGTCAATTGCTTGATGAAATTCAAGCGATATGTCCTAAAGACGTGACCATTTTGCATGTGCGCCAAGGCGAAGCCAAAGGTTTAGGTCATGCGGTATTAAAAGCTCGCCCTATTATCGGTAACGAACCATTTGTTGTTGTGCTACCTGATGTTATTTTAGATGATGCTACGGCGGATTTAAAAACCGAAAATTTAGCGGCGATGTTAACGCGTTATAACGAAGTTGGTGGCTACAGCCAGATTATGGTTGAACCTGTGCCTATGGAACAAGTAAGTAGTTACGGTGTGGTTGATTGTGGTGGCGTTGAACTTGCCCCTGGTGAGTCGAAAACTATGACGGCTATTGTTGAAAAACCAGCGATGGCAGATGCGCCGTCAAACTTGGCTGTGGTTGGCCGTTATGTGTTGTCTGAAAAAATTTGGGATTTGTTAAAATTAACCCCACCTGGTGCGGGTGACGAAATTCAATTAACGGATGCTATTGCGATGTTGATGGAAAAAGAAACCGTTGAAGCCTTTCATATGACGGGTAAGTCTCATGATTGTGGTTCTAAGTTAGGTTATATGAAGGCTAATGTTGAATATGGTTTGCGTCATCCTGAATTGGCTGATGATTTTAGAAGTTATTTAACTGATTTGATGAATAGTTAAGTTGATTTAAGTTTTAAGCTATCAGCTATCAGTTTAAAGAAAAGAAAAAAGAATAGCAGTCAGCTTAAAGCTAATCAGGTTTACTGCATTCTTAACACTCAAAGGTTATATATGTCTTTAGATGTTCGATGGCAACAAAGGTTGAGTAATTTTAATTTAGCCCTTAATGGGTTATCTGAGGCTGTAAATTTAAATAAAGAACGCCCACTCAGTAAACTGGAAGAGCAAGGCTTAATTCAGGTCTTTGAATATAACTATGAGTTAGCCTGGAATGTTATTAAAGATTTTTATGAAGCGCAGGCGGAAGTTGGTATTCAAGGTAGTCGTGATGCTATTCGTATGGCCTTTAAACGCGGTCTAATTGATAATGGCAGTTTATGGATGGAAATGATTAAAAGTAGAGTGCTAACTTCACATACTTATAGTCGTGAAACTGCTGCTAAAATATCTGCACAAATTATTAATGAGTATTACGATGCTTTTGTCTTGCTGAATACCAAATTAAATGATCTTCAAACAAAAGATCAGAGTTTACTTTAATAATGTTTGGCTTAGAACCTGATGCTATTGATGCCATTAAAGCTATATTTAGAAAATACTCAACTATTGATACGGTAATACTTTATGGCTCGAGAGCAAGGGGAAATTTTAAAATAGGGTCTGATATTGATATAACGCTTTTAGGTGAAAAATTGACTTATAAAGACCTAATTAATATTAGTATTGAGTTAGATGATTTACTCTTACCTTATGAGTTTGACTTGTCGATTTATGAAGATATAGACAGTAATAGTTTACTTGAACATATTAAGCGAGTTGGTGTAGAGTTTTATCGTAAAGCGGGAAAAGAAAAGAGATATAGCTAAGAAAAATCTGTCAGCTATCAGTTTTAAGCTTTCAGAAAAACATAGCTGTAAGCTTTTAGTTTTGAGCTGTCAGCTGTCAACTGTCGTAGGCAACAAGAAAAAACGTATCGCTGTTAGTTTACTTGTTGGTTGGTTTTTTTGTTTATCTGGTTTTGTGGTTGACGGACTAAAGTCCGACCTACAAAAGATAAGTTGCAAAATTTTATGGTGTTATTTGTCTGCTCTATGTAGGTCCTATGTAGTTTGGACTTTAGTCCATCGGGTTTTATGGCTATTTAGCCAATGGTTGGCATTAGTGCTTATTTTTTGGGTTTTAGCCATCATGGTAATTACTTGCTTGCTGGGTGGTTGACGGACTAAAGTCCGACCTACAAAAGATAAGCTGCAAAATTTTATAATGTTATTTGTCGGCTCTATGTAGGTCCTATGTAGGTTGGACTTTAGTCCATCGGGTTTTATGGCTTTTTGGCCAATGGTTGGCATTAGTGCTTATCTTTTGGGTTTTAGCCTTCATGGTAATTACTTGCTGGGTGGTTGACGGACTAAAGTCCGACCTACAAAAGACAAGCTTCAAAATTTTATGGTGTTATTTGTCTGCTCTATGTAGATCCTATGTAGGTTGGACTTTAGTCCATCGGGTTTTATGGCTATTTAGCTAATGGCTGGCATTAGTGTTTATCTTTTGGGTTTTAGCCTTCATAGTTATTGCTTGCTGGGCGGTTGACGGACTAAAGTCCGACCTACAAAAGATAAACTTCAAAATTTTATGGTGTTATTTATCTGCTCTATGTAGGTCCTATGTAGGTTGGACTTTAGTCCATCGGGTTTTATGGCTCTTTGGCCAATGGTTGGCATTAGTGCTTATCTTTTGGGTTTTAGCCATCATGGTAATTGCTTGCTGGGTGGTTGACGGACTAAAGTCCGACCTACAAAAGATAAACTGAAAATTTTATGGTGTTATTTGTTGGCTCTATATAGGTCCTATGTAGGTTGGACTTTAGTCCATCGGGTTTTATGGTTTTTTGGCCAATGGCTGGCATTAGTGCTTATTTTTTGGGTTTTAGCTATCACAGTAATTGTTTGCTGGGCGGTTGACGGACTAAAGTCCGACCTACAAAAGGGAAGCTGAAAATTTTATGGTGTTATCTGTCAGCTCTATGTAGGTTGGACTTTAGTCCATCAGGGGCATTGGCATTTTTTTATTAACACTCATTTATTAAAAGTATAGGTATATGGACGTAACTAATTTATCGCAGTTTACTGAACTGGCATTAACGCGTAATATTTTTTCACTATTTTCCGACCCTGAGCGCAGTGAAAACTATACGACTTCGGCGGCGGGTTTATTTTTAGATTATGCTAAGCAAAACATCGTTGATAGTGAGTTTGTGCCACTATTTACTTTGGCTGAACAGGTTGATCTTGCGGGTAAAATATCAGCGCAGTTTTCAGGTGAAAAGATCAACACTACCGAACAGCGCGCTGTTTTGCATACGGTATTACGTGCGCCTGACTCGGTTAAGCTTGATGTGTTAGGGCCGCAAGCTGATGAGGTTATTAACACTGAAGCCAAAATGGCTGCCATTGTTGATGATGTGCATTCGGGTAAGGTGTGTTCAGTTACTGGTGAAAAGTTTACTGATATTCTCGCTATCGGCATTGGTGGCTCTTATTACGGTGTTAAGGTGGCCTTGTCGGCACTTGTGCCTTACCACCAGCCAGGTTTGAAAGCGCATGTGCTGGCTAATGTTGATGGTGATGCCGCGCAAGAAAAATTTGCTAAACTTAATGCCGCAACCACGCTCGTGGTGGTGATTTCTAAAACCTTTTCTACCCAAGAAACCTTGCTGAATGCCACTATCGTTAAAGCTTGGATGCTTAATGCTTTGGTTGAACCTCATTATTCACCTGCAGAGGTTATGGCGAAACATTGGTATGCGGTCAGCAGTAATATTGAGGCTGCAACAGCGTTTGGACTTAATGCGGATAATATTTTGCCGATGTGGGATTGGGTTGGTGGCCGGTTTTCTTTATGGTCAGCGGTGGGTTTGCCACTGGCATTGATTATTGGTAACAGCCATTTTAACGCATTAAAAGCCGGTGCTAATGCCATGGACGAGCATTTTAAAAATGCACCGTTTGAGCAGAATATGCCGGTAATGATGGCTTTGCTCGGTATTTGGAATCGAAATGCTTTAGGTTACCCTAGTTTAGCTATTTTACCTTATAACCATGCGCTAAGAGCTTTGCCGGGTTATTTGCAGCAAACCGATATGGAAAGCAATGGTAAGTCGGTTTCTATTACCGGTAAAACGCTTAATTATTTAACCGCTCCCGTGGTTTTTGGTCAGGAAGGTACAAATGGCCAACATGCCTTTATGCAGTTAATGCATCAAAGTGCCGATATTATTCCAACTGACTTTATTCTCTCTCTTGCCCCAACGAGTAAGCATTTGGCTAATCATGACGCTTTGGTGGCTAATTGTTTCGCTCAGAGTGAAGCCTTAATGCAAGGTAAAACTTTAGCGCAAGCGAAAGCAGAAATGCTGGATGCTGGCGCTACTGAGGATGAAGCGAATAGGCTAGCTGCCCATAAAACCATGAAAGGTAATACCCCAAGTAATACTATTTTAATGCAGCAGTTAGATCCCCACTCCCTTGGCGCTTTATTAGCGCTGTATGAGCATAAAATATTTGTTCAAGGTGTAATTTGGCAGGTAAATTCATACGACCAATGGGGCGTTGAATTAGGTAAGCAGCTTGGCAAAGAAGTACTTAACGTGATGGCGCAGCCGATGAGCGATATTGACAGCGAAAAGCTTTCTGCCTCGTCACTGGCATTAATTCGTCGTTATAAAAGTAACTTAACTAATGCTATTTGAAATACATAATCGATCATTGTAATCTGGTTTAAATCTACAATATCTGCATTGCCTACAGGGATGTAGGTACTTATGTTTAGTCCGGAACAATAAACCTGTGCCTACAGTGCTGTTCCTAGCCACCTCGGTAATTGCTCCTGCATTACTCTAATGACTTACAGTCATGTAAGATTATTGCTCCTCACTTATCATTAGGTAGTCACTTAGCTCAGTGACTTATATCAGTTACTTCACTGAATTGGCGTAGGTTATATTTTTAGAATAAGAAGCTTAATCTTCCTTTCTCTTTATATTTTTTTGGTATAAACAAGCTTTTAGTTATATGGATAATGATTTGCTGCTGTGGCATGATGATAATCAATAATATCATGCCAACATTAGTGGTCAGCAATGCAATTAACCCATTTACAAAAGTTAGAAGCCGAATCTATTCATATCATGCGCGAAGTTGCCGCAGAATTTGATAATCCTGTGATGCTTTACTCGGTTGGTAAAGACTCCGCCGTGCTACTTCATCTTGCGCGAAAAGCCTTTGCTCCTGGAAAAATACCTTTTCCGCTATTACATGTTGATACCAACTGGAAATTCAAAGAAATGATTGCCTTTCGCGATGAAATGGCGAGAGAACATGGCTTTGATTTACTCGTGCATAAAAATGCCGAAGGTATGGCGATGAATATTAGTCCGTTTGAGCATGGTAGTGCTAAGCATACCGATATCATGAAAACTCAAGGCTTAAAACAAGCCCTTGATAAATATGGTTTTGATGCGGCATTTGGTGGCGCTCGACGTGACGAAGAAAAATCACGCGCGAAAGAGCGTGTGTATTCATTTCGTGATAAAAATCATCGCTGGGATCCTAAAAGCCAACGCCCTGAGCTGTGGAACATTTACAACGGTAAAGTGAATAAAGGCGAAAGCATTCGTGTTTTTCCATTATCGAATTGGACCGAGCTTGATATTTGGCAATACATCTATTTAGAGGGCATTAAAATTGTGCCACTTTATTTAGCTGAGAAACGCCCAGTAGTAGAACGCGATGGCACTTTAATCATGGTTGACGACGACCGTATGCCTATTGGTAAAGACGAAGTGGTGCAAATGAAAAGTGTGCGCTTTAGAACTTTAGGTTGTTATCCGTTAACCGGCGCTGTTGAGTCAACCGCAACAACCTTACCTGAAATTATTCAAGAAATGCTATTAACCAAGACCTCCGAGCGCCAAGGTCGTGTGATTGACCACGACTCAGCAGGCTCAATGGAGAAGAAAAAGATGGAAGGTTATTTTTAAAACTTTGTCATCTTATTCCAGTTTATTTTACGGTGTTAGCATTTTAATTAAATCGACAATTTGTCGAGTAGAAATTTCCAAGGAAAAAACATGAGTCATACAGAAGACTTACTTGAAACCGATATTGAAGCTTATTTGAAGCAGCATGAAAACAAAGAAATGGTGCGATTTTTCACTTGTGGTAGCGTTGATGATGGTAAAAGCACATTAATTGG
The DNA here is from genome assembly GCF_014077065.1 of Colwellia sp. MB3u-4. Taxonomy (NCBI): domain Bacteria; kingdom Pseudomonadati; phylum Pseudomonadota; class Gammaproteobacteria; order Alteromonadales; family Colwelliaceae; genus Colwellia; species Colwellia sp. MB3u-4. The sequence continues at coordinate 201,864 of NZ_JACGVE010000075.1, read as the reverse complement.
CCGGTTATTACACGATTCAAAAATGATCTTTGAAGATCAATTAGCGGCGATTAAAAACGATAGTAAAAAGTCAGGCACTACCGGTGAAGCTATTGACCTAGCCTTGCTCGTTGATGGCTTGCAGTCAGAGCGAGAGCAGGGCATTACTATTGATGTTGCTTATCGCTATTTTGCTACTGACAAACGTAAGTTTATTATTGCCGATACTCCAGGCCATGAACAATACACCCGCAATATGGCTACGGGCGCTTCAACCTGTGACCTGGCCATTATTTTGATTGATGCTCGCCACGGCGTGCAAGTGCAAACTCGTCGTCATTCTTATATTTGTTCTTTGTTAGGCATTAAGCATGTTTTAGTAGCGGTTAACAAAATGGACTTGGTTGATTATAGCCAAGACCGTTATCAAGAGATTAAAAAAGACTACCGCAAATTTGCCGATGACTTAGCTTTTGAAGATGTGCGTTTTGTGCCAATTTCAGCCCTTAATGGTGACAATGTTGTTGACGAAAGTACTAAGATGCCTTGGTATCCCGGTGCTACGTTAATGAAGTTATTAAATACTATTAAGGTAGATGATCAAAAACACTTTACCCAATTTCGTTTTCAAGTACAGTATGTTAACCGTCCTAATCTTGATTTTAGAGGCTTTGCTGGCACAGTGGGCTCAGGACATATTCGTGTTGGTGATGAAATTGTTGCCTTGCCATCAGGTAAGCAAAGTAAGATTAAATCGATTGTAACTTTTGAAGGTAACATTGATCGCGCCGATCACGGTATGGCGGTTACTTTGACCCTTGAAGATGAAATTGACATCAGTCGCGGCGAAATGATTGTTAAAAAGGGCAGTATTCCTACTTCAGCTAAAGAGCTAAGTGCGACTATTGTTTGGATGCATGAAGACGAATTAGAACCAGGGCGTGAATACTACATTAAGCACGGCAGTAAGCTCACCACAGGGCACGCAATAAAAATTGACCACCGCATTGATGTTAATACCTTAGAGAAATTTCCTGTTGACCAATTAGCGTTAAATGAAATTGGTGTTGCTCAACTTGAAGTGGCTGAAGCTTTACATTTTGATGCTTATGGTGATAATCCAGCGACGGGTGCTTTTATTATTATTGACCGATTAAGTAATGTTACTGTCGGTGCGGGTATGATTAACGGCGCACTTGAAGCGAAACAAGATCATCAGTACTCAGCGTTTGAACAAGAACTTAACACCTTAGTTCGCAAGCACTTCCCACATTGGGGTGCACGCGATTTATTGAAATAGGAATAGCAGATTAGCTGTCAGTTTTAAGCTGTCAGCTTTCAGTAAAAATTTAGTTATAAGTTAAAAAATAAGTTTAAGGCATAGTGATCACTGTAGGTTGGTATTTATTCTTTAACTGAAAGGTCGGGCTTCAGTCCAAACGATAAGAGCCTACGGGTGATAATGTAGCCTTGGGCAATTGTTGATGTAGGTCGGACTTTAGTCCGTCAACTGTATAGCGAGCCATTAACGTAATGGGCCAAAAACACCTGCAACGGCATTATTTTGTCGTTCGCATGTATGCGAAGACGGTTAAATTTCATTTAACTTGATGGACTAAAGTCCAACCTACAAGGGCCTACAAGGGCTTGCGGGCGATAATGTAGCTTTGGGCAATTGTTGATGTAGGTCGGACTTTAGTCCGTCAACTGTAAAGCGAGCCATTAACGTAATGGGCCACAAAACATCTGCAACGGGCATTAGTTTGTCATTCGCATGTATGCGAAGACGGTTAAATTTCATTTAACCTGATGGACTAAAGTCCAACCTACATATAGCCTACGGGTGATAATCTAGTGTTGGGCGTTTGGTTTTTTTTATGGTTTTTGTAGGTCGGACTTTAGTCCGTCAACTGTACAGCGGGCTATTAACGTAATGGGCCAAAAACACCTGCAACGGCATTATTTTGTCGTTCGCATGTATGCGAAGACGGTTAAATTTCATTTAACTTGTTGGACTAAAGTCCAACCTACAAGATCCTACGGGTGATAATGTAGCCTTGGGCAATTGTTGATGTAGGTCGGACTTTAGTCCGTCAACTGTATAGCGAGCCATTAAAGAGATGGGCCAAAAAACATCTGAAACGGTATTATTTTGTCGTTCGCATGTATGCGAAGACGGTTAAATTTCATTTAACCTGATGGACTAAAGTCCAACCTACAAGAGCCCACGGGTGACAGTATAGCGTTGGGCAATTGTTGATGTAGGTCGGACTTTAGTCCGTCAACCGTATAGCGAGCCATTAACGTAATAGGCAAAAAAAGCAGCAGCAGATACTGTCTTATAACTCAGCATTTGTACGGTCAATTTTTATAATTTCACGATATTTACTTTTCGAACAGTAGTTAGAACTTGGATTAGGTTTACATTATGTTGTATACGCAGTGGCTACTGGTCGCAATATTTGCATTAACGCTTATTGGGCTTGTTTTTTTTCCGAACAAACCCGAGCGTGTTTTTGGTAGTACAACGTTACTGTGTTTAGCGGCGTCATTTGTTAGCACTGATGATATTCTCAGTAATGCAGTAAATCCTGGTTTAGTGACGTTATTATTATTGGTGTTATGTTCTTTTGCTTACGAACGCACCAGTATTTTAAGGCGTATATCAGCGTTAATGCTCAATGGTAAAGCATCTACGGCAAGTTTTAGAACGCTTGTATTTACCGCTTTGAGTTCGGCATTAATCAGTAATACGGCGGTGGTCGCTACATTAATTTCGGTAGTGAAAAAAAATACTGTGGTCAATCCTGGTAAATTACTCTTACCCTTGTCATTCGCCGCTATTCTTGGTGGTACTTTAACCTTAATTGGTACTTCAACTAACTTAATTGTTAATTCGTTATGGCTAGAACAAGGTCAACAAAGTTTAGGTTTTTTTGACTTTACGCTAGTGGGTGGTGCTGCACTGGTTGCTTGTTTGTTGATTATATTATTGCGTCAACATACTTTAGCTGACATGCCAAACGAGCAGCTAGGCGATAAGGAATATCTGGTTGAAGCACAAGTAAAACCTAACTCCAAACTCATTGGAAAAAGCATTGAAGATAATGGCTTAAGAAATTTAGACACTTTATTTTTGGTCGAGTTAGTACGCTGCGGGCGGCTTATTTCCCCGGTAACGCCAGATGAAGTAATAGAACCGAATGACAGGCTAATTTTTAGTGGTGACATCAGCAAAGTTTTAGTCTTGCAGCAATTTGATGGCTTAACCTTATTTGCTGAGCAAAAGGGTTTGTTACGGGAAAACTTAACCGAAGTATTGATTAAACCTGATTCTGCTATTGTAGGTAAAACCTTAAAAACAGCCGGGTTTAGGGCAAGGTTTGATGCCGCCGTTGTCGCTATTCGCCGAGAGGGCACGTCGCTTTCTGGCAAACTCGGTGATATAAAAGTGCAAGCGGGTGACTTTTTAGTTTTAGCGGTGGGCTCCGATTTTTGCGCGCGCACTAATTTAACGAAAAACTTTTTCATTCTTTCCGGTCATAAACCCGACGATATGCTGTCAGGCTGGCGTGACTCTTTAGCTATTTTTGGCTTTATTATTGCTATTGCGCTGACCATGGTGACTACGATAAGTTTATTGTCGAGCCTGATGTTTTATCTAGCGTTATTGATTTTAACCGGTTGTTTAACGGTGAATGAAATTAAACGCCGATTCCCGATTGAAATCTGGCTTATTGTGCTGGGTGCATTAACTTTAGCGCAAGCGTTTGAACATAGCGGCGTCGCAGGCATTTTTGCCCATGAAATTGAGCAATTACTGGCAGGGGAAAGTGCCTTAATCGCTATGGTGGTGATATTTTTCATTACCTTAATATTGACCGAAGTTATTACCAATAGCGCCGCTGCGGCTTTAGTGTTTCCGGTCGCTTATAATATTGCCATTGGCTTAGGTGTTAGCCCTTTACCCTTAGTGATGGCGGTAGCCTTTGGCGCTAGTGGCAGTTTTATTAGCCCTTATGGTTATCAAACCAATATTATGGTGTTTAATGCCGGCAACTACAAAATCACTGACTTTATTAAATTTGGTTGGCCGATAACACTGACTTATAGCTTTGTGGTGTTAATGTTGATACCGGTGGTTTTTCCGTTTTAGAGCAAAATAAAAGAGAAGCTTTTAGTTTAAAGCTGTCAGCTGTCAGTAAGAGATAGAGATGAAAGAGAAGCTTTTAGTTTAAAGCTTTCAGCTGTCAGTAAAAAAACAAAGATCAGAGATTAGTTGGGAGTTTGGTTGTGTTTTTACTGACAGCTTTGAACTGATAGCTTAAAGCTTTGTTAGCTTACAGCTATGTAAATAATTTAAGTGGAATAATATGAAAACTGAAAATACCGTTTGGCACACTCAACAAGTAAGCAAATCACAACGCGCTGATAGCAAAAAGCAAAAAGCTTGTTTGTTATGGTACACAGGCCTTAGTGGCTCAGGTAAATCAACCATTGCCAATGCGGTTGATGCTTTACTTTTTCAACGCCATTGTCATAGTTATTTACTTGATGGTGACAATGTTCGCCATGGCTTAAATGGTGACTTGGGCTTTAGTGATGAAGAGAGAGTTGAAAACATTCGCCGTATTAGCGAAGTGGCAAAACTGTTTGTAGATGCTGGTTTAATTGTCTCAACCGCATTTATATCTCCTTTTGCCGCTGATCGTACAATGGCAGCCAACAAGCTTGAGAACGGCGAATTTATTGAAGTATTTATCGATACTCCGATTGCTGTTTGCGAACAACGTGATCCAAAAGGCTTATATAAAAAAGTGCGAGCAGGTGAGATTAAAGACTTTACCGGCATAGACTCTACTTACGAAGCGCCTGAAAATCCAACCATTCATATCGACACGGCTAATAAAAGCATTGAACAATGCGCTCAACAAGTGGTTGATTATCTGATCACGCAAGGCTTGATTACTGATTGAGCCTACGGGTGACAATGTAGATTTCGATGATTGTTTTGTAGGTCGGACTTTAGTCCGTCAACCATTAGCCGGCGATTAACGTGATTGGCCATAAAATACCTGTAGCGGGTATTATTTTCTCAATTGGTATTGATGCAAAGACGGTTAAATTTTATTTAACTGATGGACTAAAGTCCAACAAGAGCCTACGAGTGATAACGTAGCCTTGGGCAATTGTTTATGTAGGTCGGACTTTAGTCCGACAACTGTATAGCGAGCCATTAACGTAATGGGCCAAAAAACATCTGAAAATGGTATTATTTTGTCGTTCGCATTGATGCCAAAGACGGTTAAATTTCATTTAACTTGTTGGACTAAAGTCCAACCTACAAAGGCCCACATAAAGCTTATGGGTGATAACGTAGCCTTGGGCAATTGTTTATGTAGGTCGGACTTTAGTCCGTCAATCATTAGCAGGCGATTCCCGCGATGGGCTAGCAAACACTTGCAGCGGGTATTATTCTCTCAATCGACATTAATGCCGAAGACGGTTAAATTTCATTTAACTTGATGGACTAAAGTCCATCCTACAAGAGCCTACGGGTGATAACGTAACCTTGGACAATTGTTTATGTAGGTCGGACTTTAGTCCGACAACTATTAGCAGGCGATTAACCCGATGGACTAAAATCCAAGCTAGATTACACTTACAAGTAACTTATGCTAACTTTATCGGTAAACAATTTATATAGGAGATTTTTGCATGCATTATGATGTTTTTAATGGCGATGCTGATGGCATTATTGCCTTGTTACAACTGCGTTTGGCTCAACCGAAAGCCTCAACACTGATCACTGGCGTTAAACGCGACATTCAATTATTACAGCAAGTACCTGTCGACCAGGCAACTTCTGTTACCGTGCTTGATATTTCTATGGAAAAAAACATTGTCGCTTTAGCGGCCTTGCTGGCCAATAATGTTGAGGTGTTTTATGTTGATCATCATCGCACGGGTGAAATACCGACCTCTGCGCATTTAGATAAAATTATAGATATTGACGCCAATACTTGCACCAGTTTATTGGTGAATCAATATTTAACTGGCAAATATGCTTTATGGGCTATTGTTGGGGCTTTTGGCGATAATATGTTAATAGCGGCCGAGCAGTTAGCGCAGCAAGCTGGCTTGTCAGATAATGAACAAGTACAGCTGAAAAATTTAGGGATTTATATTAACTATAACGGCTACGGTCGCACGGTTGATGATTTACATATTGCCCCTGATGTTTTATTTACCACTTTATTGGGCTATCCAGACCCCTTTACCTTGATTAATGAAGCCAACTCTATTTTTGCTATTCTTGAGCAAGCCTATTTAAGTGATATGGCACAAGCTAAACAGGCGAGCGTATTGCATGATGATGCGGCTTTGCAGCTTATTGAGCTTGACGATGCCGCTTGGTCGCGCAGAGTCAGTGGGGTTTATGGTAATGAATTAGCCAATCAGGAGCCTGATAAAGCGCATGCGGTGATCACCTTAAATATTGATGCGAGTTACACGGTAAGCCTGCGTGCCCCTATTAATAACAAAGTGGGCGCTGGTGAACTTTGTGCGCAATTTGACACCGGCGGCGGTAGAGCGGCCGCGGCGGGCATCAATCAACTACCGAAAGAAAAACTTGGTAAATTCATTGCGTTGGTGTCAAAATATTATCAATAGTTGACCTTCGGGTATTCAATTATAAATAGCATTAACCTTATAAGGATTTAAAGATGAGTTTGTTGATCACAGGCGGAACGGGCTTTATTGGTAGCCATACCGTTATTGAATTACTGGCGCTAGATAAAGACATTGTTATTGTTGATAATTTATCCAACTCTTCAACATTAGTGCTGGACCGTATTAAACAAATAACAGACAAGTCGGTAACCTTTATTCAAGCTGATATTTGTGATCGCCAAGCACTAAAGCAAGTATTTGAGCAACATAACATTGAAGCTGTAGTGCACTTTGCCGGTTTAAAAGCTGTGGGTGAGTCGAGTGTTATGCCATTAAGTTATTATCATAATAATGTCTCTGGTTCGGTAACACTGTTGCAAGTTATGGCAGAGCATAATGTTAAAAACTTAGTATTTAGTTCATCAGCAACTGTGTATGGTGAAAATAATCCCTCGCCACTTGATGAAACTATGCCAACGTCTGCGACCAATCCTTATGGTCAAACCAAACTGATGATCGAAAATATTCTCTTTGATCTAGCACGCAGTGATGAGCAATGGTCAATCGCCTGTTTACGTTATTTTAACCCGATTGGCGCACACGAATCGGGTCTTATTGGTGAAAATCCTAATGGTATTCCGAATAATTTATTGCCTTATGTGTCACAAGTGGCTGTTGGCCGATTAGCACAATTACAAGTGTTTGGTGACGATTATCAGACCCCTGATGGCACAGGTGTTAGAGATTATATTCATGTAGTGGACTTGGCCCAAGGGCATGTTAAAGCGTTAGAGGCATTAAGTGACATTAAAGGCTGTGTACCGATTAATTTAGGCACAGGTAATGGTACCTCGGTGTTAGAGATTGTGAACACTTTTCAAGAGATTTCAGGACAAGATATCCCTTATAACATTGCGCCACGCCGAGCCGGTGATATTGGCACCGTTTACGCTGATGCAAGTGTTGCGAAGACCTTACTAGACTGGCATGCAAAACTTGATTTAGCTACTATGATTATAGATACTTGGCGCTGGCAGTCTAAAAACCCCAATGGTTTTGAATAGTTAAGCTACTAATTTTAATTCGAAGTAAAGCTATTAGCTAGAAGTGAAGCTGTTAGCTACCAGCTTTTAGCTTTCAGTAAAACCAAGCAGATATTAGCACGCTTGACAGATGAATAATTGACAGCTGTATTTAAGCTTGATGGACTAAAGTCAAGCTAGATAAAGTCTATAGGTGATAGTTCAACCTTAGGTAATGTTTTTTAAGCACAATAATTACTGTACTAAATTTATTATAAACAAGGACGATTTATGCATAAAGGAATAATTTTAGCCGGCGGCAGTGGCACACGACTTTACCCACTCACGAAAGTTGTTAGTAAACAGTTGATGCCTGTTTACGATAAACCTATGGTTTATTATCCACTTGCGACACTAATGCAAGCAGGTATCCAAGAAATACTCATCATATCAACACCAGAAGAAACGCACCGTTTTGAAGAACTATTAGGTGATGGTTCAAATTTTGGTATTACCCTCTCTTATAAGATTCAACCTAGCCCAGATGGTTTAGCCCAAGCCTTTATATTAGCTGAAGATTTTCTTAATGGCTCTGCGGCAGCTTTAGTGCTTGGTGACAATATGTTTTATGGCCACGATTTGGTCAAGTCACTTAAAAATGCTAATGCACAATTAACTGGTGGTACTGTATTTGGCTACCATGTGTCGAATCCAAGATCATATGGTGTGGTGGAGTTTGACGCGAACGGCACGGCAATATCTGTTGAAGAAAAACCTCAAGTGGCTAAGTCAAATTATGCGGTACCTGGTTTGTACTTTTTTGATGCTCGCGTAGTGCAATTAGCTAAAAATGTTAAGCCTTCAGCGCGCGGTGAATTAGAGATTACTGATGTGATTGAGCAGTATTTGCAAGCGGGTGAATTGAAGGTCAAAATTATGGGCCGTGGCACGGCTTGGCTTGATACCGGTACGCATGACGACTTACTCGCTGCAGCACAGTTTATTGCCACTATTGATAAGCGCCAGGGTTTAAAGGTTAACTGCCCTGAAGAGGTTGCCTTTCGTAATGGTTGGTTAACTGAAACAAAGCTGCGTGAAATTGCCCAGCCTTTACTGAAAAGTGGCTATGGCGAATATTTGATCAAGCTGATTGAAGAGCGGGTGTTTTAAAGGGCTTGCTTTACAGGGAGGAAATAAGGAGAAGGGAATGAGGTTTTTAACAAAAGAGCTTTTGGTTTTTCTTTTATATCCTTGAGGAGCGACTTTAGTCGCTTTTTGGATTCATGATTAGGTTTTGCCACGGCGAATGAATTCGCCCCTACATAAGTTGATTTTGAAGTTTTGATGGGATTTTATGAATTATATTGATACTAAAATAGCCGACGTTAAAATTATTGAACCGAAAGTATTTGGTGATGAACGTGGTTTTTTTATGGAAACCTTCCGTGTTGATACGTTTAATGAGCATTGCTCTGAACATACTTTCGTACAAGACAACCACAGTAAATCGAGCCATGGTATTTTGCGCGGATTGCATTACCAACTGAAAAATACTCAAGGTAAGTTAGTACGTGTTACCTCAGGTGAGGTTTATGATGTTGCGGTTGATATGCGTACATCATCGGCTACTTTCGGTCAGCATGTCGCCGTGGTGCTTTCTGGTGAAAATAAGCGACAACTATGGGTGCCTGAAGGTTTTGCCCATGGTTTCTATGTTATGAGTGAGTCAGCAGAGTTTGTTTATAAATGCACAGATTATTATGCGCCAGAGCATGAAGTGTCACTATTGTGGAATGATCCAGCGTTAAATATTCAGTGGCCGCTGGTTAATGGTCAAGCGCCTGTTTTAGCCGCAAAAGATGAAGTGGGGTTGTTGTTTAAAGATGCCCCCGCGTTTACTGCTTCGCTTACTTCCTTATATACGTAAAGTCAGATAAAACCATGAAAATAATTGTTATAGGCAAGTCGGGTCAATTAGCTTGGGAGTTAAGTCAGTTTTCATCTCCCGAGCATGAAATACTCTGTTTAGGGCGTAATGATATTGACCTGCAAAATATTGCAGCAATCACTCATAGTTTACAGCAGCATAAAGCTGCGGGTGTTATAAATGCTGCTGCCTATACCGGCGTAGATAAGGCTGAAAGTGATGTTAACAATGCCTACGCCCTTAATGCTAAAGCGGTAGGTAATCTCGCGCAGGCGTGTAAAAATTTATCCTTGGCTTTTGTGCATATATCGACAGACTTTGTTTTTCATGGTGATAAAGGCGCGCCTTATTTACCTAAGGATGAAATACGGCCTTTAGGGATTTATGGCGCGAGTAAAGCCCAAGGTGAGCAGTTAATTACCAAGGTTTACCCAGAGCGAAGCACTATTATTCGCACTTCTTGGGTATATTCAACGCACGGTAATAATTTTGTAAAAACTATGCTGAACTTAATGAATACCAAGCCTGAGCTTGGCATTATTAGTGACCAGATAGGGTCGCCTACTTACGCGAAGGGCTTGGCTGCAGCTTGTATTGCAAGCTTAACGCACAATATCACAGGTATTCATCACTATACCGATACAGGTGTTGCTAGCTGGTTTGATTTTGCAGTCGCTATTCAAAATATGGGCTATGAACTGGGTTTATTAACTAAAAAAATACCCATCAAACCGATAACTACTGCCCAATACCCAACGCCGGCCAAACGGCCACATTATAGTGTGTTAGATAAGAGCAGTTTAATGCTTGCCTTGCCTGATCTTTCGTTTGTTCACTGGCAAACACAGTTGGCCACTATGATGCATGCGTTAAAAGCAGAGCAGTCTTAATTTATTTATTGTTTATTTATTATGTATTGCTCAGTGTTGATCGCTTATATATCAAATTTTTTAGAGAGTTGTTATGAAAAAATTATTAGTTACAGGTGGTGCAGGTTTTATAGGGGCTAACTTCGTACACTACTGGATGGCAAAGTATCCAGCCGATAAAGTTGTTGTACTTGATGCACTAACGTATGCAGGCAATATGGCTAATTTAGATAGTGTAAAAGATGAAGGAAACTTCACTTTTGTGCATGGTAATATTTGCGACCAAGCGTTAGTTGAAGCATTACTGATTGAACAGGGTATTGATACCTTGGTGCATTTTGCGGCAGAATCTCACGTTGACCGCTCAATTACTGGCCCTGATGCTTTTATTGAAACCAATATTATGGGTACCTATAGCTTACTTAAAGCGGCGAAAAAAGTTTGGTTAGACGGTGAAAGTGTACTTGCCGAGCATCGTTTTCATCATGTATCTACAGACGAAGTGTACGGCACGCTTTTAGCGACCGACCCTGCTTTTACAGAAGATACTGCTTACGCCCCCAATTCGCCTTATTCTGCCAGTAAAGCGGCAAGTGATCATTTGGTACGTGCTTATCACCATACTTATGGTTTAAATGTTACCACGAGTAACTGTTCAAACAATTATGGGCCGTTTCATTTTCCTGAAAAGCTTATTCCTTTAGTGGTTACTAATATTTTGCATAATAAAGTTTTGCCAATATATGGTGATGGCCAACAAATTCGTGACTGGCTATACGTTGAAGACCACGCTTACGGCATTGATTTAGTCTTACAAAGTGGCCGAGTAGGTGAAAACTATAATATTGGTGGCGAAAATGAATGGGCTAACATTGATATTGTTAAAACCATTTCAAAACTGGTTGAACAAGAATTTATTAAAAATAAAGCTTTAGCAACACGTTTTCCGAATGCAAAAGCAGCGATTGAGCAAAATACTGAATCACTTATTACTTATGTCAAAGACCGGCCTGGCCATGACCGTCGTTATGCTATTGACGCGACTAAAACCAATAATGAGCTAGGCTATCAACCGAAAGAGTCATTTGAAACCGGTATCGCTAAAACGGTTGCTTGGTATGTAAATAATGAATCCTGGTGGCAGAGTGTGATGGATGGCTCATACCAAAATTGGATAGCAGAGCAATACTCGTCAACTTAAGTCTATAAGTTTTGACGAGGCTATTTTATCTAAATACTATCTTAAATTTAACGCTGAAGAAGACGTGGATATTTATATGTCTTTAAAAATCTGATATTTTTGAATAGCCTTTTTGAATAACCAAACACTGTTTATTCTTGATTAGTATTTATGCCACAGAGAGTTAAATTGCATGTAACTCGATGGACTAAAGTCCAACCTACATAAAAAATACAGGTGATAATGCAACCTTGGGAGGTTGTTTTGTCGGTCGGATTTCAGTCCGTCAGCCGTTAAGCAGTTGATTAACGTGATCGGCCAACAAGCATTTACAGCTGAGTCTTGTTTTTTCAGTCGTCATTTGTGCCAAAGATAGTTAACTGAAAGCTGATAGCTATTTTTACTGACAACTTTCTATGCCATGCCTTTAAATTTTTGTTAAGCGATGACTAATAATTGGCAAGTTTTTGTTCGTCTGCCCAAGCGATTGCTTGATTATAGCTTTTAAGGACAGTGGCTTTGTTTAAGCCAAGCTTGGCCATGACTATGTTGGTTTTTGACCACTCTGCTCGTTCAATAAACTCTAACAGCATAATTAAGGCCGCCATATCACCTTTACGGGTTAATAACGTATCTTTGATTTCTTGAGCTAGTGGCAATTTGGTGAGAATGTTGGCTAAGTCTTCGTCAACAATGGCATCAATTAACGACAATAAACCGGTTAAAAAGGCAATTGAGCTATCTAGTGGTGATTTAATTTCACTGGCCATTAAATCACAAAACTTTGCTCGGATCATCGCCTCGTTAATAAGTTCAGATGGCTTATCGGGATTAATATTTGCTGCAAACATTAAACCAAGAAAACGTATTAATTCAGCTGAGCCTAATATAACCAGTGCTTGTTTAATAGTGGAAATGTCAGTGCGGCGTTTAAAGATCGCTGAGTTAGCATAACGCAGTAGCTTGTAGGACAAAGTAACATCGCGTTCAAAAACTGATGTAATACTGGCAAGGTCTAACTCTTTTTTTGAGGTTTCATAGAGGAGTTCTGCCATTGCTATTTGTGATGGCGATAGACTTTTGGTTTTTATCATCTCAGGCTTAGCGAAAAAGAAGCCTTGAAATAATTCAAAATCTAACGCTAATGCTTGGTTATATTCTTCGTAGGTTTCAACTTTTTCTGCCAGCAATTTAATGTGCGGAAAATCTTTAATGGCAGCTTTTACAATTTCTATGGTGTCTAATGTGGTGATTTGCCAGTCAATTTTAATGATGTGTATAAAAGGATAAAAGTGCTGCCATACAGATTGATGAATATAATCATCTAACGCGATAGTATAGCCTTTTTTATGTAAATCTTTGCATATCGATAATAACTTTTTACCTGGCTTTACGGTCTCTAAAATTTCAACAACCACTTCTTCTGGTGTTAATGTTTCTGGATAACCTTTAATGAGGGTTTCTAAAGTAAAATTAATAAAGGCAGGTTTATTGCCAGTAAATTCACTAATGCCAAGATTAAAGTTACTGGCTTCAATAATTTTTGTTGTCGCTTCGTCACCATCAATATCGGGGAAAACATTGATGATGCTATCGCGAAACAACAATTCGTAGGCAAATAGATTTTTATCTATATCTAATATTGGCTGCCTAGCTGCGTAAAAGTACATTCAAATTCCTAATTAATCCTATGTTATAAAAAATAATTTTAGTTTTTTTATTTAGTATTATTGTTTAGTTAACTTAATTTTCACATTAGCTGATTCATTTATAACACAAATAATTGTTAATACTTACGAAAAACATGGAATCAATTATTAACTAAGCCTATTATTGTTGTTCACGTTCAATTGAGTAGCAATGTGCTATATATTTGAACAGTTTTAATACCAAACAAATCAATGACCGTTAAGTGATAAAATAAATTGGTTCGATTGGTATAATGTTTTTCGGAGGTTAAATGGCTGTAGGAACGATGATTTCATTGGCACTATACTTTGTTGTTATGTTGGGAATAGGTATTTATGCCTATAGAAAATCAACTAGCGATGTATCTGGTTTTATGCTTGGGGGACGTAGTTTAGGACCTGGGGTAACAGCGCTTTCTGCCGGGGCCTCTGACATGAGCGGTTGGATGCTAATGGGTGTACCCGGGTTAATGTTCACAGTAGGCTTGAGCAGTGCTTGGATTTCTTTTGGTTTAGTCCTAGGTGCTTATTTAAATTACCTTATCGTAGCACCAAGATTAAGAACTTATACCGAGATGGCAAATGATTCGATTACTTTGCCCGATTTTTTCGAAAATCGCTTTGCTGATAGCTCACACGCACTTCGCATCACCTCTTCGATTGTTATTATTTTATTTTTTACCTTATATACTTCTTCAGGCATTGTTGCCGGTGGTAAATTATTTGAAAGTTCGTTTGGTCTAACCTATGAAGTAGGTTTATATATTACCGCGGGTGTTGTTGTACTTTATACACTTTTTGGTGGTTTTTTAGCTGTGAGTCTGACTGATTTTGTACAAGGCTGTATTATGTTTGTTGCCTTAGTGCTTGTGCCCATTGTCGCGATCTCTGATGTTGGAGGTACTGACGCTATGATGCAAGCTATTGAAAAGGTCGACCCTGCCTTCATAGACTTATTTAGTGGTGTCACTGTTATCACCATAATTTCTGCCATGGCATGGGGATTAGGTTATTTTGGTCAGCCTCACATTATTGTACGCTTTATGGCTATTCGTTCGGTAGAAGATGTACCGGCAGCGAGAAGAATTGGTATGAGTTGGATGATCGTTTCATTGTGTGGTGCTATGGCTACGGGTCTTGCCGGTGTGGCTTACGCGGCTAAAGTAGGCTTGGTAGTTGATGATGCGGAAACAATATTTATCTTATTAGGGCAGGTACTGTTTCACCCTCTTATCGCTGGCTTTATTCTAGCGGCGATTCTAGCGGCGATTATGAGCACCATTTCTTCGCAATTATTGGTGACATCAAGTTCATTAACGGGCGATATTTATCAAGCCTTTTTGAATAAGAACGCTAGTGAAAAGCAATTAGTCTTGGTTGGCCGAATATCAGTTGCCTTGGTAGCTATTGTCGCTATTTTTCTTGCTTACGATAGAGAAAGCTCAATATTAACTTTAGTCAGTAATGCCTGGGCCGGTTTCGGTGCTGCATTTGGACCCTTGGTTATTATGAGTTTGTATTGGAAGAAAATGAATCGACATGGTGCATTAGCCGGTATGTTAACCGGAGCTATTACCGTTTTAGTGTGGATATATGCACCTATAACGCTAAATGGTCAGCATCTTAGTGACGTGATGTATGAAATTGTACCTGGCTTTATTATGGCAAGTATCGCTATTGTATTGGTTAGTCGCTTAACAACCAAAGAGCAACCAGAAATCGAAAAATTATTTGATGAGGTTGTTGCTAAGCATAGTTAAATATAGTGAAACATAGCTAAAAACTAAAATAAACTGATATAGATAGTTTTAAGTTATTAGCTGTCAGTAAAAACTTTAAGTAGTTTTAAGTAAGTTATAGAAGCCGTTAATTCATGTTAACGGCTTTTTTTTGTTATTTTTTTTCTGAGTAATAGTTTTTTAAGCTGACGGCTTTAATCTCTATCTATTGTTAAATCGTGGAATTTAAACCCAAGCCATTAAGTTAGCTCTCACTTAGCGCTTGCCAGAGCTTTTAGAATAAATAGCATTTTGTATAGTGACTAACTATACAACAAAACTATGGGCGGTGATCGAAGCGCGAGGGAACGGCAAAATAGTGCGTTTAAAGGCGACTTAATATGCGGTGTTTACTATTTGATAAGGAGCTAATAAGGTTGTTATTAGCCACTCATAGCGGCACAACACTAGTACGTTGATGTACAAAGGATGTAAAACATTGTGGGCAACGCATTAGCAGTGATTGAGCATAACTATTATCTTGATGAAATTTGGGTAACCGCTCTGATTGGCCTCAGATGCAAGCTATCAATGTCTGCAGCAATCAACACATGGATGTAGGTATTCAGGCTCAGTCTGAAACGACGAACCTGTAATCTAAGTTTTTTTAAGTTGGCTAAGTGGTAAGGGATTTATTGGCATGAGTATCAGTTTGACGACTAAATTGACCAAGTAATATGATCACTCACTCGTTCTTGCCATTGCTTTATAGGCTCGTTCTTATCTCCTACTACAATGATATTTGAATGATTAAAGTTTAATGACCGACCTTGTAACTTATCATTAGCAAAATTAGCAACAAACTTAATGTCTTTGTCATCGGGTAAAATAAAAATATTGACCGGACTTGATTGACCTTGAAACACTAAATGCAGGCTGTTACTGCCATTAAAACGACAATAATCAGCGAAGATTAAGTTACCAAAGGTACTATCAAAACTGCCCTTAAATGTCGCCATTTTCTCATTTAATGAGGCCAGTGTTACCCTTGGTTGATCATTGTTAGAGAAGTGCGATGCTTCATAATTAACATGCGCGATAGCATAGTCACCCAAGTTTTTATAGGTGTTAGAAAACATCATAAAGTTAACGGTTAAGCCCATCACCAGAGCAACAGATGCTGCCATCGACAAACGCACACGTGTTTTACGTTTTTGTTGCTGATGGCTAGCAAAAGTTTGGCGTAAAATTAACTTATTAGCTAAATCTTCAGGCACGGGGATATGCATGGCTTGAGCGATTTTATTTTCTAATGTGTCAAGTTCTTGCGAAAATTTTTGTTTTGCGGAATCACTTTTAATCGCGGCTTTGATAGCATCATCACGGTTATTTGGCTCTGCTAGCATACTGCGTCTAAATTTTAAGTCATCCATTGTGTAGACCTCTTAATTTTGGCTCGTCGTCTACGGCCTCTTTCAATTGATTGCGTGCACGAAATAATCGTGTCATCACGGTATTTTTATTGAGTGACAAGATGCCGGCAATTTCTTCACCACTGAAACCACCAATTACCTGTAAAACTAAGGGTTCACGATATTCTTCAGGCATTTTTGCTATTTTTTCCCGTAACCAGTAGCTTTCAATTTCCTGTTCGCTACTGGTGGCTTTGACATCGGCAATAGTGGCTTCTTCATATTCGCTCATGTCAAAACGTTTACGCTCAAAACGACGAGCGTTTTCTCTGCGCAAAATAGTGATTAACCATGACTTTGCCGCCTTTTCGTCTTTCAACGAGTCAAGCGCGCGCCATGCACGTAAAAATGTTTCTTGCACTAAGTCTTCGGCAATATGCTTATCGTGGCATAACCAGTAGCCATATCGATATAAATCTGCATGTAATGCTTTAACGAGTGCTTCGTATCTAACTTGTTTTGTCGCCATGTTGTAAAAGACCTGAGGCTTTGTCATTTTATTTCACACAAAAGCATTTATTTACGTAGCCCCACTATAGCTCAAATAACTGCTTGAAATTTAATTGAATTAACTTTTTCTAGATGTAGCTGTTGTTAAAAAATTTTCAAGTCAAAAGTGATGTTTTTTAGTGGTAGGTTTTTAGTGTTAAGTTATTAGCGCTAGGTTTTTTGGCTCTACGGGGTTAATCGTTTGCTTAACGCTTAACGCTTGACGGACTGAAGTCCGATCGACAAAAAATCGGCCAAGGTTGCATTGTCACTCGAAGTTTTTCTGTAGATTGGACTTTAGTCCATTAAGTTAAATAAAATTTAACTATCTTTGACACAAAAGCCGACCTTGAATAGCTCGGCTTTATTTATGTTGAACAGGTGATTTCAATAACGTTAATGTAGAGAAGCTTAATTGCTAGACGCTGCTAAGGATTAATACTGATATCAACCTCGGATGACTTGCTGAGTTTGCTTTTATTCAGAGCTTGAATGGCAAGGCTCAGCTTGTTGCCTGACCAAGCACTTGGATTTTTTCCATAATAGCTTTGTTGCAACTCAATAATAGCGTTAGACAGTGCGGGGTCGTTAAAATAATCGTGCAATGAGTCAAGTGTTGTTAGTACTTGGCTTTGATTATTGTCTAATGATTGTTGCTGTGATTGATAGCGTGCCCATGGCAGCAAACATGCTAAGGCTAATTCGCCATTATTTTTCTTACAGGCAGCTAAGATAGCAAGATGAGCATTATTGACCTTGGTGTTAGTTTCACTATTGGCTTGCTTAGGCTTAAAAGGGCGCTTTGCTGTTATATACCAAGCTAATAAGGTGAGTAACCATAAGGCTAGAAATAGCCATTGCAAGAAGCTGTTTTGCTGAATGATTACGTTTTCTACAACTTTTGGTGTGGTTGGGTTTTCAAGATTCATGCGCGGTGGTTGCTGTTGCATGGTACTTGGTACTATATCAGCGTTGGGTAATATGATGATTTTTTGCCCTGCTATTGTGGCTATTTCTGCTTTATTAGTGACGGTATTCCACCAAGGAATACTAATTTCGGGTAACTGATATTCACCGGCTTTACTGGCAACAATGGCAAAGTTAACCACTTTTTGGCTGACTAAACGTTCATTGTTTAGGCCAGTATGCAGTTTAGCTTGATCTGGGTACACTTTAAGTCCTTGCGGAACTTGCATGTTAATTTCAGGTAGTTGCTCCTCTGAAAGCCCGACTGCGGTGAGCGTAATGGTGCGAGTGATTGGTTCGCCGACTTTAAATTTTCTTGGCGCGGGTTGAAACTCTTGCTGTAAAGCGAATAATTCGCTGGGCAACCATAGCCCGCTAACTTGCGCTGGAATAGCGTTAACCGTTAACGCTATATCGTCACCTACCACACTAACCGGTTTAGTATCGGCAAAACTTAAAAAGTTAGATCGTCTTGCTGAGGCTATGATGATCTCGCCAGAAAAAATTGGTGCTTTTAATATCATATCACCGCTTTTTTGTGGGCTAATAGCGTACACGCGTTCAATAACCCGATAACGTTTACCTTTGATAATACTTTCTGATTCTTGGTCTTTGCCGATTTGTAAAATATTCGCGCTGACCAGGCTGGGCTCGCTCAAACTGCCACGCTTTAATTCTGCGGCGAAGTGTAGCCTTACGGTTAGCGTGATTTGCTGTTGAACGTATAAGTCGGTGGCAGAGGCTTGTGTGGTGATAAACAGGTCTTGCTGGTTTGAAGTGGCTGATTCGTTTGCTGCGAGTGAATTAATGGTGATGATTTGGGTTTTGAAACCATTAATGTCAAACGCGGGTATCACTAGCTCACCTGAACTTCGAGGTATTAACACCGTATTCCATGTGGTGGTGCGTGTGGTGTCAAAATTGATCATGCTCGTTTGTGAGCTAACCGATGTTCTACCGACAATAAAGTCAGTTAATAGTGCTGATGTATCTAAGGCGTTTGCGTTAACATCATCATCGGCGGTAATGGTTAATATTATTGATTCATTAGCCATGGTCAGGCTTTTATCAACCGATGCGCTGACTTTTGTTAATGCGTAGCTATGACATGATAATAAAATAGCCAACAAAGAAATTATAACTTTTACCACTTTTTCTTAACTCCTACATTTCGACGATCTTGACTACGTTTTTGATACTCTAACTGCATTTTATTTCTCAGTAACATATAGGGGTCATCAGTGACTTTGTTGAGTAATTGTTGATGTTTTTGTTCGGTTTCTTTGGCCAATTGTTCGGCTAGCTCTTTAGCTGCTAGGCTTTGTGCATCGCTTGAATCTTCAGGGCTTTTCGCTTCTTGTGCATTTTTAGCTTGCTGTTGTTCTGATTGCTGTTGTTTATCGCGGTCAGTTTCTTGCTGATCTTTTTGCTCTTGGCCTTCTTCAGCATCTTTTTGCGCAGAAGATTCATCTTGTTCGCCTGGGTCTTGTTTTTCTGAGTTCTGTGGACTTTGCTGCTGTTCGCTGTCTTTGCTGTCACTATTTTCGTTTTGGCTGTCTTGACTGTCACCGTCTTGGTTTTCACCCGGCTGGTCATTGTCTTGCTGGTCGTTGTTTTGTTGATCATTTTTCTGTTGATCGTCACCTGATTCTTGCTCTTGATGTTCTTGTTGTTGCTTTAACTTTTCAAGCAAGGCTTTATTCGTTTTTGCATCGACTAAGTTTGGATCGCGCTGTAAGGCTTGTTCATAGGCCGCTATCGCGTCGTCAAATTTTTCTAATTTAGCTAAAGCATTACCTTGATTAAATAGCGCCTCTGCGGTGTTTTCTTGTTTAAATGCGGCTAAGGCTTGTTGGTAATCACCGGCTTTGTAGTAGGCACTACCTTGCCATAGTGGGTTTTTAAATTGTTCCGCTGCTTGCTGATATTGCTCACTGTTAAAGTGCGCTTGACCTTGTTGATCTTTAGTTTTCCAAAGATCTTGCCAAATATCAGCCTGAGCCTGGTTATTGGGTATTAACATGAAAGCGAACGGCAGGGTTGCTAGTAGTGCGCCACGTCTAAAATAACTTAACACCATAGGCAGAATTAATAACAGCAGGTAGGGGCCAAACTCTTGCCATTGATCGCCGGTATTTTCACTGGCTTTGGTGTTTTCTGCGTCTATGTCCGCGCTGAGCGGTTTGAAGGTCAGTCGTTCAATATCCTTGTTGTTCTGGGTCAGGGTGGCGTAGTTGCCTCTACCGCGTTGAGCTAAGCCCTGTAAGGCTTGTACTGTTAACTTAGGCACAATAATCGCGCCATTGTCATCTTTCATCAGTTCGCCATTATTGAGTTTAATGGGCGCGCCCGTTTTTGTACCAATGCCAAGAATATTAAGCCGATAAGGATGATCGCGTGACCATTGGGTTATATCTTGAATATCAATATTATCGATACCGTCAGTGAACCAATAAATATCGCCGTCTTTATGACCGGCATTGATTAACATTTCATTGGCCAGTGCCAATGCGGCAAATGGGTTGCTACCCAGTACCGGCATAAGTTCCGGGCTTAATGAAGGTAAAAGTAATTTTATGTTATTGCTGTCATCGGTTAACGGACTAATATTAAAAGCATCGCCTGCATAGGCAATGAGACCGATTTCACCGTCTTTAATACTATCGAGTAAATCTATGGCTTTATAACGTGCGCGTGTCAGGCGATTAGGAGCAACGTCGGTAGCATACATTGAGTACGACATGTCCATGATCAGCACTGAGCCTTGTGCTACTTGATACACTGGCTGTGGTAGTTTTTGCCAACTCGGTCCTGCCATGGCTAAAATTGACAGTAAGCCGATTAAAAACGGTAACAGCAATGAGTTAGATTTTGCTTTAGCGTTACCTTGCACTAATACTTTTGCTAAATGTGCCGGTAACAGTTGCTGCCAGCCTGACTGCTTAACACGCAATTTTTTTAACATAAACAGCATTAAAAATAAGCCAATAATAGCTAATAGCCAGAGTGGGCGAATAAAATGAAAGTCAGCCATATTAATCCGTCACTCCAGTTGCTGCTTTTTTGCTGAGGAAAAATTGCCCATTGGAGATGCTCTTAGTTAACAGCGTGAGTAAGCTTATCAGTAACGCTAAGCCTAAAGGCCAGTGGAACAAAGCGGTTAAAGGTCGCATCTGTTGTTGTTCTTGTTCTACGGGTTCAAGAGCGTCCAATAGTTGATAAATTTCACTCATGTCTTCACTGGCGCGAGCGCGAAAATAATAACCACCGGTTTCATCAGCCAGACGTTGTAAAGACTCTTCATCAAGATCACTTGAAGGGTTGACGCGACGAGCGCCAAATAATGAGTTTTGCACCATAACATCAGCGCCAATACCAATAGTGTATATGGTGATTTTTTTTGCCACGGCTAATTCAAGCGCTTGGTCGGGGGTAATTTTACCCGCGGTATTTTGACCATCGGTGAGTAACAATAAAACCCTATTCGATTCTTTTTTTTCATCAAAGCGTTTAACCGCAAGTGCGATAGCGTCACCAATTGCGGTTTTTTTGCCGACTAAGCCCAACACGGTTTCATCAAGCATTTGTTGCACAGTTTTACGATCAAAGGTCATCGGCGTTTGCATATAGGCATCGTCACCGAATAAGATCAAACCTAACCTGTCACCGCTGCGTCGTGCGATAAATTCACCCAGTAATTGTTTTAACATATCAAGACGATTAACGCTGCGGCCATTAAGGCTCATATCTTCTACTTGCATACTGCCGGATAAATCAACCGCGATCATCATCTCGCGCCCTTCAGTGGGCACATTGACGGATTCACCTAGCCATTGTGGCTGAGTGCTCGCCAGAACCAGTAACAGCCAAATAAGGCTGAGTATGAGTATTGATGACTTTTTCTTTTCGGGGGCAAACTCTTGTGTCTGAATACCTTTAATGATGGTGGGCATTCTAAGTGGCGCGGCTTGTACTTGTTTTTTAGCCGGTAACCAATAGACAAGTAACGGCAGCGGTAGGGCGATTAAGGCCCAGAGGAAATCAAAATGTATCATGATTTTGCTCCATCATTTTCAATCACTACGTTAGCTGATTTATCTGCTGCTGGGCTGTTATGTAAGCCAGTGTTTGTGTTTTTAATTGTTGCAGGCGCTAACCTAGCTAACTCTTTTTTGGGTGGTAAAGCATGGCTAAGCCATAATTTCGCTGCGCTTGAAAATTCAGCCGATATTTTATTTTCTGTAGTACTTGCTGCAACACTTTGGTAAACAGAAACAAAGTGTTCGGCGCTAAGTTCAGTAAATTCTTGCTGATGCTTAGGGGGTAATGTGGCGATTAAAAAGCTTTTAAAAGCATTGCCGGTTAAGTGTGCAACTTGTGATCGTGGAAAGTATTGTAAAGCTGCCCATTTTAGTAAGGCTACCATAGCGCTAATGTCAGTCGCCGTTGATAATTGTTTGAGTGCCATTTTTTGCGCCTGACGTTTAATCATGGCTTGTCGCAGTTTTAATAGGCCATAAATGATTAAGGCTAAAACAATAACGGCTAAAAGCCACCAACCTGGTGCGATAAGATAACCGTGCACATTGGCCGGTAGATGAATATCACTTAATTGTGCTAGCGGATCCATGACGCTACTCCGCGATGTAATTGAGTTTCGAGTGCTTCACTGGCACAAAAGTGCAGTAAGCGCGCGCCAGCTTTGGTTAGTTTTTCTTCTTTGGTGTTACTTAAACTCAGGGCCTGTTGATGATATTTTTCTGCCAGTGCTGGGTCACCGAGTATTAATTGTTGACGTTCATCACTATCACCACCATTAGTGATGCCAACGCTGATTTTATGTTTACTTTCTGGCAATTTTTGTTCGAGTGGATCGCTGAGCAAGCAAACGACTAATTCACAATGTCGCGTAATATGAGCTAAATGGCGCACCGCTTCATCCGTGAGATTAAAGGCATCGGTGATCAGATACACTAAGCTACCGGGTTTAGCGAGTTGGCGTAGGCGAGCACAGTTTTGTTCAAAGGCTAATATTGCTTGTTCACGGTTTAAGGGGTCGCTAGCAATAGTTAAAGAATCCGCGTGTTTCGTAACTAACGCATGCAAGTAATGCAGCACACCTTGTTGCCTGCTACGGGGTTTTAATTCTTGGTGACTGTGTTGGTTAAAAACAATACCGCCAATGCGATCGCCGCGTGACTTGGCATGCCAAGCCACTAAGGCTGCAACATGTGCTGCTTGCACTGATTTAAAAAGTAAGCGGCTACCAAAAAGCATGCTGGTGCTTAAGTCGGTGGCAATAAGCACGGGGCGTTCCACTTCTTCATGAAATAATTTTGTGTGTGTTTTTCCTGTGCGAGCCGTTACCCGCCAGTCAATAGCGCGAATGTCGTCACCATTTTGATAATGGCGAACTTCATCAAACTCCATGCCTCGGCCTTTGCTGCGAGCGAGATAATTACCTGACATTTTGCCACGTAAACTTTTCGAGGCGGCTAAATTAATCAGTGAGCTTTTAGCCTGATAACGAATCAACTCTTCAATGGTTAATTCGATGCCATTACTGACCAGTTCATTAAGCAACAATTGCGGGTTGTTTTGCTCAGTCGATTTTTTTTGATTAAACCACATAAAGGTAATTTGCGCTTAGGCAACCGCCACTAAGCTGAGTAAGTGATCAAGTAGTTGATTACTACTGATACCTTCTGCTTCAGCTTGATAAGTCATTATTATCCGGTGACGTAATACGTTGTGGAAAACCGCTTGGACATCTTCAGGGCTAACAAAGTCTCGGTTATTTAGCCAAGCTCTTGCTCGTGCACAGCGGTCAAGTGCGATAGTAGCGCGCGGGCTAGCACCGTAGGCAAGCCATTGTTTTAATTTGTCGTCGTACTTTTCTGGATGTCGAGTTGCCATGATCAAATCAACAATATAGTTTTCCACCGCTGGCGCCATATGAATTTGCATGGTTTCTTTGCGAGCGGCAAAAATATCAGCCTGAGTCATTTTTTGAATGGCTTTTGTTGCTACTTTTAATGCTTCACCGCGGTTAAGTTTTAAAATTTCTAACTCACTATCGGCATCAGGGTAATCGATTTCAACATGCATCAAAAAACGATCAAGTTGCGCTTCAGGCAGGGGATAAGTGCCTTCTTGCTCAATCGGGTTTTGTGTTGCCATGACTAAAAATAATTCAGGCAAGGGGTAAGTATTGCGGCCCACCGTAATTTGGCCTTCCGCCATCGCCTCTAATAAGGCAGACTGAACTTTTGCCGGCGCGCGGTTTATTTCATCGGCTAATACTAGGTTACGAAATAATGGTCCGGGTTGAAAAACAAAGGTACCATCTTCAGGGCGATAGATATCGGTGCCGGTTAAATCTGCTGGTAATAAATCAGGGGTAAACTGAACGCGATGAAAGTCTGCTTCGATACCTTGCGCTAATGCGTTAACCGCACGAGTTTTTGCTAAACCCGGAGGACCTTCTACAATAAGATGTCCATCAGCTAAAAGCGCTATCAGTAAGTTTTCAACAAGGGCATGCTGTCCAATAATTTGTGAAGATAAATGTTCTTTTAATGAGGAAAAGTGTTCAATAGCCATAGTTTATCGTTCTTATTGATTAAAAAAGTTTAAGTCAGCAGGTCTGACACATAAGTTGATATAAGGTTCAGCTTTTAAAAAAACAACCATCAGGACAAAATTGTAGGGTTTTTTCTTTAGCTTTTTAGTTACTTGGTGTGTTCTTGGTATCTTCTTAGTATAAGTTTGCTTATATTTTGAAGCTAATGATTGAATTATTTCTATAGTTGGTTAGAATTATCACAAATCCGAAGAGGTCTGACCTCTTGAGTGTTGCAACAAGATGGAATTAAAAATGACAAAATCAAAATTAATAACTGGCAGTGGAGAGCGCATAGCTATAGTCGCGGGCTTACGTACGCCGTTTGCAAAACAAGCGACTGCTTTTCATGGTGTTCCTGCTGTCGACTTAGGCAAAATTGTTGTCAATGAATTACTACAAAAGCATGACGTTGACCCAAAAATTATCGACCAGTTAGTGTTTGGGCAAGTAGTGCAAATGCCAGAAGCGCCAAATATTGCCCGTGAAATTGTGCTAGGTACTGGTATGAATGTTCATACGGATGCTTATAGTGTTTCTCGTGCTTGTGCGACTAGTTTTCAATCTGCGGTTAATGTTGCTGAGTCAATTATGGCGGGTTTTGTTGATGTCGGTATTGCCGGTGGTGCTGACTCTTCGTCTGTAGCGCCCATTGGTGTCTCGAAGAAATTTGCTCGCACCTTATTAGATTTAAGTAAAGCCCGTTCATTTGGTGCAAAGATGGCGCTTATTCGCCAGCTTAACTTTAAGGATATATTACCTGTACCTCCGGCGGTTGCCGAATATTCTTCTGGTTTGTCAATGGGGCATACCGCAGAACAAATGGCAAAAACACATGGTATTACCCGTGAAGCACAAGATGCATTAGCGCATCGCTCACATACCCTAGCCACGAAGAGCTGGCAAGAAGGTAAGCTAGCAGGTGAGGTGATGACCGCCCATAGCGAACCCTACAAGTCATTTATCGAGAGAGATAATTGTATTCGTGAAAACTCAGAGCTAGCCAGTTATGCCAAATTACGCCCCGTTTTTGATCGCAAACACGGTACGGTAACGGCGGCGACAAGTACGCCGCTAACCGATGGCGCTTCTGCCATTTTAATGATGCGTGAAGGTCGAGCTAAAGAACTCGGTTATAAACCTTTAGGCTACATTCGCAGTTACGGCTTTGCCGCGATTGATGTTTGGGAAGATATGCTAATGGGGCCAAGTTATGCTTCGCCAATCGCCTTACAGCGTGCCGGCATGAATTTAGCCGATGTAGATTTAATTGAAATGCATGAAGCCTTTGCGTCGCAGGCGCTTGCCAACGTGAAAATGTTTGCCAGTAACAAGTTTGCTCAAACGCATTTAGGGCGTGATAAAGCCATTGGTGAAATCGATATGGACAAATTCAATGTCATGGGTGGTTCGTTAGCCTATGGTCATCCGTTTGCGGCAACAGGTACTCGATTGATTGTACAAACATTGAATGAATTAAACCGTCGTGGCGGCGGTGTTGGCTTAACCACAGCTTGTGCAGCTGGTGGTTTAGGCGCGGCTATGATTGTGGAGACAGATTAATGACTGATGTAACAAATAGTGAACAAGCAGAAAATAATAAAACCTTTAGTTTAGCTCGCCAAGAAAATGGTATAGCGCATTTGATCATGGACGTTAAAGGCGACTCTATGAACACTTTGAAAGCTGAATTTTCTGATGAAATAGCGGAAATATTAAAAGAGATTCGCGAAGACAAGTCGATTACTGGCTTAGTATTAGCCAGTGGTAAAGCGGATTCTTTTGTCGCCGGCGCTGATGTGCATATGTTGGCGAATTGTACTTCTGCTGCGCAAGCCACGGCTTTGTCACGTCAAGGGCAAATGATTTTTGATCAACTGGAAAACTTATCAATCCCGGTTGTTGCTGCAGTGCATGGCGCTTGTTTAGGTGGCGGATTAGAACTTGCTATGGCTTGTCATGCCATCGTTTGTAGTGACAGCTCAAAAACCGCCCTAGGCTTGCCTGAAGTGCAATTAGGTTTACTGCCAGGTGGTGGTGGCACACAACGATTACCCAAACGTGTTGGTATTCAAAAGTCATTAGATATGATGCTAACCGGTAAGCAATTACGTGCTAAGCAAGCATTAAAAGCGGGCTTGGTAAATGATGTAGTGCCGCAGAGTATTTTGCTGAAAACTGCAGAGCAGCTAGCGCTTTCTGGCAAGGTAAAACCTAAAGCTCGCCAATTATCCATAATGGATAAGTTACTTGAAGGTAATAGCGTAGGCCGAAATATTTTATTCTCTAAAGCGACAAAAATGGTATTAGGTCAAACTAAAGGTAACTATCCTGCGCCTTTAAAAATAATTGACTGTATTCGTACCGGTGTTGAGCAAGCTGCTTCAAAAGGTTATCAAGTGGAAGCTGAACATTTTGGTCAATTAGTGATGAGTGATGTTTCTGTTCAGCTTAGACAACTATTTTTTGCGACCACAGATATGAAAAAAGAGCAGGGCGTTGAAGGTGTGGCGCCTAAAAAAATAACTAATACCGCAGTGCTTGGTGGCGGTTTGATGGGTGGAGGTATCGCTTTTGTCACAGCAACAAAAGCTAAACTACCTGTGCGGATAAAAGATATTTCAAATCAAGGTATCAGCCATGCCTTAAAATATGGTTATGATTTGTTAAACAAAAAAGTTAAACGCCGTTTTATGCGTCATAGCGAAATGCAAAGTCAATTAGCGCTAATAACTGGTACGACAGAATATACTGGTTTTGGCAATGTTGATCTTGTTGTTGAAGCGGTGTTTGAAGATTTAACCTTAAAACAAAAAATGCTGGCGGATATTGAAAGCCATTGTAAAGAAGGTACTATTTTCGCCAGTAACACTTCAAGCTTGCCAATAGGCCAAATAGCAGAGCACGCTTTACGACCTGAAAATGTTATTGGTCTACATTACTTTTCACCGGCTGACAAAATGCCGTTAGTGGAAATTATCGCTCACGATAAAACCTCTGATCAAACTATCTCGACTACCGTCGCATTTGCCAAGCAGCAAGGCAAAACACCGATTGTGGTAAAAGATAAAGCCGGCTTTTATGTTAACCGTATTTTAGCGCCTTATTTAAATGAAGCCGCGATGTTATTGCTTGAAGGTTGCTCTATTAAAGCGCTTGATAAAGCTATGGTTAAATTTGGTTTTCCCGTTGGACCTATGCAGCTATTAGATGAAGTTGGTCTTGACGTTGGTGCTAAAATCGGTCCAATTCTACAAGCAGAATTAGGGGATAGGTTTGCTCCACCAACGGCATTTTCTAAATTAATTGATGATGGCCGTTTAGGTAAAAAAACTAAAAAAGGCTTTTATCAATATAATACTAAAAGTAAGAAGAAATTAGTCGATGAAAGTGTATATGCCTTGCTAGGGCTTAAGGTGAGCAATACCACGGTTACTGACGCACAAGCTGAGCGCTGTGTTTATATGATGCTTAATGAAGCAGCTCGTTGTTTAGATGAAGATATTATCCGCAATGCCCGTGACGGCGATATTGGCGCTATTTTTGGTATAGGCTTCCCGCCTTTCCTTGGTGGACCTTTTAAGTACATGGATAAAATTGGCGCGGCAACTTTAGTGAGTAAATTAACCCAATGGCAAGCTGAATTTGGTGAGCGATTTACGCCTTGTGATGCCTTAGTGAAAATGGCAGAGCAAAATGAAAGCTTTTATAATTAGCCTATACTCTGGCTAACATTATCTTATACGGTATTTATTTACCGCTAAGGTGGTGATAATTAATTTACTAAGGGGCAATTTATTGCCTCTTTTTTTTATTGTTTTTTTTGAAATAGGGGGCTATTAATTTGAGATAATAAGTTAACAATAAAATACATAGTTTTTGAATAATTACTCTAAACTTGTTAAAATAACTAGGCGTGTTGGTTTTTTTACTTTTCAAGTCTAATTTTTCAAAGTGAGTAGAGCATGATTTTGTTATTCAGCGGGGTATTAAGCGTTGTTTTTTCTTTGTTTTTTTATTGCCAGGCAATCAGCAGTGGCTTAGGTATAAAGCGATGGGCAATAGCCGGTTTAATGTTTGGTCCTTTTGTTTGGCCTATGTTTTGTATGAAAAAACGTGTAAAGATATACCAGCGTTTTGGCTTTGATTGCTTGTTATTTCCAGCATAATAAAAAATATAGCCTGTTTTAATGTCAGTAACTTTTAATTTATAAAGACGCTAACTTCCTTGTAGCGTAGTGTCTAATAATCTTTATAAAAATCAACAGGCTTTATAAGGTCTTAATTCCACCAAGTACTTGCAGGCATTTCTTTTATTTCGATGCTTGCAGCAATAGTGTTTTCAGTCTTTGTAGTCATAAATAATGATTTAATTAAGTTAATCATACAGCCTCCTAGATGCTAATTTCGTTAGTGCTAGTATCTATACGAACTTCGTTTTTACGAGTTCCGACTTCTTCGATTATAAAAGCTTCATTGTTTATATCTGCTGCTGGAGTTGCTGACATTGCAAAAGAAAGAATTAGTGAACTAAACATGGTATTCCTTATTGTTATTAAATTAAATTAAATTAAATTCAATAACAGTAAAGCGAAAATCGTGCCAACAATAAAAGTCTTTATTTACAAGGCTCTTAACACGAATTTTACATAAAAGTTACAGCGTCATAAAGTTGACAACTTTGTTTAAATGGCATTTTTTCCAAATGAAGTAGATTTATTGGCAATTTGAAAAGAAAGCAAATACTTTTGGAAGTCACCTTTAGGTAGCGGTTTACTATAAAGGTAGCCTTGTAATTGCTCGCAACGTAAGCCAGATAAAAAGCTCAATTGCTGATTGGTTTCAACGCCTTCTGCGACCACTTGCATACCTAAGTTATGTGCGATGGTCACTATTGTTGCCACCATATTCCGCCCTTGCTCTGAGGTTTCAATATCATCAACAAAGGCTTTGTCTATTTTTAACGTATTTAAGGGGAATTTTTTTAAATAGGCCAGTGAAGAATAACCCGTGCCAAAATCGTCCAGTGATAAATGGATGCCCATCGCACGAATTTGTAACATAGTATCAATCGCTTTTTGTGGTGAGTCCATTACCGTGCCTTCAGTGATCTCTAGCTCAAGATATTTTGCCAGTAAGCCACTTTCTTTTAACGTATCAGCAATCATTGCCACCAAATTTGGTTGGGTAAACTGCACTGCTGAAAGATTAACCGCCACACGTCCATCAAAAAGCCCGGTATCGACCCATTTTTTAGTGGCAAAGCATGCTTTGCGTAAAACTATCTCACCAATATCTATAATTTGCCCTGTTTCTTCTGACACAGGGATAAAGACCACTGGGCTTATTATACCCTTATTCGGTGTTTCAAAACGAACTAAGGCCTCCATACCCGCTATTTTTCCTGTTGCAATCTCGATTTTTGGTTGATAAAAAACCGAAAACAAATCTTCTTTTAATCCGTGTCGAATTAAGCTTTCTATTTGCAGGCGTTTAACGGCGGTTTTATTCATAGAGTCGCTGAAAAATTGGTATTTATTACCACCCGTATTTTTCGCATGGTACATGGCCGTATCGGCATTTTTAAGGAGCTCTTGTGGACTCGCGCCATCTTCAGGATAAATTACGATGCCAATACTACTATAAAGCACAATTTCTTGGCTTTTAAGCCTAAGCGGTAGTGCAATAGATTTTAAAACTTCTTTGGCGATGTGGGTGATGGTATGAAGATCATTGGTGTTCTCAACAATTATACTAAATTCATCACCACCTAAACGATAAACCGTATCTTGATTTCGGCCTAGAATTTTAATGCGTTCGGCCACTTTGCATAGCAAAACATCGCCGACTTCATGTCCTAATGAGTCATTAACTTTTTTAAAGTTATCTAAATCAAACACCAGTAAGGCATGTGGGACTTTACTGCTCACTAATTTTTGTTGATTGGCTTGAAAATAAGCACGATTCGGTAACCCAGTTAGGGTGTCGGTATTGGCAAGTTTTCTTAATTCTACTTCTGTTTGCTTACGCTTGGTTATATCAGAGAAAACGCCGACAAAGTGCGATATATTACCACTTTCGTCACGAATGATATCGATATTAAAGTCAGTTGAATAAATCTCGCCATTGTCACGTTTACTTTTTATTTCACCGTGCCAACTACCTTTGGTCATTAAATGCTGTTTAACTTTTTGATTAAAGCTATCAGGATATTGATCAAAATTAAGTAAAGTCCCTTGCATTTGTAACTTATTTTTACCGGTTATATTTTGAAATGCTTTATTGATATCTACGACAGTAAATTGACGGTCGTAAATAACAATCGCGTCTGAAATATTCTCGATACATTTTGCAAAAAGCTTTAAACGTTCATCGGCGCGTTTAATTTGACTAATATCTTTTAAGGTCCCTGTCATTCGGCTAGGTTTGTTTTTTTCATCTCGTTCGACAATTTTTCCACGGTCGAGTACCCAGATCCATTTTTCGTCTTTATCTTTAACACGATAGGTCGCTTCAAAGTGTTCGCTATTGTCTTCCATATGCTGGTTTAAAGCTTCCCGTACTCGCGGGATATCGTGTTGGTGAATATTGGTTTGATCTGCTCCAACATTGCGCTTGCCATCTTGCGGGAATTCTAAAACTCCCCATATATTTGAGCGAAATATTTTTCCGCTTTTAATGTTCCAATCCCACATTTCATCACCACTGCCCCAAAGAGATAGTTTAAGACGCTCTTCACTTAACTTTATTTGTAGATGATAAAGACGCTTATGGCGTATCTGTTGCAATATGTAGGCGAAGATTAATAGTGCAATAAGACTATAGAAAAATATGGCGCTAGTTGACAGCCACCATGGCGGCGTTATGGTGATATTGAGCGATTTTATTTTACTTTCTTGATTGTTTTGTAAATCGTAGGCCTGTACTTCAAAAGTATAATCGCCAGAGTTTAAATTAGTGTAAGTTGCTCTTTGATTATTTTCACCAGAATCTATCCATTTATCTTCTAATCCAATTAAACGGTAACGATAATTTAGCTGGTTCGGTAACTTTGTATTAGGGGTAATAAATTCAATGCTAAATTGGGACTGTGTGTGCTTGAGTGTAAGAATAGTTAAATGATTAGGGGATTTGTCTAAATAAAACTCTTTATCGGTTATATTAGATTGCAACGTGGTCGCAACAGGAACCTCTTTGTTCGCTATGAGTATATTAGAAATAGTGGGAGTCGCTGTCAGTTGCCCAATGCGAGAAATCTCTTGAGGAATGAAGGTATGGAAACCATTTATTCCTCCAAAAAATATTGTATCAGCAGAAGTTAGTAAAGAGCTGTCGCTAATATACTCATTGTCACTTAATAGCATATCTTTATTGAAAGATTTTACTATTCTATTTTTAGGATCTACTGAGTTAATGCCGATATTCGTTGAAAGCCAACCTTTACCGGTAGAATCAATTACTATGTCCGCAATGAAATTATTACTAAGACCATTTTTTTCGTTGAACAACAAATTAGTATTATTTTTTTTGTTTATTAATGCTAAACCGTTGAGACGTGAACCTAACCAAATCCATTCATCGGACAATGAAATAGTAGATATATCCCCAAATAGCTTACTATTCGATAATAAATATAAATTATTTGAAAAATCAAGTTTTGATACATTAAAGGCTAATATTTCACCTCTGCTTGTGGAGAGCCATATTGTGTTGTCATTGTCGTATTTTAAGGTAGTAAATAGGCTGCCATTCTCTTGTTCATAAATTTCAAATTGATTGGTTTTAATGTCAAAAGATGCTAATTGCATTTCGTTATCAATAAACCAAATTTTATTTTCTATCAAAAATAATTTACTGTATTCAGTATGAGATAAGTTGAGTCCCCATGCCTTATTCTCAATTAATGTTAACGTCTTAGTATCAAAGTAATAGAGATTTCCTGGTTTATTAGGACTTTTCGCTTCAGTTTGTAACCAAAAATTATCTTGATCGTCTATCATTAAGTGAGAAATAGCTGTCTTGTTGCCAATTTTTAGATGAACTATTTTTTCATCTGAGTTTGTGTAGCTTAGCTTTCCATTATTTGTTGTAAACCAGATCCTTCCATCTTTAGATTCAGCAAACGCATATACGGCACTAGGTGTTTCATCATAGCTAAATAAACCATGTCTAATTTTTAACTGTAAACTGTTAAAGGTATTGATGCCATTCCCGACAGTTCCGATCCAAATATTATCCGCACTGTCTTTAAATAATTTTAATATATAGTTATTTGAAATAGCACTTTTATGCTGCACAGTTTGATAAGCATCTATATCTCCAGAGAGCAAGTTGATAATATTTAGCCCATTTAGCGTGCCAAGCCAAACCATCGATCCATCTAACAATGCGATAGACCTGACATTATTAGATAATAATTTATCATCTATATTTTCTGAGTCAGCGGAGTAATGTTTTTTAATTTTGTAATCTTGAGAAACAACAAACAAGCCATTATCTGTAGCTAACCAATATTGATTATCAATAGTCTTTAGGTCATAAAGGCTGGTAGCGTTAAGTGATAGATTCCACTTGTTTTCACCAGATAGCGGTACTAAAAATGACAATGTACTATTAGCTAAATATATACCTTTATCAAAAGTACCAAGCCAATAATTACCTTTTTCATCTTGAAAAATAGTTTTAATTTCTTTTAAGGCAGTATCAAATCCACGAATTCGTATCCGAGAGAAATTTTTATTTTCGCTGTCGAATTTATGTAGACCTTCTTTGGTGGATACTAAGATATCACCTTGTTGATCTTGATAAATATCCCAAACTTCATTATCTTTTAGGGAGTTACTGTTATTGGTTTGATTGAGGAAGTTATCAAAATTATCTAATGATTCGTTATATCGGCTTAAGCCTTCATTTGTACCGACCCAGAGTATATTATTGCTATCAATAAAAATTTTTCTAATAAAGTTATTAGCAATTGATTTTTTATCGGTACTGTCGTGACGATAATAAACAAAGTTTTTACCATCGTAACGATTTAAGCCGTCTTGTGTAGCTATCCATATAAAGCCATTGTTATCTTGAGTTATATCGTAAACATAGCTCTGTGATAAACCTTCGGCAATTGAGATGCGGTCAAACTTCAGTGGGGGGGTATTAATATTGTTTTCTGACGCTAGAATTTTGCCATAAGGGTATAGGAGAGTCACTAGAGCCAAGACAGCAAACATGGCACGAAATTGAGAAATTAATTTTTTTTTGAAAAAAAGCAAAAGCACTAATACAACCCTTTTTAGTTAAACCTATACCTTAATGATTTAGCTTATTAGGTATGCCATATATTTTGATTATTTCTGGATGCTAGGCCCTATTACAATGGATGTAAGGAACTAAGTCAATCTTTGCTGTTATTGTGTCGGCATTGTGTGGTGATATTCCGGTTATTAATCTATTCACTTATTTGTATCGGCTAACTTAATATTTTCTTTGACATTTTTTCAATAAAAATTCGATATTGTCATTAATGGTTACATTCTTGGTCATTTTATCTAACTGCGTTTTGTTTTCATAACTTAATAAGGACAAGCGATCTTTTAGCTCTGCGCCATTAAAATATTGTTGGATAAATTCAGCTACATTATCTATTGAGATAGTTTTAATCATTACAATGAGTTTTTGCTTTTGGTCAAAAGAGGCTTCTTTATTACAAATAGCGGCCCAATAACGCTGACTTTTAATTCTCAAGTTTGTATCTTTTTCTTGTAACTGACTTGCTAGGCCAAATTGTAAATGCTGCCAGTGTTCAGCAGGTAAATTGGTAATGTAATTATTTGTTCGAGCGATAAAGTCATTCATGGCCTCTGTTAATGTTACTGAGTCGGTGTGCGGCGATTGAATATAAAAAGCAATGCCTGGGTAGCAGTTAATCGGTATAAAACCGACACCAACCAAATAGCCATACTGTTTTTCTGTGCGCATTTCTTGGAAGAAAATAGGCGACAATAATTGATTAGTTAACATGGTTAACGCGATTGTGCGCAAATCTTTATTTGGCATGGGGTAATAGAGTAAAGCGGCGTGATCATGCTCTGGTAACTCCATCGGTAGTGTTAATGGGCCTACGCCTTGAAGATCTAGACATGGAATTTCAACTTGGTTATCTTGAGATAACTTGCCATCAAAAACTTGTTTAACCTTGGTAATAATATGGTCAGCAGATTGTCGGGACCAATTGCCATGAATGAGTAAATTGACCGCGGTGTTTTCAAAAATATGGGCTACAAAATTTGTAAACGTTTGAAACGATATCTTCTCTAGGGCATTAATTAAACTTTGGTTACTGGGGCTTTTGGGTTGCATTGTGGCGCTAAGGTTGGCAAATAGTTGTGAAATTGATTTGCTGTTTTCTGCATTTTGCCAGTGACTGAGCAGTTCTTGCTTAAATAATGCGAATTTATTCGGACAAAATTTTCCCTGCATTAAACTAGCTAACAATAGCGGCAATAGTTTTTCTTGTTTTGTACTAATACCTGATAATTTTAGCGTTAGGCCACTCTGATGAGAATATAGGTGATAGTGAATGCCCGCTAATTCGGCGTTGTAGTGCTCCTCAATAACAGCGTCGCTGTAAAGGTCAATAAATAAACGTGTCATTGCTATCGTGCTAGCACTTTCTATTACGGCTGGAGAGTCTATAGAGAGATAGATATAGCCTTTAGGGGTATTAAAACTAGTGTCATGTTTAAACCAAACATTTAAACCATTTTGCTGACAAATCTTTTTGGGCGGTGTCAGCGGGCCATTTTCTGTATTATCATTTTTGATCAGCTTAGGCCGGGACACTATATAAGGGTTTTTACTGGGTAAAAAAAGCGCGTTTATCTTGGGGGCATTTTGCCATTGTTCAATATCCTCGGGTTTAATATCCTTGACCGAGTAGGGCACTTGATACCATTTACTGGTGTTGAAATGGGGCTGTTGAGGAACATTTTTATCGATAGAAATAATGCGGATGTTAGTCGCAACCATTAAGCCAAGTAAGGTATTTAGTGTTGCTTGATTTTGACCTTCCATCACGTAATCACCGAAAATGTAATCTTGCTCTGGATAATGTTGCATATTGATCACAAGTTGGCTGACAGAGTTCAGAGGTGATAGTTTTTCTTGGTAAGAAAATGATGACTCAGCTAAGGCTTTTTTCTCTTGATAATACTGTTGATTAATTGGCGCTTGTTTAAGTAAATTTAGATATGAAAATACGATACTGACAATGGTAGTGATGTGCTGTGTACCTAATTTAGAAAGTGAGATGCTAATATTGAAATCTTTAAAATTAGAGCCATTTATGCCTGAGCCAGCCGTTAAAGCCAGCGCCCATTGTTTACTTTTTAATAATGATAAAATGCTACCCGGACCTTCATGACCCATTAAGTAGGCCAGAATAGCTTCAGGCTTTTGACGATAAAATTGATCAATACTTGGCATGGCAAAGCTAATGATCAGCTGTTGATCGTTTTTAACTGGCTGCACCGTGATCCATTTTTGTTGATGCTGGTCCAAGTAAAGCGGCTCACTAATTTTTGTTTTAGCCATGCCATTAGTGTTGATCTTGGAAAAATGCTCATGGGCTAAGTTTTCTAATTCGGTGAGCGTTTGTGGTCCTTCTAACACTAAGGTCATAAAATGCGCTTGATAATGCTTTTGAAAAAACGCACACAACTCATCGCGTAAATTGTAACCGACTTTATCGGCTAAGGTTTCACTGCTACCGACAGAAAACTTTGCGAAAGGGTGAGCTTGATTAATGGTTTCTTTGTGAACGTCGTAAAGCCGTCGAATATCGTCTTTAAGCTTGAGTTTGAATTCGGCGTCAATGTTCTTACGCTCTTTGTTAACAAATTCTTCAGATAATAACGGCATAGTAAAAAACTCGCCAAAACGTGCTATTGCCGCACTGAAATGTTGATAACCTATATCAAAGAAAAAACAGGTATGTTCTGTTGCTGTCCAAGCGTTATTACTGCCGCCATGTTGATTAATAAATTTCTGATATTCACTGCCATCAGGAAAATTTTTGGTGCCAAGAAATAGCATGTGCTCAAGAAAATGAGCAAGTCCCTGTCGATGATTAGGATCATCAAAATGCCCCACGTTAACGGCCAAAGCAGCGGCAGATTTATTTGATTCAGGGTTATGGATCAACAAAGCTCTTAAGCCATTGCCTAAGGTGATGGTTTGATAGTGTTTAGCGTCATTCGGGCTTTGTTTCACGGTTACTCCCGCACAATTTATGCTGTAGCTCGGTATGGCTATGCTCTATTGATAATCTTTCTAAATTACCTTAAGGAATAAGGTGAGTCCATTTTATTCTTATTAGATGTTATAAAAAGCTAAACAATTCGTTTACTATAGCCAAAATTATTGAGAACCTATTGAGAAATATGGCTAAGCCACCTGAATATATAAGATTCATGAGGTTTAGACATACAATCAACAATATTGAAATTGTGTTGAGATTAAGGTGTTTATGCAAATTTTTGTTATGCGTCACGGACAAGCTAAAATGATTGCGCCGTCTGATGCACTCAGACCGTTAACTGAAAACGGCGTCAAAGAAGCTAAAATTATGGGACAATGGTTATTAGAAAACAGTCTTTCATTTGATTGTGTTTTTGTTAGCCCATATTTACGCGCGCAACAAACGGCAGATGCCGTGATTAGCCAATTAGGCAATGTAGGTAAAAGGCAAACCTTAAGTATTATTACACCAGAAGATAGTGCTAAAGATGTTCATGATTATCTTGATGCCGTTTGCGCTGTTGAGCAGTACCAGAAAATATTATTAGTGTCACATATGCCTTTGGTAAGCTATTTGGTCGCCGAATTGAGCAATGATAACACTATGCCGATATTTCAAACGGGCTCGGTAGCGCAAATTGACTATGATACCGACAAAATGCATGGCGAGCTTATTCGCTTAATGTCACCTAATCAAGTCGTCAGTTAATGAAGCTTTCAGTTAATGAAGTTCGGCGCTAGGTTGCCATGATGTTTTTGAGACTCTGGCTCGTTAAGTGTTTTGGTTAATCAATACTAAACTTGTCTTTTAATTCGACTAAAACCAGTATGGCGCCATTGCCACCCCATTCCAATGGCGCTTGATGAAAGGCCATCACATCAGGGTGTTGTACTAACCAGTGCGGCACTTTATTTTTCAATATGCGGCCACCTAAACCATGAACGATACAAACACATTGTGCATGCTCTTTTTCACAAGCGGCAAGCAATGCGGCAATTTCACGTTTTGACTGGTAAAGATCAAGGCCGTGTAAGTCTAAAATTAAGTCTGGGGCGTATTGACCACGGCGTAAATTTTTAGCTTCAAAACTATCAACGCCATCACGAACGTACTTTAGAGGACCATTAAGATTCAGCGCGGGTTCAAATTCATCAGAGAAATGAAACTCAGCCAAGGCTTTTTTATCTTTTTGTTTTGCTAAAGTCGTTTTCTGCTTGCTGCTTCTTTTTGCCGGGTGTATTCTGTCCTGCACCATAGGTTTTACCTTACCTATGGTATCTTTAAATAAATTTATTTCTTCCACATTAAGTGCGTCTTTATATTTCATTTGCGAAGTTTAAAACATCGACGAACAATAACAAGTGAAAGTATAATAATAAAAACAAGTGTTATGATAATAAAACCTGAGGAAAGCGTGGGAATAATAAATATTGTAGAGGTAAGTGAACAATTACATACCGTTAATGATTATGTGCGTTTTGGTGCGAGTCAGTTTAATCAGGCTGAGTTGTATTTTGGTCATGGTACAAACAATGCTTGGCATGAAGCGCTTATTTTGGTGATGCATCAACTGGCTTTACCGCAAGAAATATCTAATGATCTTATGCAATGTCGTTTGGTATCCCAAGAGCGAATAGCGATTTTACACTTGTTTGAACGGCGAATGGTTGAAGGGCTACCTGCAGCATATCTAACTAATCAAGCGATGTTTTGTGGTTTGCCTTTTTATGTTGATGAGCGGGTACTAGTGCCACGCTCACCCATAGGTGAGTTAATCGATAATAAATTTGCTGGTTTAATTGATCATGCGCCAAAGCAAATTTTAGATTTATGTACCGGTAGTGGTTGTATTGCTATTGCCTGCGCTGTTGCGTTTCCTGAAGCAGAAGTTGATGCAGCCGATCTTTCTATTGATGCACTCAATGTCGCGCAAATCAATATTGAAGGTCATGGTTTATCAGCACAAGTTATGCCAATTGAATCTGACGTTTTTTCTGGGCTCGTAGGGCAAGGTTATGATTTAATAGTGACAAACCCGCCTTATGTTGATCAAGAGGATGTCGATGCATTGCCGCAAGAGTATTTACA
The DNA here is from genome assembly GCF_014077065.1 of Colwellia sp. MB3u-4. Classification (NCBI taxonomy): domain Bacteria; kingdom Pseudomonadati; phylum Pseudomonadota; class Gammaproteobacteria; order Alteromonadales; family Colwelliaceae; genus Colwellia; species Colwellia sp. MB3u-4. The sequence continues at coordinate 162,874 of NZ_JACGVE010000075.1, read as the reverse complement.
TGAGCCAGTAATGGGCTTAGGCAGTGGTTTTGATGGCTTAGATATCGTACGAAAAATTTTGGCGCAAGCCGCGAGTCATCTGCATGATAATGGCGTATTGATTTGTGAAGTGGGCAATTCACGAATCCATTTAAGTGCTGCTTTCCCCAATGTGCCATTTCAGTGGTTGGCGTTTGAACGAGGTGGCCATGGCGTGTTTCGTTTAACTAAAGCACAACTAGAAAATCATCAGCAAGATTTTCAGGCAATAAATAATTAATACCCAACAAGCTGCCTAGCGTAGTTTGTTGGGCACTCTGATACCAATTCATTAAGGCATTTGGTATATCATCATTTTTTACGGATAAGATTCATTATGTCAGGTAATACTTTTGGTAAGTTATTTACAGTTACTTCATTTGGTGAAAGCCATGGGTTAGGCTTAGGGGCCATTATTGATGGTTGCCCTCCAGGCTTAGAGCTTAACGAAGCTGATTTACAGCATGACCTTGATCGACGCCGACCAGGCACATCGCGTTTTACCACCGCGCGCCGAGAAGCCGACGAAGTCAAAATAATGTCAGGTGTTTTTGAAGGTAAAACTACGGGCACACCTATTGGTTTATTAATTGAGAATACCGACCAACGTTCGCAAGATTACGGTGATATTGCCAAGACATTTCGTCCTGGCCATGCGGATTATACTTACTGGCAAAAATATGGCATTCGTGACTACCGTGGTGGCGGTCGCTCTTCGGCGCGTGAAACTGCGATGCGTGTGGCAGCGGGTGCAGTAGCAAAAAAATATTTAAAACAAAAATTTGGTATCACTATTCAAGCTTGTGTCACCCAGATTGGTGACGTATGTGCTGAAAATATTGATTGGAATATTGTTGAAGAAAATCCGTTTTTCTTTCCAGATGCGAATAAACTTGAACAATTAGATGAATTATTACGTGGCATTATGCGCAAAAAAGACTCTATCGGCGCTAAATTGATGGTAGTAGCGAATAATGTGCCTGTGGGTTTAGGTGAACCTATTTTTGATCGTTTAGACGCGGATATTGCCCATGCCTTAATGGGCATTAATGCGGTGAAAGCGGTAGAAGTTGGCGACGGTTTTGCTGTTGTTAATCAAAAAGGCTCTGAGCACAGAGACGAGTTAACCCCTGAGGGTTTTGCGTCAAATCATGCGGGTGGTGTTTTAGGTGGTATATCTTCAGGCCAACCCATTGTTGCGTCGATTGCATTAAAGCCAACCTCTAGTATCGGTGTTAGTGGTAAAACCGTTGATCTTGCGGGTAAGTCTGCTGACATTGTGACTAAAGGCCGTCATGATCCTTGTGTCGGCATTCGCGCAGTACCGATTGCTGAAGCTATGTTAGCCTTGACCTTGATGGATCATTATTTGAGACATCGTGCACAAAATATGGATGTGATTTGTCAAACGCCAGATATTGAACGTTAAGCTTGCGGGTAAATCCCCAAGCTATGGTAGCCTAACCTAATGGCTTCAAAACAATTCATGCGTTTGTCGACAAATTATTTTTGGTATTTTGGTCTCTTAGGTTTAATCGTGCCTTTTTTAGCGGTATTCCTTGATGCCAGAGGTTTTACTTCGCTAGAAATTGGTGAAATATTAGCGGTGATCACCGCAACAAAAATAGTAGCGCCGTCATTATGGGCGCAGCTTGCTGACAAGTCAGGTCAACAACTAACGATAGTGAAGGTTGGCGCACTGCTGTCGTTGTGTTGTTTTAGTTTGATTATTTGGACATTCAGTTACTGGCCATTAATGTTTAGTTTGGCCATGTTTAGCCTCTTTATTACCTCAATATTACCGCAAATTGAAGTGATGACGCTTAATTCTATTCGCAAAAGTGCGAAAATATATGCCCGCATTCGTTTATGGGGCAGTATCGGTTTTGTCATCGTTGCTATGCTCAGTGGTGAACTCATTGAGCGTTATTCTGCCGAAGCCTTTAGTTATATTGGTATTGTCATATTAGCAGGGCTTTTTATATCGACACTGTTCAACAAGCAACCTCGAATAGCCAAAAAAACCTCCGTTGATAATGTTTCTATTAAGGCCAAAGTGTTCAATCGTAACTTTTTGTTGTTCTTTTTTGCGGGCTTAATGTTGCAAATGAGCTTTGGGCCTTATTATGTTTTTTTTGCTTTATACCTTAAAAACTTAGCTTACTCAGGTTTTTTAATTGGTATTTTTATCGCTATTGGTGTGGTTGCTGAAATTGGGGTTTTTGTTTTTGCCGCTATTTTCTTTAAGAGTTTCTCACTAAAAACGTTAATTAGCATGAGTATATTATTGACGGCATTTCGCTGGTTTATTGTCGGACATTTTGCCAATAGCGATATGGCATTGGCATTTTCCCAACTGATCCACGCGCTAAGTTTTGGTTTATACCATAGTGCCAGTATTAGCTTTATTCAACAGCACTTTAACGCGAACCAACAAAGCCGAGGGCAGGCGATTTATATCGGTGGTGTTTATGGTGTTGGTGGTGCGATTGGTGCCTATGTAGCTGGCTTATTATGGCAAGAGGGTATTGGTGCCGTAATAACCTTTGATTTTGCGGCGATGACCGCCCTAATTGGCGGGGTTTTAGCGCTATTTTTGCGTAATAAACCCATTAAGCGAAAAGTCAGCCTAGCTTAGAATAATCGATTATTTATTTCACTGGCGATAAGTTAACCGTTTTACTTTGCTAGTAACGAAAAAGCTAGCCATTTTATCGGCTAGCTTTTTTGATTTTGCCTAGTTAGGTTAATTAACTAGGCGGTGTGTACTTAGGCGGTAGGTACTATTTTACTTCTTCACCAGCGGCTTGTTTATCAGCATGGTAGCTAGAACGTACAAGTGGACCACATGCGGCGTGATCAAAGCCCATTTTATCTGCTTCACGTTTAAACATAGCAAAGTCATCTGGGTGAACGTAACGCTCGACCGGTAAATGATGTTTACTCGGTTGTAAGTATTGACCAATAGTTAACATGGTAACGCCATGAGCACGTAAATCCCGCATCACTTGAAGAATTTCTTCGTTAGTTTCACCTAAGCCAACCATTAAACCAGATTTAGTCGGTACACTTGGGTTCGCCTCACCAAATTTTTTCAATAGATCTAATGACCATTGGTAGTTAGCGCCTGGGCGAGCTTTGGTATATAAACGCGGTGCGGTTTCTAGGTTGTGATTGAAAGTACCCGGTGGATGGGTATTTAAAATTTCTAAAGCACGATCCATACGGCCACGAAAATCAGGGACTAAAATTTCTACTTTAGTATGTGGTGAATGCTCGGCAATTTCGGTAATACAATCAACAAATTGTTGTGCGCCGCCATCACGAAGGTCATCGCGGTCAACAGAAGTGATCACTACGTATTTCAGCTTCATGTCTTTTAGCGTTAAGGCTAACTTGCGCGGCTCTTCTTTATTTACCGCCATTGGGCGGCCATGGCCAACATCACAAAATGGACAACGGCGGGTACAAATATCACCCAAAATCATAAAGGTTGCTGTACCGTTATTAAAACATTCTGATAAATTTGGGCATGACGCTTCTTCACAAACAGAATGTAAATTATGTTTACGTAGTGCTGCTTTTATACTATCAATACGCTCTGAACTTTTTGGCAGTTTAATGCGTAACCAATTAGGTTTTCTTAGCATGGTTTCGCGCTCAGAAGTCATAACCTTAATAGGAATATGCGCCATTTTTTCGGCATCGCGTAGTTTAGTGCCTGGAGTAATTTGTGATGATTTAGTGGTCATGTATTGTTTCCAATCCCGTTTGATAAGATAAATGCTGGGTGTTTAATAACTCACTTAGGTGTTTAACCAATGAGTCACCCGCTTGATCTACTGTGGCAGGGCCTTGTAAATCGATTGTTTGTATCATTTCTAAGCCTTGGTAACCGCAGGGGTTAATGCGTAGAAATGGTGATAAGTCCATATTAACATTTAATGCCAAACCATGAAATGAGCAGCCTTTACGTACTCTAAGACCTAAAGAGGCAATTTTTTTATCTTCAACATAAACACCGGGTGCGTCAGGCTTTGCTTTTGCCGTAATGCCAAAGTCTGCCATTGAGGCTACGATGCCATCTTCAATTAGCGTAACCAGTGTTCTTATGCCCATTTTTCTTCGACGTAGATTGATCATAAAGTAGATCACTTGTTGGCCAGGGCCGTGATAGGTGACTTGCCCGCCACGATCTACTTTTACCACTGGAATATCTCCAGGCATAAGTAGGTGTTCATCTTTACCTGCTTGTCCTTGAGTAAATATTGGCGGATGCTCTACCAGCCAAAGTTCATCAGCAGTACTTTCGTCTCGATTATCGGTGAAATTTTGCATGGCATGCCAAACATCAACATAGTCGAGGTTATTAAGTTGCCGAATAATCAATGTGTTTTTCAAAATACATCTCTATAGGTTTTATTGCGGGTATTATAGCTAAATAATAATGGGAATACACCGGATAAGAAGTAGGGTCAAAGCACGTAACGTACTTGTTCAATGGCGTTCAAGGTTTTATATATTGTTTCAATATGTTCTTTACTGGTAACCGTAACAACCACTGAAATTGAATGATAATTTCCTTTCGAGCTTGGTTTTACCTTTGGCGCATAATCACCAGGCGTGTGTTTTTGCAACTCACCAACAACTAGGTCTGGTAATTCGTCACACGCGATACCCATGACTTTAAAGTTTAGTACGGTGGGGAAATCTAATAATTCATCAAATTTAGTATTCATTTTATTCTCTTAATCGGTAAAAAAACCCATATGCTGTAGGTGGTTTAATCATGACTAGCATATTCGAGTTAGTGGTAAATAAACCAATCCATGTGGTAATAATTTATGCGGCTGAATGTGCCAATTGGTGATATTTTAACACTATTTGTTACGAATGTGACCAGTCGAGGCTAGTTATTGGATATAAATGAGGGGGAGATTAACTAATATCAATGTTTGGTGATGGTTTTATTTTCTAATACAGCTGAATTAAAGCAGAAAACTTAGCCTAGGCTAAGTTTTCTGTGCAGTTTAGTATAACCAATAAAACAGTGATTAAAACTAGTTAATAAATTGCAGCTTTACATAGTCGATCAATTTATTAAACAGGCTACCTTCTTGAACTTCTTGTAGCGTTACTAATGGGTATTGGGCAATATCTTCACCGTCGAGTTGTAAAAATAATTTGCCTACTACTTCACCTTTTTGCAGTGGCGCTGTAAGTTGCTTGTCTAACTCAAAATTTGCTTGTAAGTTTTTACGTTGACCACGAGGAATGGTAATTGGGGTATTAACCATAATACCTAAGTCAACTTCTTTGCGATCGCCCATCCAAACTCTATCACTAACAAATTTTTCACCGGCTTTATAGGGTGTGTATGTTTCGTAAAAACGGAAACCATAGTTCAGTAGTTTTTTACTCTCTACTTTACGAGCGCGCTCGCTGTCTGTACCCATAACGACACTGACTAAGCGCATATCGCCTTTAGTAGCCGATGTGACTAAACTATAGCCTGCTTGTGAGGTATGGCCGGTTTTTAAACCGTCAACATTCATACTTTTATCCCACAATAAACTATTGCGGTTATATTGTTTAATGTTGTTATAAGTAAAAGACTTTTGGCGATACAACTTGTACTCATCGGGTACATCGCGAATAAGGGCAATGGCCAGTGTTGCCATATCACGCGCTGTGGTTTTGTGTTCTTTGCTGTCTAAGCCATGACTGTTTTCAAAAAAACTACTATACATGCCTAATTGTTCAGCGTGGGCATTCATTAATTGGGCAAATGCACCTTCACTACCGGCAATATGTTCAGCCATAGCAACACAGGCGTCATTTCCTGATGCAACGATAATACCTTGGTTTAACAAGCTTACTGATACTTCTGTACCCACTTCAATAAACATTTTTGATGACTCAGGGAAGTTTTTTGCCCAAGCTTTTTCGCTAATTTTAACGGGGTCATCATTACTGATATTACCATTATCTAGCTCTTTACCTATGATGTAACTAGTCATCATTTTGGTCAAGCTTGCTGGCGCAAGTAAAATATCGGCATTACTTTCTGCAATAACCGTACCCGTGGCATAATCTATTAAAATGTGGCCTTTAGCACTTACTTCTGGAGCGGGTGGGATAATAGTTTGTGCATGAGAAAGGGAGCAAACACTTAATAATACAGAGCCTAAAACAGTTAATAACTTTATCGGTTTTTTAGGTACTCGAGTAACTTTGATTTGGGGCATAATTGTCCTACAGCGCTATCATTTAATGGAAATTATAAAAACATTTAATGGAAATTATAAAAATTTTGTGCAGTATAACATTTTTCTTTTTTAATACTAATCAGTGCTACCTCAATTTGTTACCTTTGATGAATTTTGCTAATTATTTGTCTACGTTCAGTCGTAGTAATATGACTTGTTCGTTAAACATATTCGTTAAACATATTCGCTAAAAAATAACGGTTAACCTTAGGGCTTAATATTTTACTCGTGCATAAAAGTTACTAGTGAATAAAGTTACTGGCGAATAAAAGCTTTAGGGTAACCATCTGCTTTAATGGCTAACAATAACCTAGTTAATTCATCACTGCGCTCTATCGGACCAACAAGCACACGAAAAATTCCATTTATTTGTTCTAATAGGGTATTTATTTGATGTTGTTTAATTAATCCCTTGGCAAGTTTGGTCGCTTGAGTATGACTTCTACTAGCAAATACCTGAATATATTGCGCTGTAGGTGTCACCTTTAATGGCGATGGTGTTGCTGTTTCAAGCTCAATTTTTCTCGTGGCTATTGTTTCAGTTGCGACTGAAAGCGTTGTTTTTGGCAAAGGCGTGATTTTTTTTGCTTTATCTGTGGGGCGTTGATTGCTGGCCTGAAGTTTGGCTAAACCATTAAGCGTAAAATCAGTGATTGCTGTAATGGTTACATTGGCAGTACCTGTTTTTAGCATATCGAGCTTATAAGCGGCACTGTATGACAAATCAATAATACGGCTTTGATGAAAAGGGCCACGGTCATTAACTCGAACAATAACAGATAGCCCATTGCTATTATTAACAACCCTTAAATAGCTAGGTAAAGGTAAGTTCTTATGGGCGGCACTCATGGCATACATATCGTAAATTTCGCCATTCGAGGTTAAGTGACCATGAAACTTTCGACCATACCAAGAGGCCGTTCCGGCTTGACTAAAATTTTCTGCACTGTTTAATACTTGATAGTCTTCACCGCGTACTTGATAGTGTTTATTACCACCAAGGCTAAAGGCTTCAGCTCGCGGCGTAGCATCATGAAGTTCGCTAGCGGTAGGTAAGCGGCTGGGTGTACTGTCATTTTTTTGTTGGTAGCGACCATAGTTAGCGCTACAAGCCGAGACAAGTATGATCAATACACATAGGTATATAGGGTGGTTGATGTTTAGTTTCGCCATAAATATCAGTAGACTCTATTATTATTTACGTCAATCGTTTATTCGGTGATTTTTTATACGCTATTATTCCATGCGCTATTATTTAATACGCCATTCTTTTTGCTAGATATTAAATCTTCTATGGGTGCTTATTGCCATAAGCATGCCAAATCCTGCCATTAATGTCACCATTGATGTGCCACCGTAACTAATTAAAGGTAGGGGTACACCCACCACAGGCAATAAACCAGAAACCATGCCGATATTAACAAATATATACACAAAAAATGTCAGTGTTAAGCTGCCAGCCAAAAGCTTAGTAAAGGCATGCTGAGCATTGACCGCAATCCATAAGCCGCGCATAACAATGGCCAGATATACTGTTAACAATAAGCCTACACCAATTAAGCCAAATTCTTCACTAAATACCGCAAAAATAAAGTCAGTATGGCGCTCAGGTAAAAACTCTAGTTGTGATTGAGTACCTTGTAACCAGCCCTTACCGTGTATACCACCGGAGCCGATGGCAATTTTAGATTGAATAATATGGTAGCCTGAGCCAAGTGGATCTTGTTCAGGATTTAAAAATGTTAGCACCCGTTGTTTTTGATAAGGTTTCATCAAAAACATCCATAAAACTGGCGCAAATGCAGATGCTAAACCAACACAGGCCCCGATAAGTTTCCAACTGGCACCCGCAAGAAATATAACAAATATACCTGAGCTTGCGATCAGTAAAGACGTGCCTAAATCAGGTTGTTTTGCAATGAGCAGAGTGGGTATTAAGACTAAAATAAAAGCGATGATTATTTTGGAAATTTTGATTGGTAAATCGTATTGACTAACATACCAAGCGATCATAATAGGCATGATAAGTTTCATAATTTCAGAGGGTTGAAACTTGGTAAAGCCAAGGTCTAACCAACGTTGAGCACCTTTGCCAACATGTCCAAATAGTAGTACGGCACTTAATAACATTAAGCCGATAATGAAGACAGGCACCGCCCATCTTCGATAAGACAAGGGGGGGATTTGCGCAACAATAAACATCACAAATAGTGCTAAGCCAACACGCTTTGCATGTCTTATTAGCACAGCAGACTCTTGTCCACCTGCGCTATAGACGACAAATAATCCCAGTGTTAGTAAGATTAAAATCCCGATTAATAATGGCAGGTCAATATGTAAACGTTGCCATAAAGTGCGCTGTTGGTGTTGATCATGTCCGGTATTACGCACTAGGGATTACCTGCTGTATTTTTTATTTTTTGATGAAAATCGTTGCTATGATGTGGATGCTTGCGCGGGTCTTTACTGATAATTTCGCGATCACCAAAGTACTGATCCATAATCTGGCGGGCAACCGGTCCGGCATTGGTACCACCACCACCTTCAGCAACATTCTCTATGGCAACCGCAATCACTATTTCAGGGTTTTCGTACGGAGCAAAGGCAATGAACATAGCATTGTCACGTTTACTTTCTTTAACTTGACTCGCATCGTATTCTTCACCTTGTTCGATATTAGCGGTTTGTGCCGAACCCGTTTTACCTGCCGCGTCGTATTTACTGCCTTTAAATGCGGCATAGCCGGTCGCGCCAAATTTTTGCACGGTATTATGTAAACCGTCTAAAACCAGATCCCAGCTATGTTGGTTTTTTAAGATGATAGGCTGTTTTTCATCAACAACATATTCAGTGACAATGGTTTGCGCTGTGCTAGCATCTTGGTCGTTAACAACCACTTCAGTGGTTGCTTTTAATAAGTGTGGTACCTTAATCTCACCCTTGTTGACTAAGATGGATAGGGCTTGTGATAATTGCAGTGGCGTGACTGACCAGTAACTTTGACCAATACCTACCGATAGGGTTTCACCCGTATACCAAGGTTTATTATAACGGGCTCTTTTCCATTCGATACTGGGCATAATTGCACGACTTTCTTCGTGCAGGTCAATACCAGTATATTCACCGAAGCCGAATTTTCTCATCATTTGACTAATACGGGTAATGCCTAATTTATAGGCCAAATCGTAGTAATAAACATTACAAGACTGTTCTAACGATTTAGATAAACCGACTTTGCCATGGCCCCATTTTTTCCAGTCACGTCGCTTAGTTTCTATCCCGGGGAGTTGATAAAATCCGGGATCATAAATTTCTGTTTCTGGCGTAATGACCCCCGCGTCTAAACCCGTAATAGCTAATAACGGTTTAATCGTTGACGCGGGTGGGTATCCTTGTAATGTTCTGTTAAGTAAGGGTTTATTGCTTTGTGGAGCTAAAAGTTTTTTATATTTTTTGCTGCTAATGCCATGCACAAACAAGTTGCCATCAAAACTTGGGTTTGAATACATAGCAAGCACGCCACCGTCTCTTGGGTCAATGGCGACAATCGCACCACGTTTACCCGAAAGCGCCCGTTTTGCGATCATTTGTAGCTCAATATCCAAGGTTAAGGTCAGGTCTTTACCGGGAATGGGTGGGGTAAAGTCTAAGGTACGAATGATCCGACCTTGGTTGTTAATTTCTACTTCTTGGTGGCCAATGGTACCGTGTAAAATGTCTTGGTAATAGCGTTCTAATCCGCGTTTACCAATATTGCGCGTAGCGGCATAGTTTTCAGCTAAGCCTTGCTGTTCTAACGCGAGTGAGTCTCTACCATTAATACGTGCGACATAGCCCAGTGAGTGGGTGGTTAATTCAGCAAAAGGGTAATAACGCTTTAAACGTGCATCAATAAAAAAACCCGGAAATTTATGCTGATTGACCGAAAATAAGGCGACCTGTTGCTCACTTAAGCGTGAATAAAGCTCGATCGGTTTAAAACGACGTTTGCTTTTCATTGCTTGCAGTAGTTTGTCTTGTTTTTCTTGGCTTATATCTAACAGTTGGCTAACTTCTGACAAGCGCTTTTTAATGTCATTTACTTGCTCGGGGATCACTTCTAAGCTGTAAACGGGGGTATTGTCAGCCAGTAAAACACCGTTTCTATCGTAGATTAAGCCTCTATTTGGCGCGACAGGTAAAAGTTTAATCCGGTTGGAGTTTGAGCGTGTTTGGTATTTTTCATAGGAGCTAACTTGAAGATTATAAATATTACTAAATAACACTAGTGAAAGTATGATGATAGCCGCAAAGGTGATGAAGGTACGGCGGGCAAATAAATTAGCTTCAGCGCTATGATTTCTAATAACAACACGTTTTTTGGGTGCCATTATTTATTCTCTATGATAGGGGTGATTATTATTGATTGACCAAGCACGATAGAGGCTTTCAGCCACAACAATTCGAACCATAGGGTGTGGTAAGGTCAGCGGTGACAATGACCACTTTTGCTCAGATGCCTGAATGCAAGCGGGGGCTAAACCTTCCGGTCCACCAACTAAGAGCGCTACATCTCGGCTATCTACATGCCAACGTTCCAGTTGTTTGGCAAGATCAGGCGTCGTCCAAGGCTTGCCTTCTACTTCTAAGGTAACAATGCGATTACCTTTTGGAATAGCCGCTAACATTAGCTCACCTTCTTTTTCAAGAATGCGGGCAATGTCTGCATTTTTACCGCGTTTCCCTGGTGAAATCTCCACTAGATGGAAACTCATATCACGAGGAAATCTACGGCAATATTCGCTAAACCCTTGGCTAACCCAAGCGGGCATTTTATTACCAACGGCATATAAGGTAATGCGCATTGTTGTTTAGACTACTGCCATAGTTGTTCTAGTTGATAACGCTCACGAGTCTCATCAGTCATCACATGTACAACAACATCACCTAAGTCGACTAAAGACCATTCACCGACATCATTTCCTTCAACACCCAAGGCTTCAATACCAGCTGCACGGCATTCAATAGTGAGTGATTGTGCAATGGAAATAACATGGCGTTTTGAGTTACCAGAACAAACTAACATGTAGTCAGTGAAACTCGATTTTGTAGCTACTTCTAGTATAACGATATCGCGGCCTTTCATATCTTCGATTTTTTCGGTAACAAAAGTAATTAGGTCTGAACTTTGCAAAGTGGGATCTCTATAATTAACAACAATAATCGGCGATAATAGCATTATTTTGTTTGTCAGTTAACCATCTAATGCAGTAAATAGCCGTTTTTTTGCACAACAATGGATTTATTTCACTTAACCTCTCCCCAAGTGATACAAAATGAGTGATTTTGCTGCTGTTATTGAAAAATAATGGCGTTATCGATAGAGCTTATGTTGCTCTATATAATCATATACGCATTGAGGTAGATATTGGCTGACGTCTACGCCCGCTTTAATTTTGGCTCTTATTGTGGTCGAGGAAATATCCACAGGGCTACTTTCATGAATAAGTATTTGTCCAGTTTTCTGGCGCTGTAATTGCGCAAGACTATAAATTAAACGAGACTTTAGTGCGGGTTCAAGTGCCTCTTCCAACGCTAGGTGCGGGTAACCTGGGCGAATATTAACCACTAAGTTACATAAGGTGAGAATGTCTTGCCAGCTGCGCCATTGGGTAAATGATAAGAGTGAGTCCATACCCATAATAAAATATAAAGCGGCATTAGGTTGCTCAGTTTTTATTTGCTGTAAGGTATCGACGGTATATGAAGGGATGTGACGCTTGAGTTCACGAGTATCAAGGGTAAATACTGGGCTTTTATCACAGACTAAAGCCACCATTTTAGTACGCTGTTTCGCATTGGCATGAGTGCCAGCTTTATGTGGCGGGATATGAGCAGGAATTAAATGTAATTGTTTTGCGCCTAACCATTGCGCGGTTTCTTGGGCCGGTAAGATGTGACCGAGATGAATAGGGTCAAAGGTACCGCCAAGTAACGCGATAAGCGTTGGCGTTTCTTGGTTAGTTATACTCATAATCTAAACTGAAGTGTTGACTGATGTTATCGTGAAATAAGCTGATAAAAACATCACTGAGCAAAATAAAAGCGTTAAAGTCGCTACTGGTTTTACTGAGTAAGTCCACTTGCGCTAACCTCGCTAATGCTTGCTCGGCATTGCTTAAGCTTATATTGTTTAACGCATGCTGATATAAGGGTTTTTTCTTCTCCCAAATACGGTATTGCTTAAAAATGTCGTTAATATGACTGCCTTGTTCTATTTGTTCTAACATGGCATAAAGCTGACTTATTTCTTTGTGAACCACCCAAACTAATTGGCCAAATGCGCTATTGTCATGCTGCATTTGATCTAAGATAGTTAAGCACTTTTTAAGATCGCCAATCAGCAAAGTGTCGATCAGTTGAAAAGGATTAAATCTCGCTTGTTTAATTAAAAGTTGCTCTGCTTCTTCAACACTCACGGGTTGCTGTGAGAATAATATCGACAGTTTTTGCAACTCTTGAGCTAATGCCGGTAAATTACCTTCAAATAATTCAGTCATTAAATTAATAACATCGTCAGGTAAAGTCAATTGCAACTGCCGAGCTTGATTGCTGAGCCATTGTTTTAATTGTTTACCTTCAATATCGTATAAAGGTACAAAGCAACCAGCAGCTTCTAACGCTTTGAACCACTTGCGCTTTTGTGTGGCAGCGTCAATTTTAGGGCCATGAAAGATGAGTTGAATATCTTTATGTAACAGGGTGAGTAATTGCGCTATACCTTTCGCACCATTATCGCCAATTTTACCTGTAGTAAACTCTACTTCTATAATGCGTAACGATGAAAACAAACTCATCGACTGATATTCTTGAAACAGCTCATCCCAATTAAATTTATCATCAATGCTAAAACGAATAACTTCGTCAAAACCTTGTTTTTTAGCACTATTTTTAATTTTTTCTAAGGCGTCATTTTTTTGCCAAGGCTCATCACCAAAGACTAACCATATCGGTTTAAAGCCTTGTGTTAAGGTTTTCTCGAGGTGATTATGATAAATGCGCATGTGAAGTTACCTAGAGCTGAATACTAGCCATGTCACGTAAAATTTTATTGGCGGCTTCTTTACGCATTTCTCGTAACATTAACGACAATTCGCGACTTTTTGCTAGGGCAATATCAGGATCATCTTGATAGTCACGATTAAGCTCAAAGCGGAAATTTTGAATATCTTGTCCGGGGATTAAAATTTGATAGCGTACGGTATAAATAAGCTCGTATTCTGCTACTTGACCATTTGGGAAAACCGACAGTGTTCTTCGGTCTAAGTTGTCTTGTAGTATGCGCATTTGCGGAATAGCTTTTTCACTTTGTCGCACTAAAGTCACATCGTTAATGCTTAAGTGCTGCTTGACTAAACGGGTGAGTTCACCATATTGATCAACCGAGCTAAATACAATAGTTTGTAGCTCAGGCGCTAATAAATAATTGCCGCGTAGTTGAAAGCCACAACCATTTAACATCATTAAGACAATGCTAAAGGATAAAAGTTTGCTTACTCGACGAATTATTAATGGCTGCATAAAGTGTTCACTTTTTATAGGTAAAATTCAATCAGTGCATAGCCGACAAGTTTTAGCTATGCACTTTTAAATCGCTGTTTTAATTAAGTTATCATTAACAGCTGTAACAATAGAAGCTACTAATTAGCAACAATATTCAATAGCTTACCCGGTACATAAATCACTTTACGTACGGTTTTACCGTCAAGAAATTTGCTAACATTGACATCATTAAAACCGATTTCTTCAACTGCTTCTTTTGTTGCCTCGGCTGACACAGTAATTTTAGCGCGCAATTTACCGTTAACTTGTACAATAATAAGCTTTTCATCTTCCACTAAAGCGGTGGCGTCAACCACTGGCCAGGCAGTATTTTCAACTGGCTTACCATCGCCAACCATGTTCCATAAATGATGACTTAAATGTGGCACAATAGGAGTTAGCATTAAGACTACCGCACGAATAGCTTCATGCATCACCACGCGATCTTCAGTGCTAGCAATACTCGCTTTACCTAAATGATTCATCAATTCCATGATCGCGGCAATAGCGGTATTAAAAGTGTTTCGACGACCAATATCATCACTGACTTTAGCAATGGTTTTATGCAATTCAAGACGTAATGATTTTTGCGCCGAGTTAAGCGTTAAGTTGGCAACCTTGGGTGCCGCTTTTGACACTTCTGCAACTTGGGTAAAGTCATAAGTGAGTTTCCAAACCCGCTTTAAGAATCTATGTGCACCTTCCACGCCGGCATCACACCATTCTAATGTTTGCTCTGGTGGCGAGGTAAACATGATAAATAGTCGTACGGTATCAGCGCCATATAAATTAATAACTGCTTGTGGGTCAATACCGTTATTTTTCGATTTTGACATTTTGCTCATGCCAGCAGAAATAACCGGTTTGCCATCTAATTTACTGATAGCAGAAGTGACATGGCCTTTTTCATCACGCTCAACATCAACGTCTGTCGGTGCAATCCAATCTTGTCCGCCATTGTCTGCTTCACGATAATAGGTATCAGCTAATACCATGCCTTGACAGAGCAATTTCTTAAAAGGTTCGTTAGATTCTACTAAGCCAGCATCACGTAATAATTTATGGAAAAAACGGGCATAAAGTAAATGTAAAATGGCATGCTCAATACCACCAATGTATTGATCTACCGGCAACCAATAATTAGCTTTGGCTGGATCTAACATTTGTGTGTCATCGTTCGGTGAACAATAACGCGCGTAATACCATGATGATTCCATAAAGGTGTCAAAGGTATCTGTTTCGCGAAATGCTTCTTCACCATTGAAGGTGGTTTTAGCCCATTCAGGATTATCTTTAATTGGTGAAGTTACGCCATTCATCACTACATCTTCGGGTAGTTCAACAGGTAGTTGATCCGCTGGTACCGGCACAGACTCGCCATTGGCTAAATGTAGCATTGGAATCGGTGTACCCCAATAACGTTGACGAGAAACACCCCAGTCACGTAAGCGATAATTTACCGTGACTTTACCTTTGTTTTCAGCGATTAATTTTTCTGAAATAGCTTTAAAAGCCTCTTCAAAATTTAAACCGTCAAATTCACCCGAATTAACTAAAACACTCTTGCCAGTAATCGCCGCTTTTGTAACGTCAGCGCTTTCATCACTGGCAATAACTTGTTTAATCTCTAGACCATACTTAGTGGCGAATTCCCAATCGCGTTGGTCGTGACCCGGTACAGACATAACGGCGCCTGAGCCATAGTCCATCAGTACGAAGTTTGCCGCCCAAACAGGTACTATTTCACCGCTAATCGGGTGGAGTGCTTTTAAGCCGGTATCAACGCCTTTTTTCTCCATTGTCGCCATATCGGCTTCAGTAGATTTATTCGTTTTACAGCCTTGAATAAATGCCGCTAGTGCTGGATTCGTTTCAGCCGCAGCTAAGGCTAATGGATGCTGGGCAGCCAAGGCGACATAAGTCACCCCCATGATGGTATCTGGGCGCGTGGTGTAGATATCGAAGCTTTCAGTTGAGTCGGCCACTTGAAAGGTCATATCTACACCTTCAGAGCGACCAATCCAATTACGTTGCATGGTTTTAACTTGTTCAGGCCAATCGGTTAATTGGTCTAAGTCGTTAATTAATTCTTCAGCATAAGCTGTGATTTTAATGAACCATTGCGGTATTTCTTTACGCTCAACTAGCGCGCCAGAGCGCCAGCCACGACCATCTATTACTTGCTCGTTAGCTAATACGGTTTGATCAACAGGATCCCAATTCACCGTGGCATTTTTCTTATACACTAAGCCTTTTTCATATAGCTGAGTGAAGAACCACTGTTCCCAACGGTAATAGTCTTTTTTACAAGTCGCTAATTCACGACTCCAGTCGTAACCAAAACCTAATGACTTTAATTGGTTACGCATGTAATCAATATTTTCATAAGTCCATTTGGCAGGCGCGGAGTTATTTTTAATCGCGGCATTTTCAGCTGGCAAACCAAAAGCGTCCCAACCCATAGGTTGCATCACATTTTTGCCTTGCATGCGTTGGTAACGAGAAATCACATCACCTAAACTGTAGTTACGCACGTGGCCCATATGGAGTCGACCACTTGGGTATGGAAACATCGCCAAGCAATAAAACTTTTCTTTTCCTGGTAACTCTTCGGCTTTGAAGGTGTCGTTATCAGTCCAAAATTTCTGAACTTCGGCTTCAATTGATTGGGGATTGTAGATGGATTCCATTAAGATTTCTCAAACACACTTAAATAAGAGCCTTAACCCGCTTTTTTGACAATTTTACCTTGATAAAATTTGTCATGTTAAGGCTAGGTTTTAGCGATAAAAATATTCTTGATAGGATACCTTATCTCTAGCCGTTGCGACAAGTTAAAGCAGGGCTATGCGGAAAATTTTTCTAGATAAGCGAAAAATATTGCGCATTAACAGCTAAATAGCTGATAAAAGCCACTTTAGTCGTTGTTATATGCTTTAATAAAGTGCTGGTGGCTGAGGTTATCTACTCAATAAGTAGACTAATAAGTGATTTTTAAATGAGGGCAGCATGATGAAAAAAAAGCAATCTCAAATTCAAGAGCTTTATCAAAAGTTACAAACATGGTTGGAAGACACCAAGGATAACGAAATTCGCTCGGCTGTTGAATTACTCGAACAAGCGAAAACAATATTGATGGCTGCTGAGCAAATTCCTGAGCAGCAAGTTAAACAGTTTATCGCTAATCTTAAGTACGACTTGGGGGATTTTTATCAGCAATATCAAGCGGACATTAAGCATTCAATATATTTAGAGCTACTTAATGAAAACCTTTGGTCAAGCTTGGCGCAAATTACCGATAAGTCGCAAGTTGAATGGGCCGAGCTGATGGATGATTTTCAACATCAAGATGGCTACCATGTCGGTGATTATGTTGGTTTTGGTCAGTTAAAATGTAAAGCATGCCAAGATTGTGTTACTTATAGCCACCCAAATGTTGTTACGGATTGTATTACCTGTGGTGGTCAAGACTTTGATCGATTGAGTTTAACGCCGTAAAAACAACTTTTTTTGATGGTTTTTCTTTATATTATTTTGCTGTTCAGTGGCGTGTCGCTGTACACTGTGCTTATTGTAGCCGTATTTATTTCACCTGATATTAAAATCGCACTCCCGAGAGATCTTCTATGACAAATGTGTCAACAAATACACGTCTTAAACCTTGCCAGTTAACCGCAGACCTAACGGTTAAACAATTTGCTAATGCCACATCGACCTCAGAAATTGAACAAGTATTTATTGGCCATGAAAGAGCGAAAGAAGCACTAACTTTTGGCTTGTCGATGGATGCACCAGGTTTTAATGTTTACGCCATGGGTGAGCATGGTACCGGGCGTCAAACCCTGATCAAGCAAATGTTAGCCTCAACAGCGAGTCAAGAGCCTACACCTGATGAATGGTGTTATATCAACAATTTTGATGACCCAAATTCGCCATATAGCCTTTATGTTAGTCCAGGTGATGGTAAGCAATTACTTACTCGCATGAATACCTTTATTGATGAGTTAATGGATTTGTTTCCAGAGATTTTTGATAACCCTGGCTATCAACGTCAAAAAGCGGCGATTGATCGTGACTTTAATAAAAAATATGATCAAGCGATTACTGAGGTTGAAAAGGCGGCATTAAAAGATGATGTGGTGTTGCTCGAAGAAAATGGTGAAATTGGCTTTTCACCATTGGTTAAAGGTAAGCCACTTAATGATAAAGAGTTTGCTGAACTCAATGAACCAAAACGTGCTGACTTTTATATTTTGTTGGCCAAATTAGAAGATTTACTTTCTGAAAAATTAATTGAATTACCGCAATGGAAACGTATTTCTTCCGACAAATTACGTAAGTTAAAACATGAAACGGCAGCACAAAGTATTCAACCTTTTTTGAAAGAATTAGAAACAGAATTCGCCAGTAATACTGGCGTACAGAAATACTTAGCTAAAGTTAAAGCGCACGTTGTTGATGCTGTTTTAGAGTTACTGGTCGATGAAAGTAACGAGGCGCCTAATGACAAAGATATGCGTAAACTCATGGTGGAACGTTTTTTACCTAACTTATTGGTGACCCGAAAAGCCAATGAAGGTGCGCCAGTTATTTATGAACAGAATCCGACCTTTCAAAACCTGTTTGGCCATGTTGATTTTGGTAGTTTTCAAGGCAGCAGTTACACCAGTTATCGTTTAATAAGACCCGGTGCGCTGCATAAAGCCAATGGCGGTTATATATTACTTGAAGCGGATAAACTTTTGACCCAACCTTTAGTTTGGGCGCGTTTAAAGCTAGCGCTAAAGTCGCAGCAAATTACTATCGAAAATCCGCATTCAGAATATGCACAACCGGGTGCCTTTAGTTTGCAACCAGAAAAAATCCCGTTAAATGTTAAAGTGATTTTATTGGGCGATCCTGAAATTTACTATACCTTACAAGATTATGATCAAGAGTTTACTGAGTTATTTCGAGTTTTGGCAGACTTTGATCGTCACTTAGAAAAAAACCAAAGTAACTTAAATGACTACGCCAGTTTAATTCGCCAGCGTGCCCATCGTAACCATTATCCACAAGTGACAGATGAAGCGGTATTTGAGTTAGTTAAATATGCGCTCAGGCGCGCAGAACACCAGCAAAAAATATCAGCTAATATAGTGGAGGTTAATGACTTATTAGACGAAGCTTTTTATTTATGGCAGCGATCAGATGGCAAAAATGACCTGTGCGGTAAACATATCACCATGGCATTGGCGGCCAAACAACGACGTACCGGCCGCATGAGTGAAGCTTGGTTAGAGGAAATTAAAGAGCGTCAGTTACTTATTGATACCGAAGGTGGGCAAGTAGGTAAAATTAATGGTTTAACCGTGTTAGAGATTGGTGATAGTGTTTTTGGTACCCCAGCTCGTATAACGGCGACCGTATATGCTGGTAGCCAAGGGGTGACAGATATTGAGCGTGAAGTTGATTTAGGTAAATCTATTCACTCAAAAGGTGTGTTGATTTTAACTGGTTATTTGGGCCACAAGTATGGGCAGAAATTTCCAGTGACTATTTCTGCTAATATTGCCATTGAGCAATCTTATGGCCATATTGATGGTGACAGTGCGTCAATGGCTGAGCTTTGTGTGTTAATTTCCGCTATCGCTAAGTTGCCGATAAATCAAGGTATCGCGATAACAGGTTCGATGAATCAACATGGCGAAGTGCAATCTATTGGCGGCGTTAATGAAAAAATAGAAGGTTTTTATCGTCTCTGCAAGGACAAAGGCTTAACGGGCGAGCAAGGTGTGATTATACCTAAAACAAATACCATTAATTTAATGTTGGCACCTGAGGTGATACAGGCAGTGGCCGATGGACAGTTTGCCATTTATGCGGTTGACAATATTGATCAAGCGATAGAGATTTTAATGGCGCAACCCGCTGGAGCAATCACGCGTACTGGCCGTTATCCAAGAAAATCAATCCATGGTATGGTGCTAGATAAACTGTCAGCGTTTTCAGAGCTCATTAATGGCGCTGAAGAATAAGCTTAAAAGATAAGTTAGCTTGAATAATTAAGTAAAAAACCTCCTCTAACAATAAACACGGCAAGCGCCGTGTTTATTGCTTTTTACACCAGTTAAAATGTTTAAATGTTAATGTTCGCTTAAAAAACAAGCATTACTTAAATTCTTTTCTATACTGGCATTATCAACAATATTTTTCATCGTAATATTTTCCCAAGCACACGCGCCGAAATTCGAGTAAAAATTGATGATGCAAAGTTTGACTATTTGTACTTAGTTATAGGTGCTATCTCAGTAGGATTTATGAAGAGAGCATGTTAGCGAAAACGGAATAACAACAATAAAAAGTAAATGCAGCGAGTTAACCTTATCAATCAGTAATGGCGAGCTCCCTATAAAGATCAGGTACTTAAGCTGCCGAACAGACACTTTTTGTCTGTCCCATCTACTTAGTTGTTAATGTGTGATGAAATATGTGTGATGAATTTGAATGACACTGAAATCTAATCTAGCTAACTAACATTGACATCTTTAATTGCTAATGCGATTGCCAAGCTGCTGATGAGTATCTTGGTGATGGATTTTAAGTAGGTATCATAAGTAGGTATCGATGAGTTTGCTGTCTGTCGATTTGTAGTTTAATGAATTGTTTGCCAATGATATTTGGCATTATCACGCATTAGGTTATCAATGGAGGCTTTGTGGAAACATCGGATCAAATGACACAAGTATGGCCCATTGCGGCTTACTTTATTATTTTGGCTGCTATGCTCGTTCTGATGATGCTGCTATCCCATTTTCTTGGCCCCAAAGGTAAACAGCGAGCGAAGAACACCCCTTATGAATCCGGCATTGTTTCTGTCTCTGACAATAAAACCCGCTTTACTAATCACTTCTTTTTATATGCCATTTTTTTTGTCATTTTTGATTTAGAAACCATTTATCTTTTTGCTTGGGTTATTGCTTTTGATGAGGTGGGTTGGCCAGGTTTTATCGAAGCCAGTATTTTTATTACGGTATTACTGGCGGCATTAATTTATTTAATTCGTATTGGCGCATTAGAGTTAACCCGACGCCATCAACCTTTTAGAGCAACACAACTGCAGCGTTTGCAACAAGTTGAAAACCAGCCCGTTGAGCAAAGCCTCTTTGATAAAACTCTTTTTGATCAAACTAAAGGACAGCAATAATGGAATGGTCACTGACGAAAGCAAAATTAGATGACGCTATGGGGGAGATGAAAGGGGTTTCTGAAGCAGAATTAAAGCGCAGTGTTCTGTTTGCTAAGCTTGATGACATGGTGAATTGGGGGCGTAAAAATTCCATATGGCCGTTTAATTTTGGTTTAAGTTGTTGTTATGTCGAAATGGCAACGAGCTTTACCTCGCGACATGACATTGCTCGCTTTGGCGCTGAAGTGATTCGTGCAACGCCAAGACAAGCTGATTTAATGGTGATTTCAGGTACTTGCTTTCGAAAAATGGCGCCGGTGATCCAACACCTTTATGAACAATTATTAGAACCTCGTTGGATTATCTCCATGGGATCTTGCGCTAATTCTGGCGGTATGTACGACATTTATAGTGTTGTGCAAGGGGTTGATAAGTTTATCCCGGTTGATGTCTATGTGCCGGGTTGTCCGCCAAGGCCAGAAGCTTTGCTTGAAGCCTTATTGCTGTTGCAAACCAAAATACAACATCAGCCACGACCGTTAAGCTGGGCGGTTGGCGAACAGCAAGTCAGCGAAATTGGTAAACCGTCATTGCGAGACATTAAGCACGAAGAGCGTATTCAAGTGACGAACCTTGATTCACCCGATCACATTTAAGCGGCTGTTGGTGTTTTGCAACATTAACGTTTTAAAAACTGAGTGTTATTAAAACTGAGTGTTATTAAAGAAAAGTATCATTAAACAATGTGTTAATAAAGTTAAAACCCAGTAAAAACAGACTAATAAGAAAAATGGCAAGCGTGAAGGGAAGCTGATGGCATCACAAGTAAATATCAAAGCGAGTAATGATTGGCAGATGCTACAAGCTGTGCCTTTGCTTGATGAAATTATTACCCTTGCACCTAAGCTCAAGTTACAGCCGGTCAGTGCTGTTGAAAACATTGTTGACGATATTCCTTCTTATTGGTTAGAAAAAAACCAGTTAATGACATTGATGCAAGTGTTAAAGCAAGAGTTAGCTCAGCCGTTTGATATGTGTTTTGATCTTACCGCTATCGATGAAAGCGAACGAGAGCATCAATCATTGTCATCACAAGCCTTTACGGTCAGCTACCATTTACGATCATATCAACGTAATCAAGACATTCGAATTAAAGTTGCGCTGAGCACTACAGATAAAAGCTTAGAAAGTGTTTGTAGTTTATGGCCAAATGCCAATTGGTACGAACGAGAAGTTTGGGATATGTTCGGTATTATTTTTAAAAACCATCCACATTTAAGCCGAATTTTAATGCCAGATACCTGGCAAGGACACCCGTTACTTAAAACTCATCCTGCGCGTGCAACTGAAATGGACCCCTTCACGCTTCCTCCTTATCAACAAGATAAAGAACAAGCAGCACTACAATTTAACCCTGAAGCTTGGGGTATGAAGCGACAAAGTAAAGACAGCGATTTTATGTTCTTAAACCTTGGGCCCAATCACCCGAGTGTTCATGGTGCCTTTCGTATTGTGTTACAAATGGAAGGCGAAGAAATAGTCGATTGTGTGCCCGATATCGGTTATCACCACCGCGGTGCTGAAAAAATGGGCGAGCGACAATCTTGGCACAGTTATATTCCTTATACCGACCGAATTGATTACCTTGGCGGCGTAATGAATAACTTTCCCTATGTAATGGCGGTTGAAAAACTGGCGGGCATTACCGTGCCGGATCGCGCGAAAGTTATTCGTATTATGACCGCAGAAATGTTTCGTATTCTTAGTCACTTACTATTTTATGGCACTTTCGCGCAAGATCTTGGCGCACTTTCACCTATATTTTATATGTTTATCGATCGTGAAAAACTCTTTGGCATTATTGAAGCCTTTACTGGCGCTCGCATGCATCCAAGTTGGTTCCGCATTGGCGGTGTTGCACAAGACTTGCCAATAGGTTGGGAGGGGTTAGTGCGCGATTACGTTAATTATCTACCTAAGCGCCTTGATGAATATGAAAAAATGGTCATGCAAAATTCAATTTTAAAGCAACGTACTGTCGGCATTGGTGCTTATTCCACGCAAGAAGCTATTGACTGGGGCGTAACGGGTCCAGGATTAAGGGCAACCGGTTTTTCATGGGATCTACGCAAGCAGCGGCCTTATGGTGGTTATGATCAATTTGATTTTGAAGTACCGCTGGGCCACAAGGGTGATTGCTATGATCGTTGTCGGGTGCGTATAGAGGAAATGCGCCAGAGTATTCGCATTATTAAACAGTGCCTTAACAATATGCCTGAAGGGCCTTATAAAGCTGAGCATCCGCAAACTACGCCACCATTAAAAGATCGCACCATGCGTGATATTGATACCTTAATACCGCATTTTCTCAATGTTTCATGGGGGCCTGTGATCCCCGCAGGTGAGGTGTCTATCAGTGTTGAAGCAACGAAAGGCATTATGGCCTATCACCTCATTAGCGATGGTAGCACCATGAGTTATCGCACCCGTATTCGCACGCCTAGTTTCCCTCACCTACAAATGTTGCCATTAATTAGCAAAGGACAAATGGTGGCCGATCTCATCGCGACACTGGGCAGTGTGGATTACGTGATGGCAGATGTTGACCGATAAATTTTTAAGCTTGTTTAATAGCAGTAAATTCAATATTGAAAAATATAGTTAAGTGAGTAATAGCAATAATTTCAGCTTTTTTGACAACCAATACTCGTTAATAAAGAGATAGTGATGGAAACAATCAACACCACAATAATTGATTATCAGCATTATTTAACGGCAACTGAAATTGCTGCTATTGAGCATGAGGCCAGTATTATGGAAACGCGTGAAGCTGCTGGTATTGAAGCACTTAAAGTGGTGCAAGCACACCGTGGTTGGATCAGTGATGAAAGCTTATTTGCCATTAGTGACTTGTTAGCTATTCCCGTTGCCCAACTAGAGGGTGTGGCGACTTTCTATAATTTAATTTACCGACAACCTGTTGGTCAAAATGTTATCCACTTGTGCGACAGCATTGCTTGTCATTTAACTGGCGCAGACTCTGTACTTGCTGCGATTAAGCAACATTTAAATATCGAATACGGCCAAACCACAGCAGACGGTAAATTCACACTACTTTCTAATGCGTGTTTAGGCAGTTGTGATAAAGCGCCCGCGATGATGATTGGCAACGAACATTATCAGTATTTAAGTCCAGAAATCGCGGTTGATATTTTACAAAAACTTGCGGCTAAGGGAGAAGTAAATGGCTGAGTCGATATCTAACAATAACATCAAGCCGTTAACCCAATGGGTGAATCTACAGCAGCCGTTGTCATTTGATGCATATTGCCAAGCGGGTGGTTATCAAGGATCAAAAGTTGCGCTGCAATATTCGCCCAATGAAGTACTTGAAATTGTGAAAAATTCAGGCTTAAAAGGGCGGGGTGGTGCAGGCTTCCCTACGGGCATGAAATGGAGTTTTGTGCCTATGTTTACTGATGGTGATGAAGAGGCGCCGGATAATAAATATTTAGTCGCTAATGCCGATGAAATGGAGCCCGGGACATTTAAAGATAAGTTATTACTTGAAGGTGTGCCGCACCAGTTGGTTGAAGCTATGATTATCGCGGCTTACACCATAGGTGCGAACAAAGCTTATATTTTTCTGCGCGGTGAATATTACTTAGCGGCAAAGCGCTTACAAGATGCCATTGACCAAGCGTACCAAAATAATTGGCTTGGTGAAAAAATTCAAGGCAGCTCATATTCAATGGATTTATACATCCATTGTAGTGCTGGTCGCTATATTTGTGGCGAAGAAACCGCCTTGATAAATGCGCTAGAAGGTAAGCGTGCAATCCCTCGAGCTAAGCCGCCATTTCCACAAGTCAGTGGTTTATTTGGCAAACCTACCATAGTCAATAATGTTGAGACTTTATGTAATTTACCGCACATTTTAAAAAATGGCATTGCATGGTTTCAGGCTATTTCTCCTAACAGTGATGCTGGTAGTAAAATTTACAGTGCTTGTGGGCGGGTGAAAAATCCGGGCTTGTGGGAACTTCCTATGGGGCCAACCTTGGGGGAGGTGTTATATGACTATGCCGGTGGTATGCAAGATGGCTTGAAATTTAAAGGGCTACTACCGGGTGGTGCATCGACTGACTTTTTAGTGGCAGAGCATTTAGATACACCAATGGATTTTGACTCTATCGCTAAAGTGGGTAGTCGTTTAGGCACAGGTGGCTTGATTGTTTTAGATGATAAAAACTGTCCTGTGGCTATGGTATTAAATTTGATGCGCTTTTTTGCCCAAGAGTCTTGTGGTTGGTGCACGCCTTGTCGAGATGGCACGCCTTGGGCTGTTGAAGTACTAACACGTATTGAGCAAGGCCAAGGTAAAATACAAGATTTAGACACCTTAGCTAAACTCTGCGATTTTATGTGGATAGGTAAAACCCATTGCGCCTTGGCTCCGGGAGCCGTAGAGCCGCTAAGAAGCGCTTTAAAATATTTTCATGATGATTTTTTGCAGCATATTGAGCATGGCTGTTGTCATTATAATCCGTCAATGAGCGCTAAACGCACTAAAGTATCGCAAGCTCAAGTAACAAATATTAAAAAACATCAGTCAGTTAAATCACCTCAGTCACCTCAATCTCCAAAGGTAGGGCAATAACATGAGTGAAAAGAAAGTCACTATTTTCATTGATGACATGCCTTATCAGCTCAGCACTGAAGACAATTTGTTGGCTGGGGTGTTATCACAAAAATTAAACTTGCCTTATTTCTGTTGGCATCCGGCTATGGGCTCGGTTGGCGCTTGTCGTCAGTGCGCTGTTACGCAGTTTCAAGATAAAGCGGATCAACAGGGCCGCATTGTTATGGCTTGTATTACGCCAGTTACTGACGGTATGCGCATTAGTATTAAAAATAAAGCGGCCAGTGAGTTTCGCGAACAAGTTATTGCGGCGATGATGACTAATCATCCTCATGATTGTCCTGTTTGTGCTGAGGGGGGCGAGTGCCATTTACAAGATATGACGGTAATGACCGGCCACAGCGTACGAGCATATCAAGGTACAAAACGCACATTCACTAATCAATATTTAGGTGACTTGGTGGGTCACGAAATGAACCGTTGTATTACCTGTTATCGCTGTACGCGTTTTTATAATGATTATGCGGGCGGTAAGGACTTTGGGGTTTATGGTTCAAAAAACCAAGTGTACTTTGGTCGCCAGTCCGATGGTGCTTTGGAAAGTGAATTTAGCGGTAACTTAGTGGAAGTTTGCCCAACCGGCGTGTTCACCAATAAAGTTTTTTCATCACACTATACCCGTAAGTGGGATTTGCAATCTGCCCCGTCGGTTTGTAGTCATTGCTCTGTGGGTTGTAACTTAAGTATTGGCGAACGCTATGGTTCGGTGCGTCGGGTGATGAATCGCTACAATTTTGATATTAATGGCTATTTTATCTGTGATCGCGGTCGTTATGGTATCGGCTTTGTTAATGGTGAACAGCGTATCAGACAAGCTAAAGGTATTGCACAACAGTCACCTGTAGCCTTAACTAAATTAGATGTTGCTAAAGCTTTCTCACATTTTAGAAAAAAACAATTTCTCGGTATTGGCTCTACTCGTACCTCATTAGAAGCGAACTTTTATTTAAAAAATATAGTCGGCGCTGAGCAATTTAGCCCCGGCTATAACGATGAAGAAATGAAAGTGGCGGCACAACATGCCCAATTACTGACCTCAAACAAAGCACCTAGCCTTGCTGAGATTGAAGACAGTGACTTTGTTTTTATTATTGCTGAAGATATTAGCCAAACTGCGCCAAGAATGGCGTTGTCGGTGCGCCAAGCATTGCGCAATGCTGCTAAAGCTAAAGCTGAAAAAATCGGCATTGCATCATGGCAAGACAGTGCGGTGCGAACCATTGGCGGTAAATTACTGTCACCGTTATTTTCCCTGCAAAGTACCACTACTAAACTCGATGATGTTTGTCAGCAAACATTACTTTTACCTGTAGAGCAAATATCAAAAATTTTAGCGACATTGGAAAAGATTTTACAATTGGGCAATGCTCAAACGATTAACCATGACCAAGCTTTAGCACAAGCCGTTAAGCACTTAGCTGAGCAAGATCAGTTGAGCATCACTGACCAAGGCTTTATTGCCTCAGTTTATAAAGCCTTGCGTAAATCTACTAAGCCGTTATTTATTTCAGGTACCAGTGGTGTTTGTGCCAATGTACTGAGTAATATTGCCAATTTAATGTCGGCGTTTACAGCGCAAAATAAGCTGATAGCACCAGGGTTAATTATTGTGCCGCCGTGCAGTAATAGTGTTGGGTTATTATCGATTTTAGATGAAAAATCTTTGTCTATTGAGCAAGTATTAGCACAGCTTAATGACCCAGATAAAAGCTATCAAGGACTGATTTTACTCGAGCAAGAACTGGCAAATCTCTCAGCGGTTCAAATCACGCAGTTACGAAAATCTGCGCAAACCCTGATTGTGCTAGATCATTCAGCGCACCGACTTTCAAGTATCGCCGATATTGTTTTACCTGTTGCGGCGGTTAGTGAAGGAGATGGTCATTATGTTAATTACCAAGGCCGAGCCCAACAGTTTTTTCAAGTGCATCCTCCTGTTTTGCCAATTCAAGAAAGCTGGCGTTGGTTAGATAATATTGCCGATATTGTCGGTATAAAAATAACAAGTAAAGCCTCAGACGCAGCTGACCATGAGTCAAATTACTATACTCAAGTTGTGGCTAAAAAAACTCGCTATGAATCACTGACGCAGTTGCATCAATTTTTTCTTGATACTTATGCTCAATGGCCAAAGTTAATAACAAAAAAGGGGGATGAAACACAGCGTGATAAGAGCCAGCAAAAAGCTATTGCGAGAATGAGTCACCGAGCCAGTGGCCGTACAGCTCAAATGGCTAATATCACGGTACATGAAGCAAAAACCACCCAGAAAATTGATGATAACTTTACTTTTTCAATGGAAGGTAAAGCAACTGGACAAAGTAGCGACATGCCCTTTACTTGGGCGCCAGGGTGGAATTCAAATCAAGCGATTGGCCAATTTCAAAGAGAAATTAATGGTGCTTTATTGAAGGCAAGCGCTGCAGTATTTATCCCACTATCAAGTGTATTAGCCAACAACCCTTGTTGGCGATTAACTAAGAGTATTAAAAATAGTACTTTTCAAAGTAACACAGCTAAAAGTAGTGCAACTAAAAACCAAGTGACTAATTACTTGACTTATGTTCAACAAAAAAATGTTTATTTCAGTGATTGGCAAGCATCAC
The DNA here is from genome assembly GCF_014077065.1 of Colwellia sp. MB3u-4. Taxonomy (NCBI): domain Bacteria; kingdom Pseudomonadati; phylum Pseudomonadota; class Gammaproteobacteria; order Alteromonadales; family Colwelliaceae; genus Colwellia; species Colwellia sp. MB3u-4. The sequence goes on along the minus strand of NZ_JACGVE010000075.1, from coordinate 134,530 downwards.
TCACCGCTGAATTTCAAATGCTGCGACAAAGTAATCGAGTCTATATTAATGCTAAGACAGCTCAGCAAGCCGAGGTTACAAAAGGCCAGTGGGGTAAAATTATTTTTTCAGCGACAAACGAAAAAATGCTATTGGTTAGTCAAACTGTTATCAGTCAAATTTTCATTGTTAATGATTTACCTGACACTTTAGTTTTTGGCAACTTCGCTCTCTGTTCTTCGTTGCACCATCAACTAGAAATGACAATATCCTTAGCGTGTGAGCAAGAAATTGTTGATTACCTTGCTCAATTTAATGATGCATTAATAGCAGCGAAAAAAAGTAAAGAAAACATACTTGAGAGCTTGAAAATACAGGATCAAACCATTCCTATTCGATTGTTCTCAGGAGGGTTGAATGATGGCTGACATGCTTTGGAAGCTATTTGAAATAACCACTATTATCGCCTTGCTTATCCCTATAGCCGCGATGTTGGTGTGGGTTGAGCGCCGAATGATAGGTATATGGCAAGACCGTTGTGGTCCAAATCGCGTTGGGCCATTTGGTGTTTTACAATCATTGGCAGATTTATTGAAAATTCTGGGTAAAGAAGATTGGATCCCGTCTTTTAGTGATCGTTTAGTCTTTGTGCTAGCACCAGTGATTGGTGCTATGTGCGTCTTAATGAGTTTCGCCGTAGTCCCTTTCTCTCCAAGCATTGGCGTTTCTGATTTAAACATTGGTTTACTATTTTTTCTCGCTATGGCTTCGCTCGCTGTTTACAGCGTGGTGTTAGCAGGTTGGGCGTCAAACTCTAAGTATGCTTTGTTAGGCGGCATGAGAGCGGCGGCTCAAACTGTTAGCTATGAAGTGTTTATGGGCTTGTCTGTAATGGGCGTGGTGTTACTAACCGGTAGCTTTAATTTGCGTGAAATCGTGTTGGCACAAACCGATGGCTGGCTTATTCAATCACAATTTATTGGCTTTTTTATTTTTTTAGTGGCTGGTATTGCTGAAAGTCATCGACTGCCTTTTGATTTGCCAGAAGCTGAAACTGAACTCACCGCGGGTTTTCATACCGAATATTCTGGGCTGAAATTTGCCTTGTTTTTTCTCGGTGAGTATTTAAGCGTTACCTTAATATCAGCCATGTCAGTGGTACTGTTTTTTGGCGGTTGGTTAATGCCAGAGCCGCTTGCTTCATGGTTGCCTCCATTGCTGTGGTTTATTATTAAAATTATGTTTTTTGTGATGTTTTTTATTCTGCTTAGAACATCGCTGCCACGACCACGTTTTGACCAACTACTCAAGTTTGGCTGGGTCGTTATGTTGCCTTTAGCGTTATTAAACCTTTTGGTCACCGCAGTATTGCGCTTAACGGGAGTGCTATAACTATGATTAATTATGGGCAAACTTATGCAGTTACTTTTAAGGCAAACAGGGGCGAAAATGTTTAGTCAACTTCGAACCATTTGGTTAGTGCTTAAACACACATTTACCAAAGCCGATACGGTCCAGTATCCAGAAGAAAAACCTTATTTAGCACCCAGATACCGAGGTCGCATTGTGCTGACCCGAGACCCTGATGGCGAAGAGCGCTGCGTGGCCTGTAACCTTTGTGCGGTGGCTTGTCCGGTTGATTGTATTGCCTTGCAACAAGTGGTTGATGACGATGGCCGTAAACGTGCTGATTTTTTTCGTATTAACTTTTCACGTTGTATTTTATGTGGTTTTTGTGAAGAAGCTTGTCCGACCTATGCCATTCAGTTAACCCCTGATGTGGAATTGGCAGAATATGATAGGCAAAACTTAGTTTATGAAAAACAGCACCTACTGATTAATGGTCCAGGTAAATATCCAGATTATAGTTTTTATCAACAATCAGGTATTGCGATTGCAGGTAAAGGCAAGGGACAAGCAGAGCAGGAAAGGCCACCCATTGATATTAAAGGATTAATGCCATGAATTGCGAACTCTTTATGTTATATAAAGCTAAAAATAGTGGCAAGGAGAGAGAAAATGTTAGCTAATTTAACCTCAATTGAAAGCTTATTTTATCTTGCTGGTTTGGTCGCTGTTATTGCTAGTTTAAAGGTGGTTACTGGCCATAATACCGTGCACGCTTTGTTGTATTTAGTGGTGTCGCTATTAGCTGTTGCGGTTTGCTTTTATTTAATGGGAGCACCCTTTGCTGCTGGCTTAGAAGTGATTGTTTATGCAGGTGCAATCTTAGTGTTGTTTGTTTTTGCTGTACTGATGTTTGGCTTAGGTAAAGATGAAACAACAAACGCACCTAAGCATAAAGGTTTAGCTAATATGCTGGGCGCGATGTTGTTGGCGTTTGCGCTGTTAGTAGAAATTATCGTTATTATTAATAATGCCGATATGCAACAAAACTTACAAGCTACGGTTATTAGTTCAAAAACGGTGGGAATTATGTTGTATGGCCCCTATTTACTTGCCGTTGAAATTGCTTCCTTTCTACTCTTATCCGGTTTACTCGCCGGTTATCACTATGCAAAACCTGATGTTACTGGCGGGCCATTATGACCACTATTCCCTTGTTTCATGTGCTTATTTTATCAAGTCTATTGTTTGCCATTGGCTTTGTTGGTGTGGTGGCAAGAAAAAACACACTATTTATGTTGATGAGTTTAGAAATTATGCTAAATGCTGTTGGCGTTGCCTTTATTGGTGCGGGCAGCGTTTGGCAACAAGCGGATGGACAGGTGATGTTCATTTTAATTTTAACGCTTGCCGCTGCTGAAGTCGCCGTAGGCTTGGCGTTATTAATCCGTATGCAGAAGAAATACCACTCTTTAGATATTGATTTGTTAAATCAGATGAAGGGGTAATAACAGTGTTATTAGCGAGTTTACCTTTTTATCCCTTAGTGAGCTTCTTAGTGTTAATTGCCTTTGGCAAAAGACTGTCATGGCAGCTTGCGGCTATCATGAGTGTCAGTAGCATGGCACTGACGGTATTAGTTAGCGCGATATTATTGTTTGAATTATCCACTAGCCAAAACCAAGTGCTAAGCGTCAACCTCTGGCATTGGTTTGATTTATCTAGTCAACTGGGGACGGGTGAAGTTAACGTGCGCTTTTACCTTGATGGCTTATCCGCTGTTATGATCAGTGTTGTTAGCGGTGTGGGTTTTCTTATTCATTTATTTGCTGCTATTTACATGAAAGCTGATGCGAATTTCTCACGTTTTATGGCGTATATGAACCTATTTATTGTCGCTATGTTGATATTGGTCTTAGCGGATAATTTAGTGCTGCTCTATTTGGGCTGGGAAGGTGTGGGTTTATGTAGCTTTTTATTGATTGGCTTTTGGTATCAAGAAAAAAACAATGTTTTAGCTGCGCGTAAAGCTTTTATTGTTACCCGTATTGGTGATACCTCGATGGCGATAGGCTTGCTGTTAATGTTTAATACCTTTGGCGAATTAAATATAGCCGCGGTAACAACACTGGCTCAACAAGCCAATATGGTTACTGGCCCTAATTCTGTTTCTAGTGCAGAGCAAGCCAACAATATTTATTGGATTGCCTTATTATTACTTGGCGGCGCTGTGGGTAAATCAGCGCAATTGCCACTGCAAACTTGGTTACCTGATGCTATGGCAGGGCCAACGCCGGTGAGCGCCCTAATACATGCCGCGACTATGGTCACGGCAGGGGTGTATTTAATTGCCCGTATGCATGGCATTTTTTTATTAGCACCTGAAGTCATGAATTATATCGCTTGGTTGGGGGCACTGACCTTATTACTCGCCGGCGTTGCTGCACTCGCGCAAACTGATATTAAACGAGTTTTGGCCTATTCAACCATGAGCCAAATTGGTTATATGATGCTGGCGCTCGGAGCGGGTGCGTGGTCTGCTGGCGTTTTTCATTTAATGACCCATGCTTTTTTTAAAGCGCTGTTGTTCTTAACGGCAGGTGCGGTTATTTATGCGCTACATCATCAACAAAATCTTTTTAAAATGGGCGGTTTATGGAAGCAGCTACCCTTTGAAACGAGTTTATTTGTGGTGGGTTTAATTTGTTTGATGGCGCTACCTGGTACTTCTGGTTTTTTCTCTAAAGAAGCGATTATTGCCCAGCTTTGGTCGTCCAATACGGCAGGGCCGATGTTATGGTGGTGCGCTATTCTAGGGGCGTTATTAACCAGTATTTATAGTTGTCGGTTATTTTTTCTGGCTTTTCTGGGTACGGAACGCTGCACTGAAAAACCCCAGGCTGAAAAGAATGTATTACTGCGTAGTGCATTGATTATTTTGGCCTTGTTATCTTTATTTGGTGGACTTATTCCGCTTGATCTTACCTTGGTGTTTTCAGCGGCTATTCAAAGACCTTTAGTACAGTTGATTGAGCCTACTTGGTTACATAGCCTTGCCATAATAACGCCATTTATCGGTATGTTGTTTTCTTGGTTTTATTTCAAAAATTATCGTCGTTCGCCGCTTAAAGGTACTGAGCAACATATTGAGGCGAGTGAAGGTAAATTTGTGCTGTTCTGTCGTCAAGGTTTAGGTTTTGATGCGTTTTATAATGGGCTGTTAGTTAAGCCTTATCAGTGGCTTGCCCAAGTAAATAAACGCGATATTTTTGACCAAATTATTATGCTCAATGCTTGGTATGTTGGATTATGGCACGATAGTTTGATTCTAGTGCAAAATGGTAGTTTACGCTGGTATTTAGCTGCTTTTGGACTAGCGATAATCTTGCTGTTAGGAGTGAGTTTTTTATGACAGTAACTTTAATTATGCTGGCATTAGTTATTGCGGGTGCATTGGCCTGGCGAGCTGAAACATACTGGCAAGGTAGTGCTAAATGGCTAGCGCTAATTAGCTTAGCTTTATTAGCCACAGTTTTTGCGGTCTTTGTTATCGACTACGCTATTAACCACAATAATGACTTTGCGCAGTTACAGGTATTGAGCCGAGTAAATTGGATTCAAACCTTTAATATTCAATATAGTATAGCCCTTGATCAGTTGAGTATTGTATTAATAGCGCTGACCTGGCTGTTAGCGATTATTTGTGTGTTAGTTTCTTGGCATGAAATTAAGCACCATGTTGGTTTTTACTATTTTAATTTACTGTTAACTATTGCTGGCATTATTGGGGTTTTTGTTGCGGTTGATATGTTTCTTTTCTTCTTTTTTTGGGAAGTCATGTTACTGCCGATGACCGCTATTATTGCTATTTGGGGCCATGAAAAAAGACACTTTGCTGCGTTGAAATTTTTCATTTTTACCCAAGTCAGTAGTTTGCTGATGCTAGTGGCTATTATTGCCACCGGCTATTTTCATTTATTACAAACGGGGCAGTTAAGTTTTTATTACCTAGATTGGTTGATGTTGGATATACCGCTGTCCATGAGTCAATATTTAATGTTAGGTTTTTTTATTGCTTTTGCGGTTAAGTTACCTTCTGTGCCGTTGCACAGTTGGCTACCTGACGCGCATACCCAAGCACCAACCGCGGGCAGCGTATTACTTGCCGGCGTATTATTGAAAACGGGTGCTTATGGTTTAATTCGTTTTGTTATTTTTTTGTTCCCACAAGCCAGTACGCAATTTGCCCCTATTGCGGCGACATTGGCAGTAGTAAGTATTGTGTATGGTGCGAAAATGGCCTTTGCCCAACAAGATTTTAAACGTTTAGTGGCTTATAGCAGTATTAGCCATATGGGCTTTGTCATGTTGGCACTTTTTGCTTTTAATAGTGTGGCTTATCAAGGGGCTATTGTGACTATGGTGGCGCATGGTCTTAGTAGCGCTGCCTTATTCGCGCTCGCAGGCATGATTTACCAACGTATTCATAGTCGAGATTTGGCCGATATGGGCGGCTTTTGGCAAAGTGCACCTCGTATGGGGGGATTTGCTCTGGCCTTTGCCGGTGCTGCTTTTGGTTTACCGGGTTTAGCTAATTTTATTGGTGAATTTTTCAGTCTAGTAGGTGTGTTTCAAGTCTTGCCTGAATTTGCCGTTATTGCTGCATTGGGGCTTATTGGTTCAGCTATTTATGGCATGGTGCTGTTTCAATCAAGTTTTCAAGGTACGCCAACACAAGACATTATTGATCTCCAGCCTAGGGAGCTGATTATTTGTGGCTCATTATTATTGATGCTCTTAGCCATTGGTTTATATCCAAGGCTATTGCTTAAATTCTCATTTGGAGCCTAAGTGATGATGTCTATAACAAGTAACTCACCACCTTTACTTACCATGACCATGGCCGGCGCAATTTTGCCCCAACTCATTATCGCTTTTGGCATCACCTTAGCGTTATTGCTGGTGGCTTGGAAAAGATCACAACGCACCATCGCGGTATTCTCCTCTTTGATACTTTTTACCGCCTTGATAGCCAATGTTAGCTTGCTAGCCATGCCAACAACCCAAGTAACGCAATTGTTAAAAGCTGATGGTTACAGTCGCTTTGCTTTTAGCTTGATACTGATTTCAGCCTTGGTGGCTTTACGTATGAGCCATAGTTTTCTTAAAGCGCATATAGAAGTGCATGATGAATATTATTTATTGTTATTGCTACTCGTACTTGGGGCGGGCGTTTTGGTTACTAGCGACCATTTTGCCAGTTTATTTTTAGGCTTTGAGCTGCTAAGCCTAAGTTTGGTCGGGCTAGTGGGTTATCATCGAGAGAGTCATTACAGTGTTGAAAGTGCTTTTAAATATCTGGTATTAAGCGCCACCGCATCGAGTTTTATGCTCTTGGGTATTGCCTTTATTTATAGCGTTACCGGCGATATGAGCTTTAACGCCACGACAGCTTCTGCAATATACCATCAGCAAGGTTTAGGCATGTTTTTTCAGCTAGGGCTGTTGTTATTCGTTTCTGGCATCGCCTTTAAATTATCAATTGCGCCGTTTCATTTCTGGACACCTGATGTTTATCAAGGAGCACCAACACCAATCACTATGTTGATGGCCACCATATCAAAAGTCGCTATGTTCGTTGTTTTGCTTAAGTGCATTATTGCTCAGCGCTATTGGTTACACGACAGCTTTCAATTATTTTTGATGTCATTTGCGGTGATTTCCATGTTGCTAGGTAATGTGATGGCACTTAAACAGCAACATTTAAAACGCTTATTGGCTTATTCATCGATTGCCCATATGGGCTACTTACTGATTGTTATCATTGTGAGTTCAGCGCAAAGTTTGGCGTTTACTTGGCAAAGTGCGTTATTTTATTTAGCGGCCTATACCCTGGCTAACCTATCAATTTTTATCGTTATTGCCTTAATTCAGCAGCAAAATACCCGCGCGGCTTTTCAAGAAGATATTTTATTAGCAGACTTACAAGGTTTATTTTGGCGCGTACCGAGTTATGGTTTGTTGATGTTACTTGGCTTGCTGAGTTTAGCGGGCATTCCTTTAACCATGGGTTTTATTGGTAAATTCTATATCTTAAGTCAGGCAACTATTGCTCATGCTTGGTGGTTAATTGCCACGCTTATTGTCGCTAGTGGTATCAGTTTAGCTTACTATTTGCCGATGATATTTAAAATTTTTGCCGATGCGCCATCTGATGCGCTATCCGATACGCATCAGATGAACGGCAAAGTTAAAGCGCTTGGAGGGCATATTATTGAGCAAGTATTAGTGTATAGTTTTATTGCCTTTGGCTTGGTCTTTGGCATCTTACCAGAAGTGATTAATCAACTTATCGCTTCCTAGCTATTGTGAGCAAGCTTGCTAATTAATGGTCATTTTTAGCAAGTATATCGAATCTGTGTATCTATTATTGATGGCTCACAAGCAATAGAGATTAATGACCTCGATGGTAATTTTGATATTGACCATAGTTCAGGCAATATTAGTTCAGGCGACCTTTTTTTAAAAGGTCTATCAGTCAGGGCATTTTTGAACATGGCTCAGGTGGCTTAAGGGTAAAAAAGTAGATGGCGAGATCACTATTGACGATGGCTTTGGTGATCTCGAGATAGAGCAAGCTAGCGGGTTAAAAATCCTGGCAAGTGGCTCAGGTGGTTTACGGGTTAAAAAGGTAAAAGCCGGCTTTGAAATCGACAGTTAAGTAAGATTCGTTTTAATTACTGTAGAATATTCAGCACAGCGTAAAGTGCCATTTTTAGGTTTTTATGCTTTTTTTACTGTTTAATAGCGTTTAATACACATTATAGCTTGTATAAATTAACAACATCCGTATAATGCGCGCCTCTGTAATCGTCAATCAAAAAAGTTTCCAAGTGAAACTTAGCGAATTATAGAAACTTAAAATGAGTGGGGTATATCCGCCCATAGACTTGCCCAGTTAACCTTTCAACGTTAACGTAAGAATGTGCCTTAAGTCTTCCTGGTGGTTTCCTCGTATATGTACGTAGGGATTTTGGCGCATAGCCAGTTTCTACCATGAGAAGACAAAAATTATATGACTGATCTTAACAACGCCTCTGTAGGCTTTGACGCCCTTGGTTTGCCTGAAAACTTAGTATCTGCTGTAAAAGCACTAGGTTTTGAATCATCTACTGCAATTCAAGCGCAAACAATTCCCCCTTTACTTGCTGGTAAAGACGTCCTTGGTGAAGCGCAAACAGGTACCGGTAAAACGGCTGCATTTGGTTTGCCTGCACTAGCAAAAATTGACGTAACGATTCGTAAACCACAATTAATGGTTTTAGCGCCAACGCGTGAGTTAGCGATTCAAGTAGCAGAAGCAATTGAAACATTTGCACAACACATGAAAGGTTTACGTGTTGCTACTTTATATGGTGGTCAATCGTACCAGCCACAATTTCAACAACTAGAACGTGGTGCACAAGTTGTTGTTGGTACTCCTGGTCGTTTGATGGATCACTTACGTCGTAAGAGCCTTAAACTAGATAACTTATCATTTTGTGTGCTTGATGAAGCTGATGAAATGTTAAACATGGGCTTTTTAGAAGACATTGAGTGGATCCTTGAGCACTTACCAAAAGAAACACAAATGGCATTGTTTTCTGCAACTATGCCAGCGCAAATTCGCAAAGTAGCGAATCGCTTTTTGAAAAATCCTGAGCATATTAAAATTGCGGCAGTGAAAAAAGAAAAAGCCAATATTACTCAATATGCATGGAAAGTTAGCGGCATTAACAAAATGACAGCTTTGGAGCGTATTGCTGAAACTGTTGAATACGATGCAATGCTAATTTTCGTACGTACTCGTAATGATACCATTGACGTTGCTGAAAAATTAGAACGTGCAGGTTATGCTTCTGTTGCCTTAAACGGTGACATGAACCAAGCACAGCGTGAACGTACTGTTGACCAACTTAAATCAGGTGCGTCATCAATTCTTGTAGCAACTGATGTTGTTGCTCGTGGTCTTGATATTCCTCGTCTTTCATTAGTTATTAACTATGATTTACCAGGTGACAACGAAGCTTATGTTCACCGTATTGGCCGTACTGGCCGTGCAGGACGTAGTGGTACAGCAATTTCATTTGTTCGTCCACGCGAAATGTATTCTTTACGTCATTATGAACGTTTAACTTCTGGTACGATTGCTATGTACGACTTACCAAATATTCAAGAAATTGGTAAGGCACGTATTGAGCGCACTTGTACTGAGTTAGCGAGTATTGTTGCTGATAAAGAGTTAACGGCAATGCGCGAAATTATTGAAACTATGGCGAGTGAGTCAGAACTTTCAATGACAGATTTAGCGGCAGCGTTACTTTATCACAAACAGTTAAAGCAGCCTCTACAGCCGAAAGAAGATCCAAAGCCTCGTCGTGATGCACGTGAAAGAAATGATCGTGACAGCAAAGGTGGTGAAAGTCGTGGTGCTCGTAATGACAGCCGTGGTGGTCGTAATGAAGCCCGTGGCGGTCGCAGTGAAGCCCGTGGTGATAGTCGCAATGAGAACCGTCCAGAGCGTGCTCCTCGTAAAGCGAAAGTGGCACGTTCAGATGTCGATTGGCAGACTTACCGCCTAGAAGTAGGTAAAGAGCATGGTGCACGTCCTGGTGATATCGTTGGCGCTATTGCTAATGAAATTTCATTAGACAGCAGCTACATTGGCGCAATTAACTTACACGACAAACATAGTTTTGTGCAATTACCTAAAGGTATGCCTGACAAGTCATTCACGCAATTAAAGCGTGTTCGTGTTCGTCGTCAAGCATTAGAGATTACGGTTTCTGATACTCAGACACCAGCAGCATCGTCTGAGCGTCCACGTAAAGAGCAACACACTAGCAGCTAGTTCATTGGTATAAATAGCATGCTTAAAGCGCTAATTCCTCACTAGAATTGGCGTTTTTTTTTGCCTGTAGCATTCAGTTCAAGCACAGGTTCTTTTAATAGCAGTTTCATTAATTATCGGGTCTACTTTATGGACAGGTAAAATGATCAGAAAATTAGTGAAATTGGTATAACGAGTCTCTTAATTTATTGAAGATTTTTTGACGGTTAACTGAACGAATTGTCGAGCCTTAAACTGGCTGTAAATATATAGTTACATCTGTGGGTGTTGCTAGCTATAGCTTAGATCCTCATCACTCACAATTCATCTGTCTTGCACGTAAAAATAGATTTACGCCTCAAAAAATGTCAGTTTTTTCATTCACTTCCTCTGCGATGAATTCACGGTGATAATCGCCTCATTGCTACAATGAGAGAAACAACTATGACAGAATTAACAAAGACAGAATTAACAAACCCACTTAATTTACGTGGTATCGAATTTATTGAATATGCATCGCCAGATTCTGACTTTATGGAAAATGCGTTTTATGGTTTTGGCTTTTCAAAAACAAAAAAATTCACAGGCCGCGATATCGACTATTTTAATCAGAACGATATTCATTTTTTATTAAATCATGAACAAGCGGGTTTTTCTAAAGAGTTTGCTAAAAGCCACGGCCCAGCAATTTGTTCAATGGGTTGGCGAGTAGAAAATGCCGATTTTGCCTTTGAACAAGCGGTTGTTCGTGGTGCAAAGTCAGCGCAAGACGTTGATAATAAATTACCTTACCCCGCTATTTTTGGCATTGGTGATAGCTTAATTTACTTCATTGAGAAATTTGGCGCTAAAGGCTCAATATATGAAGATGATTTTGAAGATATTGCTGAACCTGTATTAGTAAAAGATAAAGGCTTTAAAGCCGTTGATCATTTAACTAATAACGTTTACCAAGGCACAATGGAGCATTGGGCTAATTTTTATAAAAACATCTTTGGTTTTACTGATATTCGCTACTTTGATATTAAAGGGGCAAAGTCGGCGTTGGTTTCATACGCTTTACAATCGCCTTGTGGCACTTTCTGTATTCCTATTAATGAAGGGAAAGGTACCAGCAATAACCAAATAGACGAATATTTAAATGAGTATAATGGTCCAGGTGTACAACACTTAGCTTTTATTTCAGATGATTTATTGGGCTCTTTAGATCAATTAGATAAAAACATCATTGATACCTTAAATATCGTACCTGAATATTATGATGATGTGTTTGATCGTATTCCTTGGGTAAAAGAAGATCACCAGCGCATTCGTGATCATCAGGTATTAGTCGATAGCCAAAACGAAAATTCATACTTGTTACAGATATTCACTAAGAATATTTTTGGACCTATTTTTATTGAAATGATCCAACGTGTTGATGACCAAGGTTTTGGTGAAGGTAACTTCACCGCTTTATTTAAGTCAATCGAACTTAACCAGATAGAACGTGGCGTGCTTTAAGCTAATTTATAGCGCTATAATTTATCTAAAAAGCCAGCATTTGCTGGCTTTTTTATGTTCTGACATAACCCAAGTACCAAAGTTTGTCTTGGCTAGGGATATAAGTTCCCTATCGAACTCTAGTCGCTGCGTTTATGTAGGGACAGGCTAATAACCTAAGTACTGCATCCGTGTTGGCAATATCATAGCTATATAGCTGTTCTTAGCCATTGATGTCATACGATATTAGCGTCTCTTGATAATTGCTCCCGTATATACGCTAATAAGCTTCATTCATTGATGAAAGTGTAGGTTAATACGAGAGAATCATTATTTTTAGGACAGCAATAGACTAATCACCTAGCTATGGTGTCAATGCTAGTAAATCATATAACCTAAATTGTAGAGCCAGAGCCAGAGCTAGGTTATGTTATTTCAGGTAAAAAAAAAGCGCCAGAAGGCGCTTTTGATCGTCATGTCTAATGCAAGTATTTACTTACTTAGAGCATCACCTAAATGAGGTCGAATATCTTTTAAAATTTCTTTTGCTAAGCGCGGGCTACTTGCGACAATATTGCCTGAGTTACCGTGATTATGGCCACCAACAAAGTCAGTGACTAAACCACCCGCTTCAATGACCATTAATTCACCAGCGGCGCTATTCCAAGGTTTTAAACCAATTTCAAAGTAACCGTCAACACGGCCAGCAGCCACGTAAGCTAAATCTAGAGCGACACAGCCAGCATGACGCATATCAGATGTTTTACCAAAGAGTGTTTTAAACATTTGTAAATAAGCATCAGTGTGTTGCTTATGTTTAAACGGGAAGCCGGTCGCTAAAATAGAACCTTTAAGTTCTTTAGATTGTTTTACGCGAATACGGAAACCGTTTAGTTGAGCACCTTTACCACGACTTGCGGTAAATAACTCACCACGAATGGGATCGTAAATAACTGACTGGTCTAATTTGCCTTTCACTTTTAAAGCAATTGACACGGCAAAGTGTGGAATACCTTTAACAAAGTTAGGCGTTCCGTCAAGTGGGTCAATAATCCACTGATAGTCGTTGTCTTTACCTTCAATTAATCCACACTCTTCACCAATAATAGTGTGATTAGGGTAAGATTTTTGAATTGTTTCAACAATAGCTAGTTCAGCACTTATATCAACATTAGTAACGATATCGTTCGTACCCTTAGATTCAATTTCAATCTTATCTACTTGTTCAAAAGCGCGCAAAACTACTTTGCCCGCAGCACGCGCAGAGCGCACGGCAATATTTAGCATCGGATGCATTATCGACTACCCTATATGTTGTAAAATGTCATAAACAGCTATGTAAAAGAACGAGGTTAACCTTAAGCGCCATACGATGATGAACCCCTAAAATTAAGCGCGCGAATTATAGCAAAATAATTATTACTTTGCGACACTCTTATTTATCATTAATGAACTGATATCCGTTAGGTCAGATAAAGTCATAACGAATAAGGTAAAACTTACCCTATTTTCTTCGTCTGATAAGCAAAAGAGCTAGACCATATTGATAAACACTATAAAACTAATATAAAAGCCGTGATTTTTTCTCAGTACAAGGATAATGTTCTGTGTTAACATTATCGGCTATTTTAGCCGTCTAGATAGGTAATGTTGTTAGCTAATTAAAGTCATGTTAACTAATTATTGCCCTCGAATTAAGTAAGTGTAGATAATGTCAGATTCTTTATTAAGTAAGGTTCGTATCGTTCTTGTTAATACCTCAGATTGTCGTAATATCGGCTCAGCCGCTCGCGCGATGAAAACCATGGGTTTAACTGATCTCATTTTAGTTGATCCTATTGAAATGCCCAATGGTCAAGCACAAGCTTTAGCGGCTGGTGCAACCGATGTCTTAAAAAATGCCAAAGTGGTGGCAACACTCGAAGAAGCCATTAAAGATTGTGGTTTAGTCGTTGGTACAAGTGCTCGGTCGCGCACGTTACCTTGGCCCATGCTAGAGCCTAGAGGTTGTGGCGAAAAACTGATCACAGAAGCACAAGAATATCCTGTGGCATTAGTCTTTGGCCGTGAGAGTAGTGGCTTAACGAATGAAGAACTTCAGTTATGTAACTTTCATGTGCAAATTCCAGCAAATCCAGAATACAGCTCATTGAATTTGGCTATGGCAGTACAAACCTTAAGTTATGAAGTGCGTACAAGCTTCCTAATCCATCAACAACAAGCCTTTACTCTGAATGAAAATGAAGAATATCCGCTTGCTGAGGAAACAGAGCGCTTTTATCAACATTTTGAAAATTCACTAAAAGCAACAGGCTTTATTATGCCAAGTCACCCAGGTTTAGTGATGACTAAGCTGCGTCGTTTGTTTAACCGTGCACGACCCGATGTAAAAGAATTGAAAATGATGCGTGGTATTTTAGCCTCAGTTGAACGCACTGCAAAAGCATCTAATATTGAAAAAAACAAAGATTAATTATAGCGTTAGTTAGTCACTTAACTCAGTGACTAATTCTGATTACAGCATAGAGAATTAAGGAACGTGGTATGTTTAACCGCATGAAAGAAGACATCAATAGTGTATTTGACCGAGATCCTGCCGCACGTAATGTTTTTGAAATTTTAACCAATTATCCTGGCCTCCACGCCGTGTGGTTTCATCGTTTAAGTCATCGTTTGTGGAAATGTAATTGGAAATGGTTAGCGCGAACACTCTCAACATTTTCTCGTTGGTTAACGGGTATTGAGATCCACCCGGGTGCGACTATTGGTCGGCGATTTTTTATTGACCATGGTATGGGTGTGGTCATCGGTGGTACCGCTGAAATAGGTGACGATGTCACTTTATACCAAGGGGTTACGTTAGGCGGCACAAGTTGGAAAGAAGGCAAGCGCCATCCAACCTTAATGAATAATGTTGTTATTGGTGCCGGTGCTAAAATTTTAGGTCCAATTACCATTGGTAAGAACGGCAAGGTAGGTTCTAACTCCGTGGTGGTAAAAGATGTGCCTGAAAACGGCACAGCTGTTGGTATTCCCGCTCGCATTGTTAACGCTAAAAAGGATGATAGTGCCGCTGAAAAACGTGAGAAAGTAGCAAAAAAATATGGCTTTGATGCTTATGCGGTGGCTACTGACAACCCAGATCCCGTCGCTAAAGCGATAGGTCGTTTACTTGACCATATGCATTTAATGGAAAATAAAGTTTCTGATTTATGTCGAGAGGTTAATCAGCTTGGTGGTCATGTTTGTCAAGAAGCACTACCTGAATTAAGGGTTGGTGAATTTGACGAAGATGAGAAAGCGGCAGCAAAACGTCGAGAAAGCGTAACAGAATCTTTTGATCCAGCAATTTAGTCATTGTTTATTTGCAGCTAGAGATTATGCTTGCTGCAAGCGAATATTTAGCCTAGCTATTGATACTAAATTTCTATCCCAGCTTTACTTCATTTAGAGGTTATTAAACATTAGAGTGATGTAAACTTTAATGTTTCTTCCTTCGTATTGACTAACTATTAAAGGCGAGTATAATACTTGAGTAAATCAGTCGGGTATTTAGTTGACTATATTGTAGGGACATGTAAATTCGTAGGGATATGTAAAATTGCCAACGAATTGATAGGGGTAATAAATGAAATTGACGTCTAAAGGCCGATATGCAGTAACAGCAATGCTTGATGTAGCTATTCATGCGGTAACAGGACCTGTTCCACTGGCTGATATTTCTGAGCGCCAAGGCATCTCACTATCATATCTAGAGCAACTTTTTTCACGGCTGAGAAAATACGGACTAGTCAATAGTGTTCGTGGGCCAGGTGGCGGTTACCGGTTAGGACAATGTTCAGCGCAAATTACCATTGCTGATGTTATCAACGCTGTTGACGAAAGTATCAATGCCACTAAATGTGGTGGTACAGGTAATTGTCAAGACGGTCAGCAATGCTTAACGCATTATTTATGGACCGATTTAAGCGACAGAATTGAAGATTTTTTAAAAGGCATTTCACTTGCCGAGCTCGTCGAGCAACGAAATGTAAAAATAGTGTCACAACGACAAGATAAAGCGACAGCGAAAGCTCGCAAATCCCCTTCGTTAGAGACCTTAATTACTACCCGCAATATTATGAATGACTGGCATTAATAGCTGGTTCAACTGGAGATTATTAATTAATGAAGCTTCCCATTTATTTTGATTATTCATCGACAACACCGGTAGACAAACGTGTTGCTGAAAAAATGATGCAATATATGACTACTGATGGTTTTTTTGGAAACCCAGCATCACGTTCACACAAATTCGGCTGGCAAGCTGAAGAAGCGGTTGATATCGCTCGTAATCAAATTGCTGATTTGATTAACGCCGACCCACGCGAAATTGTTATTACCTCAGGTGCAACAGAGTCTAATAACTTAGGTATTAAAGGTGCCGCTAAGTTTTACAGTAAAAAAGGTAAGCATATTATTACCTGTAAAACAGAACATAAAGCCGTACTAGATACTTGTCGTGAATTAGAACGTCAAGGTTTCGAAGTCACTTACCTTGATCCTGAAAGCAATGGTTTAATTGATTTAGACAAATTAAAAGATGCCATGCGTGAAGACACTGTTCTTGTTAGTATCATGCACCTTAATAACGAAATTGGTGTGATTCAAGATATTGCTGCTATTGGCGAAATGTGTCGCGAACGTAAAATTATTTTTCATGTTGATGCGGCGCAAAGTGCCGGTAAAATTGAAATTGATTTACAAGTTTTAAAAGTGGATTTAATGTCATTTTCTGCCCATAAAATTTATGGTCCAAAAGGCATAGGTGCACTTTATGTTAGTCGTAAACCTCGTGTGCGTCTTGAATCACAAATGCACGGTGGCGGCCATGAACGTGGTATGCGCTCAGGTACACTAGCTACTCACCAAATTGTGGGTATGGGTGAAGCATTTAGACTTGGAAAAGAAGAACTAGCACAAGACGCAATACACGTAACTAAAATGCGTGATCGTTTATGGGCTGGTTTAAACGACATGGAACAAGTTTTTGTTAACGGCGATTTTGACCAACGTTATCCAGGTAACTTAAATATCAGTTTCAACTTTGTTGAAGGTGAATCGCTTATCATGGCGTTAAAAGATTTAGCCGTATCTTCAGGCTCTGCCTGTACTTCTGCAAGTTTAGAACCATCGTACGTACTTCGAGCTTTAGGGCTAAATGATGAAATGGCGCACAGCTCAATTCGTTTTAGCTTTGGTCGTTTTACTACAGAAGAAGAAATAGATTATGCCATTGACCTGATTAAAAAGGCAATTGGCCATTTACGTGACATGTCACCGCTTTGGGAAATGTTCAAAGACGGTATCGATTTAGATTCAATAGAGTGGGCTGCTCACTAGAGCACCAGGAGAAATATTATGGCTTATAGCGAAAAAGTAATTGATCATTATGAAAATCCACGCAACGTTGGTTCTTTTGATAAGAATGATCCACTAGTTGCTACGGGTATGGTTGGCGCACCTGCATGTGGTGACGTAATGAAGTTACAACTTAAAATTTCAGCGGACGGCATTATTGAAGATGCGAAATTTAAAACTTACGGCTGTGGCTCTGCGATTGCCTCAAGCTCATTGGTAACAGAGTGGGTTAAAGGTAAGTCAATTGATGAAGCCGGTCTAATCAAAAACACGGCGATTGCTGAAGAACTTGCATTACCGCCAGTGAAAATTCATTGTTCAATCTTAGCGGAAGACGCAATTAAAGCGGCAATCGAAGATTACCGCAGTAAGCATAAAGGTTAAGCTGGAGACACAATATGAGTGTAACGATGACACCTGCTGCATCTGACAGGATCAAATCGTTTATCGAAAACCGAGGCAAGGGCCTCGGTCTACGATTAGGTATTAAAACAACGGGTTGCTCTGGTTTAGCTTATGTACTTGAATTTGTAGATGATCTAAATGACGACGACTCAATGTTTTCCATTAATGATGTTAATATCATTATTGACGGTAAAAGCCTGGTTTATCTTGATGGTATCGAACTTGATTTTATTAAAGAAGGTTTGAACGAAGGCTTTAAATTCACCAACCCAAATGCCAAAGGCGAATGTGGTTGTGGTGAAAGTTTTAATGTTTAATGAGCGATTAATTTCACTGGAGTTGTTGTGAATTATTTTCAGTTATTTGGTTTAGAAATTCAGTTTACTATTGACTTGGATAAGCTTTCAACACTTTATCAAACATTACAAAAAAAAGTACATCCTGATCGTTTTGCTCATGGTTCAAACCAAGAGCAAATGCTAGCCGTTAAAAAATCAACCTTGATTAACGATGCCTACCAAACGCTAAAAAAACCACTAAAACGCGCGCAATATCTCTTAGAATTGCGCGGTATTAGCATGCCTAACGAGCAAGCTTCTTTTGGTGATGTAAGTTTTTTAATGCATCAAATGGAACTGCGAGAAATGCTAGACGAAGTTAAGCATGCTGATGATGTTGATGCAGCTGTGTTTGACGCCTCACAAGTGTTTGAAGCAGAATTCCAGCAACTCTTTAATCAGCTGCAAAGTCAATTGGCAGAAAACACGTCAGACTCTAATAGCTTAGCTTGCGATAACTTAAGAAAACTTAAGTTTTATCAAAAGCTTAATGTTGAGCTAGATAAGCTCGAAGAGCTATTGCTAGACGGCTGAAAATAAAAAATTAAGACGTTAACAACTACATTGATTTTTCTATGAAAAAACAATGTAGTTGTTAATACAAAATTCGTAAAACTATCACCTAACGAGCTTTTACAATGGCATTATTACAAATCGCTGAACCAGGGCAAAGTACAGTTCCTCACGCCCACCGCCTTGCGGCGGGTATTGATCTTGGTACGACAAACTCTTTAATTGCTAGCGTAAAAAGTGGCCTAGCTGAAACTATTGTTGATGATAATGGGGCTGATATTTTACCGTCAGTGGTCAGTTATCAAAGCAAGGGTATACTTGTCGGTCATGACGCAAAAGCGTTAGCCGTGAGTGACCCTGAAAATACTATCGTGTCAGCTAAGCGCCTAATTGGCCGCTCTAAAGCTGATATAACGACAAAATATGCCTCACTGCCGTATGTTTTTTCTGGTGATGAAAACCATCCCTCAATAGCAACTCGCACCGGCGAAGTGAATCCGGTACAAGTGTCGGCCGAAATACTTAAAACTTTAGTGAAACGAGCTGAATTATCGCTAGGCGGCGAACTAACCGGTGTGGTTATTACCGTGCCGGCTTATTTTGATGATGCACAACGCCATAGCACGAAAGACGCGGCAAAATTAGCTGGTGTCAATGTCTTACGTTTACTTAACGAACCGACAGCGGCCGCAGTTGCTTATGGTTTAGACACTGAACATCAAGGAAAACAAGAAGGCGTTGTTGCGGTTTATGATTTAGGCGGCGGCACCTTTGATATTTCCATATTACGCCTCAATAAAGGCGTATTTGAAGTGTTAGCTACCGGTGGTGATTCCGCGCTTGGTGGTGATGACTTTGATGGCATGCTGGTTGAACATCTGATCAATAAAGCTGGCTTAGTGCGCCCTTTGTCTGCTTCAATGGAACGACAATTAACCCAGCAAGCTTGTTTTGCTAAAGAGCAATTGTCAAACAGTGACAGTGTTGAAATATCACTAACACTTGCCAATGATGAAACTTGGACCAGCAGTTTTACCCGCGTTGAGTTTGAGCAGTTGATCGCGCCATTAGTAAAGAAAACACTGCGAGCATGTCGTCGAGCTGTTAAAGACGCAGAGCTAGAGATTAGTGATATTATTGAAGTGGTCATGGTCGGTGGTTCTACCCGTGTACCCTTAGTGCGTCAAGAGGTTGAAGATTTTTTCAAACGACAACCTTTAACCTCAATTGACCCTGATAAAGTCGTTGCTTTAGGTGCAGCCATTCAAGCTGATATTTTGGCGGGTAATAAGCCAGATAGCGATATCTTGCTACTTGATGTTATTCCTTTATCATTAGGTTTAGAAACCATGGGTGGGCTAGTTGAGAAGGTTATTTCGCGCAACACCACCATTCCAGTGGCTAAAGCGCAAGAATTTACCACCTTTAAAGATGGTCAAACGGCGATGGCTTTACATGTATTACAAGGCGAGCGTGAGTTAGTTGATGATTGTCGTTCATTAGCACGATTTGAACTTCGTGGTATTCCGGCAATGACCGCTGGTGCTGCACATATCCGTGTCACCTTTAAAGTAGATGCAGACGGTTTGTTAGAAGTATCAGCGATGGAAAAATCAACCGGTGTTGAGTCGAGTATCACGGTCAAACCAAGTTTTGGTTTAGAAGCAGATGAAATCACTAACATGCTAAAAGACTCCATGGAAAATGCTGAGCAAGACATGCAAGTAAGGATGTTGAAAGAGCAGCAAGTTGAAGCGTCACAAGTGATTGAGTCGATTCAAGCGGCGCTTCTTGCCGATAGCGCTTTATTAAATGCAGCGGAAATCAGCAAAATAGATAGCGCTATTTCTGCGCTGAAACAAATAAGCCAAACAGGTAATGCCGATGAAGTTGAAGCGGCAATAGCGATATTAAATAATAGCACCGCCACATTTGCTGAACGTAGGATGGATTCATCTATAAGAACAGCATTATCTGGCCATTCAGTAGACGAGGTTTAGTCAAATGCCACAAATTATATTTTTACCCAACGCAGATCTTTGCCCAGAAGGCGCAGTAGTAGAAGCCGAAAAAGGCGAGAGCGTATTAGACGTAGCACTGAGAAATGATATTGGTGTTGAGCATGCATGTGAGAAAGTGTGCGCTTGTACCACGTGTCATATGATTATCCGTGAAGGTTTTGACTCTATCAAAGAGGGCGATGAACTCGAAGAAGATATGTTAGATAAAGCTTGGGGTTTAGAGCCTGAATCACGCCTTGGTTGCCAAGCATTAGTAGGCGACGAAGACTTAGTAGTAGAAATTCCTAAGTATACCGTTAATATGGTCTCTGAAACCCACTAGTTTTTCAGTCGGTAGCAGATAAAAAAGGGTAGTAACCGTGATGTTATTGCCCTTTTTTGATCAAGCCTATTGGCTGATTGAACTCACCTTTAGCAGGGACTTTAGTTAATTATTTTGACAATAGTGAGCAAGGATTACATTACTAACGCACTTGACATCGAGCACAGTAAGCTTTAATTATCGCTGATGGTTATGCTTTAAGTCATACTTAAATTGTGTAAATATCAGTGTGAAGGATGACACATACTCACCACCTACAAGATATATTATTAATGAAAATTTATTTTATTAGCGTATTAGCTATTCGCATTTATATGACATAGCTAAATAGACACGTCATTAAAAATTTGCTTTAATCAAGGTTCAAGTTTTTTGCGTTGAGAGCGCTTTATAACCCAAGGAACGGATACCTATATTTTAAATAACTTCTAGGCATCATAAATTTGTCAGTACTATCTAAATCACAAACGATAAAAAGTTTAATCATCACTAATCAGTTTGCTACTGATATTTTGTTATTAAACACCCCAAATGAAATTTGGCAGTATTTAGCCCAAAATATTGTTGAAAAGCTCGGTTTTGACGATGCCGTTATTTACACTTTAGATGCTGGGGGGGAAACCTTAAGTCGCATGTCGGGCTTTGAAAAGAAAACCTCCTTAAACCATGATAAAAGTAGTAATATTGAAATAAGAAATACTTCGTCTAACTCGATAGTTATTCCTTTTAATGAAGGTGTTATTGGTAAGGTTGCGGCAACTAAGCAAGCGCTATTAGTCAAAGATATTCGAAAATTTGAAGGCTATATTGTTGAAGATGAAACTACATTATCAGAGTTAGCGGTTCCTATTTTATTTAAAGAGCAATTATTAGGTGTTATTGACTCCGAACATGCACGGGTTGATTTTTACACTGAATATCACCTGAGAACACTGAC
Organism: Colwellia sp. MB3u-4; assembly: GCF_014077065.1. Lineage (NCBI taxonomy): Bacteria > Pseudomonadati > Pseudomonadota > Gammaproteobacteria > Alteromonadales > Colwelliaceae > Colwellia > Colwellia sp. MB3u-4. Next base: position 112,917 of record NZ_JACGVE010000075.1, on the reverse strand, counting down.
TGCATTAGCTTCTCTTACCGCAATGAAAATATCTCAAATCATCAAAGTTGATGGCCTGGAAGAGGTGATTGAAAATTTAGAATATGCCAATAAAATTCAAGATGCCTTATTTGAGATTGCTGAACTTACCTTTACCACTAGCACTATGGGTGATTTTTATCGGAGTTTGCATCAATGTATTGGCCGTATTACTTTTGCAAAAAACTTTTTTGTTGCCTTACTTAAAGATGACGGAAAAACCATCGAATTTCCTTATGCGGTAGACGAACTTGACCAAGATATTGTTGACGAGTTAGATCAAGGAAAGATTTTCGATAAAGTAGCTATTGATCCACAACATTTAAGTATTACAGGCTATGCCCTGTTAAAAGATAAACCTTTTCTATTATATGAAAAAGATATTCAAAAAATGCTGGATAACAAAGAGCTCTATATTTTAGGCAGCATAGCAAAAGCTTGGTTAGGCGTGCCTTTTGGTCGCGGTGATAATAAAGGTATTGTCGTTGTACAAAGTTATAGCACTGACTTTTTATTCCAAGAAAAAGACAAACAACTATTATCTTTTGTCGCGAAGCACATCCATAACGCCATTGAAAGAATGGCAGCTCAGCAGAAGTTGCAGTTTTTAGCATTACATGATCCTTTGACAGACTTACCTAATAGATCGCTTTTTAAAGATAGAATGCAACACGCGTTTTTACATTGTCAGAATAATCGCCAAGACAATTTAGCCATACTGTTTATCGATGTAGATAGATTTAAGCAAGTTAACGACACTTATGGTCACCATGTTGGTGATAAGTTACTTATTGCTATTGTAAAATCAATAACGACAACTTTAAGAAACACCGATACATTGGCACGTTTAGGTGGCGATGAATTTGCCATACTGCTTGACGGTAAGATTGATTATGAGACCATTTGTCGGGTAACAGAAAGTATTATCGAGGCGACATCCGGGGCTTTCACTATCGATGGTTTGAATATTTCTAGTAGTGTCAGTATTGGCATCGCCACTTACAGTGATGCGAGTGAGAGTGCTGATCAATTATTGATTGATGCTGATCATGCTATGTACCAAGCCAAGCTCAAAGGCCGTAATCAGTATGTCTTTTTTGAAGCACTTGAAGAACAAAATAAATCAACCAATGTTAAAGTTGAGTACGATTTCGATCATGGAGTTAAAAATCTTGAGTTTATCGGCAATTATCAACCGCTAATTGATTTTGATACCGGTGATGTTATTGGTGCTGAAATTTTGGTACGTTGGCAGCATCCTAAATTAGGCCTGTTATTTCCAGATATTTTTATTCCTATTTTAGAAAGATCAGGGCAAATAGTGCAGCTTGATCTTTATATGCTGAAGTTGGCGGTGAACAATCTCAAGCTTTGGGCAGATTGGCTGCCAGAAAAATTTAAGCTCAATGTTAATGTCTCAACATCAGGTTTTGCGTCACAAGATTTTATTAATTATTTGCAAGAACAACACCTTGAATCTGCAGGTTTTACTGAACGATTATGCGTAGAAATTACTGAAGCAAGTCTAATACTGAACGTTGATGCAGTGAAAAAACATTTAGATATTTTGAAACGTCTTAATATTTCAGTCGCCTTAGATGACTTTGGTACGGGTTTTTCGTCGCTGAGTTATTTACATCAATTTTCTTTAGATTATTTAAAACTAGATAAAAGCTTTGTTGATGATATCAATGAAGTGAACAGTAAGGTGTTGATATTAGACGCTGTGGTTAATTTAGCTAAAGCATTGAAAATAAAAACCACAGCAGAGGGTATTGAAACTAAAGCGCAATATCAAAAGCTTAAAGAAATTGGCTGTGATTTAGGGCAAGGCTATTATATTGCAAAACCGCTACTGGATACTGACTTTAAACGTTTTCTTTTAAACAGGGGCAATTAACTTTAAATCGCTTAATGCCGATACAGCTAACTTAAGTTAATGCTAGGTAAGTATCTAGCTAGCTAGGCAATCAATATTTTTAAGCAACAGCCTTAAGCCACACCTTTAAGTAATAGCTTTAAGCAATATCGTTATGCCGTATTAAGTTTCACTACCTGTTTACCGGTAAAACCGCCGGCTAACTGTTTGTTTAGCGCGGCGGAAACATTCGCTGCGCTAAAGTTAACTAGGTTAACTTTAGGTACAATTAAATCACCTTTTTCTACACTATCAAGCAATAAATTACTCATAAAACTCATACGTTGCTGTGCACACAAACTATTAGCTAGCCAAGCACCAGCAAGCGATACAATGCTAATGTTAGGTGCCTTTCTAAACAGCAGTTCTTGCTCAAAGCTAGGTAATGGTTTTAAACAGGCAATACGACCACAAAAGCGCATTAATTCAATATTGCGCACCGTGATATCACCGCCAATGGAGTCAAGTACAGCATCAAAACCTTGCGGACCTAATTCACGGCGAATTTTCTCACAAAGTTTTTTATCCTGATAATCAAATACCGCATCAGCCCCTAGCGATTTGACTAATTTATGATTATGTTTTGCTGCTGTGGTAAATACATCTACGCCGCGTTGTTTAGCAAATTGAATAGCAATTTGACCAACGGCACCTGCGCCCGCTTCAATCAATAAAGTATCACCCTCAACAAGTTGTAATCGGTCGAGTGCAATTAACGCTGTCATACCCGCACAAGGCAGTGCAGCCGCTTGTTCGGGACTGACGCTTTCAGGTACAACAGAAACCGCATAGTTTGCTACTTTGGCGTACTCACTCAGTACGCCTTGTGCGCCCATGCTGGCATGCCACATAACACGTGCGCCTATATTGGGATAAACTCCTTTTGGCGCTTTAACGACTATGCCTACCGCATCTAAACCCAGTACATGTGGGTACTGCCAATGACAAAACCCTGTTTTGGCATATTCTGCATCTAAGGGATTCAGGCCAACATATTCTACTTTTATTAAGAGTTCGTTATCGTTGCATTTAGGCACACTAAGCTCAATATTCTCCAAGCGAATTTCTTCGTTAGCTTCGCGTAAAACAATAGCTTGCATTGTTTTTGAAATATCTTTTTGTGGTGAAAATTCAGTATCAAACATAGGTAAACTCAATCATTAAAAGCGGGTTAAAGCATCACTCCAGCAAGCATTAAAGCCATGATAGAAATTAACTTTTGCCAGCAATGACGCAATAACTGCGTCTACAGCATTCTCTTCGACTATTAAAGCATTCTGTCGAGCATCTAACAACGCCAAGTCAAGCCTTTGGCCTACTTGCTCTATAGCACCTGCAGGCAAAAAGCATTAATAACCTATGAATAACGCGCTTTAGCGCAGTGTTCTTAGCTACCTTGCTTTTTGCCTAATCGCCAGGATGTTCCAACGGCTACTTTAAGGTTTTAGCCAGCATAATACTGCGTTGATATTATTTTAATGTCGGCACTTTTTTCTCGTTACTGCCTTTAGTCACTAAGATATAAAACACTGGCGTAAACAATAGGCCAAAGAAAGTAACGCCTACCATGCCAGAAAATACGGCATTACCCATGGCATGGCGCATTTCTGCCCCAGCACCTGTGGCTAATACTAAGGGTATTACGCCTGCAGTAAAAGCAATTGAGGTCATTAAAATTGGCCGAAGTCGCATACGACATGCGGCCATAATAGCGTCAAGATGAGACATGCCGTGTTGGTTTTGATCTTTGGCAAACTCCACCATTAAAATCGCATTTTTCGAGGCTAAGGCGACCAACACTATTAAGGCAATTTGGGTGAAAATATTGTTGTCTGAACCGACATACCAAACCCCTAACAATGCTGAAAATATGGTCATGGGCACAATAAGGATAATAGCTAAAGGTAAGCGTAAGCTTTCATATTGTGCAGCAAGTACCATAAAAACTAACAATACGACTAAGGGGAATATATATATCATGGTATTGCCAGCAATAATTTGCTGGAAGGTCACATCGGTCCATTCATAAGCAATGCCTTGAGGTAGCGTATTGGCCAGTATCAGCTCAATGGCTTGCTGAGCCTGATCCGTGCTATAACCGGGCGCAGGACTGCCATTGAGCTCGGCACTTGGGTAACCATTGTAATGCATTACGCGATCAGGGCCTGTGGTCGGTGTAACCATTAATACTGAGCCTAGTGGCACCATATTACCTAAGTTGTTACGTACTTTTAGATTTAAAATTTGTTCAGGATCTTTGCGAAATTCAGCATCTGCTTGTGCTTTAACTTGATAAGTACGACCAAATAAATTGAAATCATTGACATAAACTGACCCTAAGTAAATCTGCAAGGCGTTGAATACTTCGTCTAATGCAATGCCTTGTATCAAGGCTTGTTCACGGTCAATATCAATATCCATTTGTGGTGTTTGAATACGAAAGCTTGAATACAAGCCAACGAGGGCAGGGTCTTGTTGTGCTTTTGTAATGACTTTTTGCAAGCTATTAAATAGCGCCTCAAAGCCTTTGTTATCTCGGTCTTCAATTTGCAATTTAAAGCCACCAGTTGTACCTAAGCCTTGAATAGGTGGTGGTGGAAATACAGCAACATAGGCCGCATCAATCACACTAAATCGTTGATTAAGTTGTCCGGCAATAGCCATAGCCGACAAGCTAACATCTTCACGTTTTTCAAAAGCGTCTAAGGTGACAAAAACAATCGCGCTATTAGGGCTGTTAGTAAAACCATTCACTGATAAACCAGGAAATGCTACCGTATGGGCAACGCCATCAATGGTATGGGCAATGGCTTCCATTTCTTGTACAACGTCTTGGGTACGATCAAGACTCGCCGCATCGGGTAACTGAGCGATAGCCACTAAATATTTTTTATCTTGCGCAGGAATAAACCCGCCAGGTACAGCATCAAATAAGGTTACTGTGCCACCTAATAAAGCGACATAAGCGACGAGCACAACTATGCTCATACGTATTAGCTTTTGCACTAATTTTTGGTAACCCTTTGCGCCACGGTCAAACAAGCGATTAAAAGGTTTAAACAACCAGCGGCCAAAAATAGCATTTAAAAAGCGTGTTAAGGCGTCGGGTTTACTGTCATGCGATTTCAATAATAGCGCAGCTAATGCTGGCGATAATGTCAGTGAGTTAAAGGCTGAAATCACGGTTGAAATAGTAATCGTTAAAGCAAATTGTTTATAAAACTGCCCCGATAAACCAGAGATAAAGGCCGTAGGAATAAATACCGCTAATAATACTAAGGCAATGGCAATAATAGGACCGGTAACCTCAGTCATAGCAACACGGGTGGCTTCTAAAGGCGATAAACCTTTCTCGATATTACGTTCAACATTTTCTACCACTACGATGGCATCATCAACGACGATACCTATGGCTAATACCAGACCAAATAACGACAAGGTATTAATAGAAATTCCCAGCCATTGCATAACAGCAAAAGTACCAATTAATGATACCGGCACGGCAATTAATGGAATAATTGAGGCACGCCAAGTTTGTAAAAATACCACCACAACAATCACGACTAGGGCAATAGCTTCTAATAAGGTGGTAATCACCGCATCAATAGAGTCACGAACAAAAACGGTCGGGTCATAAACAATGTCATACTCAACCCCAGCAGGAAATTTCTCTGATAACCGTGCCATGGTTGCACGTACTTGGTCGGATAACTCAATGGCATTTGAACCCGGGCGTTGAAAAATAGGCATAGCTAGGGCAGGTTGGCCATCTAGCAGGGCTCTTAATGCATAATTATTTTGACCTAGCTCTAACCGAGCAACATCTTTAAGGCGGATCAACTGACCTTGCTCGCCCACTTTAATAATGACTTGGTCAAACTCTTCGATACTATTTAAACGACCTTTAACATTGAGTAGAATTTGAAATTGGCTATCGTTAGATGCAGGTTGTGCACCTAAGCTACCGGCGGCCACTTGTTGGTTTTGCGAGCGTAATGCACTTATCACATCCATTGCGGTTAATTTACGGGCAGCTAATGCATCTGGATTTAACCACACTCGCATCGCATATTGACCGCCACCAAATAATTTCACATCACCGACACCGGGTAAGCGAGCAATTTCGTCTTTAACATACAAATCAGCATAGTTAGATAAATAAGTTGTATCATGCGTTTTTTCGGGCGAATAAAGATGCACCACCATAGTCAGGTCCGGAGATGACTTTTCTGCCACTACGCCAAGGCGTTGTACTTCTTCTGGTAAACGTGGCAAAGCACTGTTAACACGGTTTTGTATTTGTACTTGTGCGCGATCTAAATCGGTACCCAAGGCAAAAGTAACGGTTAATGTCATACGACCATCACTAGTGGCTTGAGAAAACATATACAACATGTTTTCAGTACCATTTATTTCTTGCTCAAGCGGTGTTGCTACTGTTTGTGCAATAACGGTTGGGTTAGCACCAGGGTAATTAGCGGTGACCACAACGGTTGGAGGTACAACTTCAGGGTATTCACTGATCGGTAATTGAAATAATGAAATACCGCCACCGATCAAAATAATAAGTGACAAGACGGCCGCGAAGATAGGCCGTTGAATAAAAAAGTGAGAAAAATTCATCAAAAGCTCTTAATATTTAGCAATAAGGCTAACATCGCCCATTGCAGACAAAGTAAATGCGATATCGCTCGTATCAATGGCAACAGTTCTTGGCTTGATTGGCATACCAGGTCCAACACGGGCTGGGCCGTTAACTGCGATAATATCCCCTTTGCTTAAACCCGCGGTAATCGCACGTAATTTTCCGTAACCTTCACCCATTTCAACTAATTTGTACTCTAGAACGTTATTTTTATCTACCGTAAGCACAAAACGATTTTTCAAATCTGTACCTATGGCACGTTCAGGTATAATAATTTGCTTAGTGATGGCATTAGCTGCGAGCTTAATGCGGGCAAAAGATCCCGCACGTAGTTGATCGTTTACTTGCTTATGTTTACCTTCAAAGATGGCGCGCACTCTTAATGTACCCGTTGATGAATTAATGCGGTTATCAATAAAATTAATGTAACCCTCATGGCTAAAGTGTTTCTGTCCGAGTTTTTGCATTACCACTTGTTGTTTACTTGCTGCAGTGATATCAGCAAATGAACTATTCCAAGTGCGTTCATCAATATCAAAATAAGCATACATTTCATGATTAGATACGATTGACGTGAGGATACTTTGGCCGGCAAGTACGTTATTACCACGGGTGATATTCGCGCGTGAAATTACACCATTAATAGGTGATCGAATGGCAGTAAATTCTAAATCAAGTTCTGCGGAAGTGAGTTGTGCTTGCAATGCGGCTAGCTGTGCTTCACGTTGGTGTAAAATCGAGGTGCGAGACTCAGCTTGCTCTTCAGAGATAGCTTTTTGCGCTGTTAAGCGTATTGCACGTTTGGCTTCACTTTTCGCTTGACCTAATGCGGCCTTTGCACTGAGAATTTGTGCCTCCAAACTAGCAACAACGGCGGCAAAAGGGCGATCGTCAAGTTGAAATAATAAGTCGCCTTCTTTGACATCATCGCCTTCTTTAAAAGCGATGTGGTTAATAACACCTGAAACTCGTGGCATTAAAGCGACGTCTTGGGGAGATTCTAAACGGCTAGTATAAATATGCCAATTTTGTACAGGTTTAACCAACACCTCCGCAACATCAATAGCTTGCAAAGGTTGTGCTGCTTTTTTTTGCTCTGGCTCTTCTGCACAGCCGGTTATTGCTAAGCTGAGGGTGAGGATAGCGGCCATAAAAATATTTTTACTCATCATGATTCTCGTTTTGCTCAAAATAATACTCTAGGATAATGGCGTGCATGATACGTAACTAATGTGTGGACAAAAAGTATAGATTTTTAAATACATTAGTGCCAAAATTGCACCAATGGGTGTGATACGGAATAAATAATGGATACAACAAGCCGGTTATTAATGTTGTTAGATGTGGTCGAACTTGGCTCATTTACCAGCGCAGCGCAAAGCAGGAACATTGACCGCTCGGTTATTTCAAAACAAATTAGCCGACTTGAAGATGATTTGGGTGTCAGGCTATTAAATAGAACAACCCGGTCTTTTTCACTGACTGCTGCGGGTGCTGAAATGATAAAAAAATCTCGGGAGCTGCGTGAGTTACTGGGACAAACCGTTAGGTTGGCGGAAAATTATCATCAAGAACCACGAGGGGTATTAAAAATCACCTCGCCAACCATCATCGCTAAGCGATACTTACAACCTGTGATCAATGATTTTCAAAAACGTTTTCCGCAAGTTGAAGTGGAACTACGTTTAGACGATCGTGTGATGGATATTGTTGCCGAAGGTTTTGACTTGGCTTTTCGTATTGGCGAACCTAAAGACTCGACCTTGATTGCCCGAAAACTGGCCCGTAATCGCATGATTATTTTGGCGTCACCCGAATTTATCCAGACCTATGGCATGCCTAAAACTATCGATGAACTCGCACTATTGCCAGCGGCAAGCTATACCAGTAATTCGCTACGAGTCACCAGTATTAGCACGATTGATCAACATGGCGATAGGCGTGAAAAAACTATAAAAAGTATCTTTCGAGCGAATGATGCCGAGGTATTGTTATTAAAAGCGCTGTCTGGCACTGCATTTGTGGTAGTGCCGGCGTTGACCCTTGGCAATGAAGTTGCTGATGGACAGTTAGTCCCCCTGCTGACAGATATACAATTGTCAGATTATAGCGCCATGTATGCGATATATCCTCATCGAGATCTGCCAGTAAGAACGCGACTATTCTTTGACGCGGTTCGAGAATATATTGGTAAAACCACACCTATTTGGGAAAGTAACATTCCAAATTTTGAGTATTTATATCAAGGGTAATTAAAAATAATTTATATAAATCAAAAGGATTAGTTTTATAGCTTAATCATTGCTGGGCGTGTGGCATATTAACTAACCCCATAGTGATAGGTCGAGGCTAATCACCTGCATGGGAGTCGTTATAACTTGATAGGCATTAAGCATTCGGTTGGTTGATGACCGCTCTAAAAGCATGGATCGCTTTAGGCGGCAATGCATAATTTTTCTTGGCAAAAGGTGGGGTATCATCAACCTCATGTTGTTTTCAGGTATGGTTAACGAATTGAGACTTTTCAACTTGATGAAGTGCTTCAAGTAGTCCTGAAAACCATCTACCATTTGGAGTATAAATAGCAAACATAACTCATGTTTGCTTGAAAAGTATCGAATTTATCTTGTTCATAACAAGGTGTTGTGAACAAGATCTGCTGTTGGATTAAAGCAATATCAATAGTGCTAACAAGGAAAGTCAGCAATCAGAGTTTCAAATATCACCTGTTTAAGTTGCTTATCAGCTAATTGATTAATATCCATAGATTTAGCAATCGATGAAGCAATTTCTTTTCTGTCATACTCACGTGGAATACAAAATTGGTACGCCTCTTCATTACTCAACATGGAAGATGTTGTTAACACGCGTGTTCGATAAGCTCGCTTTAAAAAATCGCTTTGTTCAGGAGCTGTGCGCTCAATCATTGCCTTGGGTTTTACCACACCATCATCGTTGAGTAATGACGAGTCAATAAAGCCATCTATATATAGCTTACAGGCATTTATTTCACTTTTGTCGTCACCTTGTTGGTAAGCTTTACAAGAACTGATAATGTCAGACTTAAAGTCAGCCTTTACTACTGTAGACATAGCCAATAGCCCAATTGCAGCCATATTAAGTATTAGAAGTTTTAAATTTTTCATTTTTTTGTCCTTTTGTTACGGTTAATTTGTTTGAAGATCGACTGATTAACCAAGCACCAGCAACGGCTGATATTAATGAACCAACTAACACGCCAACTTTTACTTGGGTTTGATAAGCCAAACCCTGCTCTTCAAAGGCGAGTGAGCCAATAAATAAACTCATAGTAAAGCCTACGCCACAAAGTAAACATACGCCGTATAATTGTGTCCAAGTGGCGTCTTTGGGCAAGCGACATAGTTTTAGTTTCACGGCAATAACACAAGCCGCGAATATACCTAATTGTTTACCGATGAATAATCCACCAATAATACCTATGGATATGGGTGTGAAAAGTTCATTAACTGAAACCCCGGTTAAGCCCACACCCGCATTGGCAAAGGCAAAAAGTGGTAGCACAAAAAACGCTATCCATGGATGCAAGCCATGTTCAATTTGATATGACATAGACTGTGACTTTTCACGGGCGATAGGAATAAACCAAGCGACGGCAAAACCGGCTAAAGTTGCATGTACACCTGATTTTAATACCGCAGCCCAAACGATAATTGACAGTAATATATAAGGCGCTTTGTTCTCTAATTTAAGTCGATTAAAAATAAAGAGTGTCACTAAACCTATACCCGCGATAATAAGCGAGTTGGTGGCTAGCTCTTGTGAGTAAAATATGGCGATAATAATAATTGCACCAATATCGTCAATAATAGCAACAGATAACAGAAACAGCTTTAAACTAGGGGGTAAGTATTTGCCAAATAAAATAAAAATGCCTAAGGCAAAAGCGATATCTGTTGCGGAAGGAATTGCCCAACCATTCATAGCAACCGCATCTTGATAATTAAAAGCCACATAAATTAATGCTGGGCAAATAATACCGGCAATAGCAGCCAAAAAGGGTAGTACCACCTGATCAGGACGTGACAACTGGCCGTAAAATAATTCACGCTTAATCTCTAAACCAACAACAAAGAAAAATAACGCCATTAAACCATCGTTGACCCACAAGACTAAGGGTTTACTGATAGCAAAGGTGCCTAACGTAATGCTCACGGGGAACTCAAGGAAGTCATTGTAACTCTGACTAAAAAAACTGTTAGCCATTATCAATGCCAGTACTGCGGCTAATACTAAAATAATGCCAGAACTCGCATCAGTTTGGATAAATTGTTTCCAACGTAGAACAATAATGTTTTCTGCCATAAAATCTCCTTTGATCTAGCTCATACCAATATCACTAATTTTCTGCTCATTTCACCTGGTTAAAACCAGCCATTCCTGCGTTATTTATTTAATAATTATCGTTGCATGTATACAACTGGTTAGACCATGCAGGAGCCTATTGTGCTGAACAACGCGTTATTAAAATCAATGTCTTGTATTTGGTCATTTTCCCTAGGTGTAAAATAGCCCCGCAAATTAATTAAACTTGTATGACACATTTATAGCTAATAATTCAACGCAATGAAAGTCGACTGTAGCTGTGTTTTTATCAACAAAAAGTTGCTAAGGTATAGTGCTAGAAGGCTAAACAGTGACAGGGAAATTAAAGAGGTTATATGGCTAAGCTTAATTATCATCACTTACAGTATTTTCATGCAATAGCAACACATGGCAGTATTGCTCAGGCGGCAAAGGTTATGCATATCACACCACAAACCCTGAGCGCTCAACTCAATTTATTAGAAGAACAATTAGGCTATAGCTTATTTGAACGTAAAGGTAAGCGTTTGGTCCTTAATGACATGGGGCGTATTTCTTTTCGTTATACCCAGGAGATATTTAGTTTAGGCGATGAACTGCTGCATTCATTAAAAAATCATTCAACTGATTTTTCTTTTCGTTTTTCCATTGGCGTCACCGATGTTATCGCGAAAGTTTTTTCATTTAATTTATTGAAATCTATCTATGACATAGACAATTCTATCAAGCTGGTGTGTAAGGAAACTAGCTTAGATGTTTTACTTGGAGAGCTTGCGATGAATAAATTGGACGCGGTATTAAGTGATACTCCACTGCCGACAGGTTCACCATTAAAAGCCTATAGTCACTTGATAGGTAAATGTGGCTTAAGTTTTTTTGCTGACAAAAAATTAGCGCAATCATTAACAGGCGACTTTCCAATGTCACTTGATGGTATACCTTTTTTTACCGCTGGCGAAGGCTCAAACCAACATTTAAACGTCTTGTCTTGGTTTAATGAATTAGATATTTCCCCCAAGGTAATTGGCGAGTTTGATGATTCAGTGTTAACTAAATATTTTGGCCAGGCGGGATACGGTATTTTTTGTGCGCCCACTATGATTGAAAATCATGTTGTTGAGCAGTTTGACGTTGAAATTATTGGTAGAACTAACGATATTATCGAGCATTACTACTTAATATCCCCTGAACGGAAAGTAAAACATCCAGGGGTGCAACATTTATTAACCGAAGGCAAAAAATTATTCAAAAAGCCTATGTCGTAAAGCTTATGTTGTACAAATTTAAGTTATAAAATTTAAGTTATTAAGGTTAAAGAATATTGTTAAGTGATGACGAGCAATAATAGATTTGTAAAGCTAACAGCCAACAAACCATCACCATTAGCAGCATAATTTAATGAATGCCATGTGCTTTTATTTATTTTAAAATACTATATAAACATCAGCTTAAATCAAAAAGGTTGCGTGAAATAAATTTTTCAGGGCAGTAAATTGGTGTAAGGTTTTGTTTAAAGACCGTTAAGCGTTAAATTAATATGATTAATTTAACGCTGTTCAGTGACTGGGTTTTTGTACCACGATGTTGGGCTAATAATGCTTATTTTTTGCCTTTTTTTTCATCCATCACCTGATCAGCATCACTAAGCAGATGCTCAATATTAATATGCTTTTTTTGATCAAAAGATACAATGCCATGCGCAAAAGATATTTGGTAAGGTAGATCTAGGTGTTTACTGACAGAAATTAAATTATAAGCAAAACGTTTTATCACTTGTTTAGCTGTTTCAAGCTCTGTATCGCTCAGCAATACCACAAACTCATCACCGCCTATTCGGGCACAAACATCAGACACTCTAAAGCTGACTTTTAATTGTTCAGCAAATAGTTTTAATACTTGATCGCCAATCATATGGCCATAATTGTCATTGAGTAATGTAAAGTCATTAAGATCAAAATAAGCCAGATGACAGTCATTGTTTTGTCTAACAGCCCTATCAATAGAATGTTGACTTAAACGTTTGAAACCTATTCTATTCGTTATATTGGTTAGTTCGTCCATAGTAGCCCAATGCCATGAAATAAACTCATCCGTTATTAAGGCACTCAACTCTGTTAACGAAGCAATTTCATCCTCGCTTAGGGTTCTTGTTTTTGTGTCTATAATACATAAGGTTCCTATGTTTTCACCGCTTGGTGAGGCAATGGGATGACCAGCGTAAAAACGTATATCAGGTAGGTCGACAACCAAAGGATTATCAAAAAAACGCACGTCTTGTAAGGCATCTTCAATAATAAATGTATTTTTTTGGTGAATTGCATGGCCACAAAAAGAAATATCTCTGGGCGTTTCTTTGGCGTCTAAGCCAATTGAAGATTTAAACCACTGGCGCTCTTTATCAACTAAAGTAACCAGTGCAATAGGCACATTAAATAGCTTTTTAGCTAGGCGAGTAACGCGATCAAATCGCTCATCAGGATCAGTATCTAATATGTTCAGAGCATCTAACGACGCTAATCGACATTTTTCATTTTTTGGTAGACTAGGTGCAAGCATTATTTATACGCAAATTGATGACCACTTAGTGAGTATAGTGCTATTTAATAGTGAAAGAAAAATGCTTTTACTTTTTATTGACTGAAATTAATAAAAAAGACTTTTTTGTAGTATTTCACTACAGCGATTTTGCTAATAAGGGTTTGAGGTTGGTTGTTTATTGTGCAAATATGATAGGGCAAAAATAGTTTAGGTATGATAAAAAATAAGAGAACTAAAAAGGAGTTTGTTTTGAATTATTCAATTAAAAATATAATAAAGCCTATGTCAATCATAGGATTATTTTCAATATTATCAGCATGTGGGGGCGGTGATTACACCTATATTGGCACACCAGAACCTGAAAAACCAGAGCCGATTACGCCGCCAGTTGTCGTTACACCTGTACCTTCATTTGACGGCGATGGCGTATTATCAGCAAATATTCGTTGGACAGATTATGGTGTACCGCACATTACCGCCGACAACTTAGAGAGCATGTCGTATGGCGTGGGTTATGCATTCGCTAAAGATAATATCTGTATGCTTGCCGATCAAATTCTAAAATATAACTCACAACGCGCAAAGTATTATGGGCCTGATATTGTGCCTAGTTCAGGTGACTCAGCGCATTTAATTAATGACTTTGGTTTTTTAACCTTAGGAATTAGAGCGCATGCAGCACAAAATATAAAGTCACTTTCAAGCAATAGCCAAGCTTTATTGTCAGGCTATGCACAAGGTTATAATAAATACTTAGCCGATACGGGTGTTGCTAATATTGATGGTTCATGTGCCAACATGCCTTGGGTACAGCCGATTAGTGATATTGATATGCTGACTTACACACTCGGTATTGCTTTGTTACCAGGAGCCGCAAACTTTCTTGGCCCGATGTTTTTAGCTGCTCCTCCAGGAGAAAGTTTCGCACCTTATCCACAAAGTGCTGATGTTAATCGCTATAAAGTTAATTCAAATCCGGTTGTTACACTCCCTGAAAAGAACCCAAGTGATTTGGGTTCAAACGGCTGGGGCTTAGGTAAAGATAAAACTGAAAACGGTAAAGGTATGGTGTTAGCGAATCCGCACTTTCCACATACGGGAAATTTACGCTTTTGGCAATTCCATATTACTATTCCTGAGCATTTGAATGTTATGGGGAGTTCGCTTACCGGCATGCCAGGAGTCGTAAATATTGGTTTTAATGAAAATGTCGCTTGGACCCATACTTTTTCATCAGCTGAGCACTTTGTGGTTTATCAGTTGACATTGAATCCAAACGATCCGGCACAAATGTCGCAAGTGATTGACGGAGCAAACCGTTTAATCACAGGTAAAGAAATCGCCATTGATGTTGCTGTGGGGCCAGGCCAAACGATTAAACTCGCGAAAATGACTTACTCAACCCATCATGGCCCTATGGTTGTTGTTCCGGGAAGTTTTGCATGGGGCCCTGGTGGTAGTGCCTTTGCCATAAAAGATGCTAACTTGGGTAATGTCGATATTATCGACCACTGGTTAGCGATGAATTTAGCGGGTAATATTGCTGAATTTAAACAAGCCTTTGTTGATTATGATGGGGTGATTTTTAACAATACTATGTCAGCAGATAGTGACGGTAATGTTTTCTATATTGATGACTCAACGGTGCCCAATTTAACTGCGACAGCCATTAATGAAATGACCACAAATCCATTGCTTGTTGGTGCTAAGCAAGCTGCGGGCTTTACTGTTTTACCGGGATTTTTATCCGCATTTGATTTTGATCGCGCTGTACCCTATGAAAATGCACCCCAATATTCTGGCACTGACTCTGTCCAAAATTCAAATGACAGCTATTGGCTTACCAATATTAATGCGCCTATAACAGGTGTTTCACCTTTATATGGTGCGGTAGATAATCAGCAGTCTTTGCGTTCTCGCTTGGCACAGAAATTATTGGTAGATAGTGCCGGCAGCGATGGTTTATTTAATCCGGCAGAGGTCGAACAAGCCTTATTAAGTAATCGCAGCTATTTGGCTGAAAATATTCTGACTGATCTTTTAAGCATTTGCCAAGCACAAGGCAGTACAGTGGTTAGCCTTGAAACACAGGACGTTGATATAAGTGACGGTTGTGCGGCATTAGCGCTTTGGGATGGTACTTTTAATAAAAATAGTAGTGCGGCACATTTATTTCGAGAGTTTGCCTTTTTATTTCATAAAAAACCGCAGTGGCAACAAAGTTTTTCTAAAGATAATGTGCTGACCACACCTAGTGGCTTAATAAATAATGCCACAACACTGGAACAGTTTGCCCAAGCTCAGCTTAATGTTGAATCAGCGGGGTTAGCATTAGATGCTACATTGGGTTCAGTGCAGTTTGTTGAGCGCAGTTTAGCTGATGGCAGTGCCTCAGGTATCAAAATTCCTTGGGCAGGCTCTCACAATATAGAAGGAGGCTTTAATGTCTTTGATACCCGCACAGGTAATGACGGTTCATTGTTGCCTCGCCATGTTTATCTGGCACAAAATAGCGATTCTATACTAAGTGCTGAAGGTGGTGGTTATCATATTAATTATGGTAGCAGCTGGATGACAGTAGTGAACTTTACCGATGATGGCCCAGTTGCTAGAGGTTTATTGAGTTATTCTCAATCTCATGAATATGGCAGCGATCATAGCATAGACCAAACCTTGCTCTATTCACAACAACCACAATTGAGACCTTTGCGCTTTACCCAAGCAGATATTGAAGCTAATAAAGTCTCTGAAATGACGATTAGTTCTGCTCCAGAGTAAACAATTAGCGCGTTGTAAAAAAAAAGCCAGCAGTAACCTTAAAGGTTATGCTGGCTGTTTATTAGCGCTAATAGCATCAGTGAGCAAAGTTAGCTGGTGATTGAAGCAAGCTCTAAGGTCACTTGATCTAAGCCTAAATCTGATATCCTACGATTAATTTCAGATTGTTTGCTACTAATTAACGATATACCTTCAACAATCATATCGTAGGCTTTCCACTCTTGCGACTTGGTGTCTTTGCGCATTTGAAAGGTAATATTTATATCTGGCTTACCCGTGTCGATAATTTTGACATCAACAGAAGCTGATCTCACATTCGCCCTCAGTTGACTTTCTGGTTCAAATAACACTTTCTGATTACTGTATTGTGTTAAAGCGTTGGCATAAGTACGAACCAAATAAGCGCGCATGGCAGTAATAAATTTTACTCTTTGCTCTGAGGTTGTTTGTCGCAAATGTTTACCTAAAATTTTAAACGCAGCATATTGATAATCAATAGATGGCATTAATTCTTCTTCAACAATATCTCGCATCAGATCTGGAAATTTTTTCAAAGCATCTTGATTGTTGGCAATTTTAGTAAATAGGTTATTACCTGTTACAGCGATGACTTGATAAGGAGAAACTGATGGCGTAGCTTCAACTGCCATACTGTTTTGGACAAAACTAGTGAATAACACCAACAGCATTAAGAGCTTTTTCATGATGACCCTGTAAGATATAGTTAATTTTAATTGCAGCTATTATACATACCGACCGTGCGGTATGTAAATGCTTTTTAGGCTTAAGATAGAAGATAAAGTGTTAAAAAATGTTAACTCAGTGAGGCGTTAATTTAGCATTAACGTTTTAATTGGCCCATGTATCGGCAAAGCTCTTTGATGACTTTGTCAAACAGCTCTTTGTTTAATGAGCTTTTACTTAAACTGGAAGAGCCGTGAAAGGTTGAGACAATAAAGTAAGCGACCTGGCTAAAATCAAGGCCTGGTTGTAACTGGCTGCTAACCCGCGATAGGTTAGTGGCAATTAATAAGTTTAACTGTTGTTGCATCGCCAGTATGCGAATACGAAAGCCTTCATCTACGCCTGACATTTCCTGACAGAGGTTGTTTAAAGGGCATCCACAGACTAGTTCATCACAACTCATCTCTTTAGACATTGAACTGAAAAAATCAGATAAGCCTTGAATGGGATCTTCAGCTTCTACGGGCGGTTGCCAAAGCGCAATAAAAGCGGGGGCATAAACTTCCTCAAATACCGCATAGCCAAGTTCCATTTTATTGGCAAAATGATGATATAACGCCCCTTTAGATATTTCACAGCGAGCTAAAATACAAGACAAGCTAGTGGCGTTGAAACCCTTTCGATGAATTTCATCAGCGCTAACTTCTAGTATTTTTTGCCGGGTTTGCTCTGGGTCTCTCATAGGCTTACCTTAAAATATCTTACAACATAATAGCCCTAGTTTAACCGACCGACAGGTCGGTTGCAAAGATAAAGTATGAAAAACATGTATTGCAATTGATCATTCCAATATAGAACTAGAACGTTTCTAATGAAGCTGGATCGGTTTTAAGGGAAGTTAAGGAGCTACAAATCACGGTTGTAGCTTACTGTAAGGAGGTTCAGCTTATTAATTTTAAAACGTGCATACGCTAAAGTTAATAATTAATTTTTTTCTATTTATTATTGATTAATCTCGTCGGGAATGAGAGTTTTCTCGGTATTCACATTTAGAGCTTAATTCTCATTTGTGTGATTGCGAATAATGTTTGAGATTACCAACCCCCCGTGTCAGAGTAGTTGTCACGCAAAAGAAAAAGTCGGTAACGTTTAGTGGCATTGTGGGAGTTATTTTATTTTTTATAGGTATAGGTGTGCTTATTGTAAATCTAATTGCTGGTGGGGTAACTATATTGCTAGGTTTAGTCATCAGCTTCTCATCAAAAGGTATGGTTACAACAATGATATGTCCTTCTTGTGGCTGGAAAGGGCGCACGCTATAACATTATAGCTATAAGCTGTTAAATTTGACTTTCTACACGAGTGTTATCTATACAAGACCTAATCCTAAGCATGCCTTGTCGTTAAAAGCTAATGTCCGCTTTTTGGCCAGCCTGTGTGAAAACTATTTTGAACTGGTGTAATTAGATAATATCAACGAAAAAAGGCGCTGTAGATTAAATTCTGTAGTACGTTTGATAACAAACCACCTGTTAATTTACGTAGCGTCGCATAAAAAATTTACGCTGGGAGTTTTCACACAGCCTGTGGCAATAGAATACTTACGAAAGTGCAAAGTTTGCACATTGCACATGAGTATATGTTCCAAAATGGAACCAACTGAATAATGCAACCGGCTGGACAAAAAAATGACTGAATTAATCAAAAATGTAGTTCTCTAATTTATCTGTTTCTTTTTCCGCCTTAGCTATAGCAGCATTTTTAACGAACTCATACGGAAGTTCTGGATTATCTTCCATTATGCGACCAATCTTAGCCCAATGTTCTATTTGCTTTGCAGGGGAACGTGATAAAGCACCGCCAATAATTTTAGCTTTGCTAATTAACACACTGTCTAGCCTAATACTTTCTGTTGTCATATTGCACTCCTAAAAATTGCTCAGAACGTATGTGTGCCGAACGTGTGAAAAACTGTATTACCGAGGATTGCTCGGTAGTTCGACAAGAAGTTTAAAAGTGCTAGGTTTTAATCTAATATAACATTCGCAAAAGCCACCACAGCGGTCGTTCACCTATTTTTATTGGTAACTTCAAAGTACCAACTCCAGACCTTCATTATCGAATAGTAAATTATTTAATTTATCGACTTTTTTGAATGCCATTAGACAAATAAGACTAATTAGACTAAATTAGTCTTATTGCTGTTTTGAGAGATTAAATTATGAATATTAATAACAATACTTATCAAGAAATTAAAGATGATCTGGAAGAAGCTTCATTCTTAATTAATAAATCAGGTGAAGAGAAAAAGGTACACAAATTAATCATGAGTGCTCTAATAAAACTGGCTAAGCATGAAGATGTTTCCCAAGAAAAACCAGCTTCAGAGGCTAACGAAATTAATAAAGTGGCGAGAAGACTCAAACTTTGGACAAATAGACCAGATCAAATGAACACTAAAATCCTGAGCGCTTATCTAAAATTAGCATCAAAAGAAGGAAAAGTTACCGAGGAGCAATTAAAGCAAGAGGTAAGCGAGGAAAGCAGTTTCGACTCAAACTTTACGCAAATGAGAATTATTGCTGATAGAAATCATGGTAAAGTATTTTCTATTGACAACGGAGAGGTAACAATATGGGAACCAATCAAACAATATGTCGATACATTTAAGACAAATTCGGGTCTATAGATTATGCCAGAGAATCTAAAAAAAATGGTTGCCTTGATAGTTGATGGATCTAACGATGATCTCTTTATCGAGCTTCAAAGAATTAAAAAAATGCACTCATATTCAGATTATGAATGGTTGGAGGCTACAAGCCAAATGAATAAAGAATCTCTAGAGTCTTTTATCAAAAAACTAATAATGATGCGAAAAAGAAATAGCTCACATACAGGAGGAAGTGTTAGCCCTGTAAGGTGGCTATATTCCCAATATAAAAATAGTTTTGAAGATATAAATAATTCTCTTTATGACTGGATCGTTCAAAATAGTGAAAACTCATACGAACCTACAGGGAGTGCCATTAACCGAAGATAATAAACGTCTCTATCTCAAAGTAAAATTAAGTGATGAAAGTTCAACGGCAGTAATGAGCTTGCAGGAGTCATAGCTGTCATAGCATCATCCAACTCGATTGAACATCACCATGACTGACTCCTGAGCCACCACAGCGGTCATTCGTCATCAAATAGTTAATGCTAACTGAGGACATCAGCAAAATAAAAAAAGAGATACTTTTTCTAATGATTAAGTTATCTATCAATGGGGCTAAGGGTCCCTGATGAATGCTGGCCAATCACATGAGTATAGATTTGAGTAGTCTTCAAATCATTATGGCCAAGTAATTCTTGTACCGTTCTAATATCAGCTCCATTTAACAGCAACTGAGTCGCAAAACTGTGTCTGAAAGTATGTGCTGTGACATGCTTTCTTATTTCAGTTTTCACTACGGCAGATCTCAGAGCTTTGGTTAATGAGGTCCAATGTAAGTGATGACGACAAAAATAACCATCCGTTGGATGCTTACATCTCACGGTTGAGGGAAATAAGTATTGCCACTTAAACTGAGTAATTGCTTTTGGGTATTTGCGTGATAATCCTGAAGGCAAACTCGTTTTACCTTCTCCTTCAGCTAAATCTTTACTATGCAAGTCTTCGACTTTGTCTATTTGAGCCTTGAGTGGCTCTATGAGTATTTTAGGCAATAAGGTCATTCTGTCTTTAGCCCCTTTCCCCCTAAAAACGTAAATTGAATTACCGTCAAAATCGATATCTTTTATACGCAATCTCAATAGTTCCGCTTTTCTTAATCCACACCCGTATAACAGGCTGAACATTAGGTGGTACGGGGGCTTTAACTCTTTGATAATCGCAGTAGCCTCTTGATTTGATAATACCATTGGCACCCTAGTTGGCGCTTTAGCCCTGACCGTATCAGATAAGAGGGTTAGTTCTCTTTTGAATACATGCTTGTACATGAAAACAATTGAGCATAGTGCTAAGTTTTGGGTTGAAGACGTTACTTGCCTATCAACAGCTAAGTAAGTGAGATAATTACTTACTTCTTGCTCTCCCATATCTTTGGGGTGTCGCTTTTGGTTAAAAAGAATGAAGCGTTTAATCCAAAGCAAATACGTTTTTTCAGTTTGGATACTGTAATGTTTTGTACGAAGGATATTACGGATACTTTCAAGAAAAGGCGATGTAGACATTATTACCAACCTATAGCTGTATTTATATACAGTTATAGGTTTCAATTAAATAAAGATCAAATATTTTATCAAATGGATATTACTGAGAAGTCTCAGTAAATGACCAAAACCCTGATACATCATTAAAATTTCAAGTTATCTTGCTGAATACAAACGTGTTTTATCTTTTTGTGTTAACAGGATATTACTGAGACTTCTCAGTAATATCCGAACACAATAAGTTTTGGTTAAATTAATCTTTCTAATTTATTGAAATTGTGGAATATTAAGTGATAATTAATAAAAATTATGGAACGGACATTACTGAGAAGTCTCCATAATAAGCGTTAGTTGCCAAGGAAGGATTGGTTCATGATTCGTAGTTTTATCAATAAATTTGGTTCTACTTTATACGTTCAAATATGGGAGAACCGTATTAGAGTAGTGGATTTAGAAACAAATGAAGTCTTTGATGAAAAGCCGCTCCTGCAAGTTGAAACTCGTAAAAATGGGGCAAAGGATGTTACTGCTTTTGGTAACAATGCTTACCTTAATCCACTAAATCCTTTTTCCCATCCACGAGCGTTGCTAAATGACTTCTTTATTGGAGAGCGATTACTTCAAGAAATCGTTAAAAAGCTTGTTGGTAAAAAATTCATATCTCCAGCTCCTGCAATAATCATTCATCCAATGGAAAAAACTGAGGGTGGACTAACGATGATAGAAATTAGAGCGTTTCGAGAAATGGCTTTGGGAGCAGGAGCAAGAGATGTTGCAATTTATCAAGGTAAAGGTACATTAGAACCATCAACGATTAACTTCAAAGATATTGTAAAACAAGAAGAAAACATGGCTATAGGTGCAGTTGGCAACTAACAAGCCAATTAAGCAGGACTAAAAACAGTTTGCTGTTTTCGTTCCTCAACATTTTAGCAAACAATTTTCAGCCCCTTATTGGGGCGTTAGCAATACAAGGAGGCTCAGGTGCAATTTTCAATCTTTATTTTATTTCTATTCTCTTTTTCTCTTTCTGCGAATATATTTGAAAATATTTCATGCGGAGAATACGATGCATCAATATATCCCAATAAAACAGAATTTAAAGGAAGTACAGAACGCGAAATAACGGAAGTTGGGGTAAATGAATTTTTTGATGAATTAGGTGAAACAGATTCATCACAGCCCCAATGGTTATTTAAATTAGTAAATAGAGAAACGGGAAAATATAAAAAATCTTTTCCTAGAAGACCACCTAATTCAGAAAGTGGCGTGGTTATAGAACATCAAATTATACAGCCTAAACTTATTATAAATTTGGGTGAAAAAATTATTGCTGGCAGTAATAACGGTGAGTTTGGTGGGGCATTGGTTTTAATTGATGAAAATAATAAGGTTACATTAATTGAAGAAATGAATGTCGAAGACATTTATGAAATGCCTTTCGGTTTAGTCGTCACATCTGGTTTAGCTCATATGTCAGGGAATCACGG
The DNA here is from genome assembly GCF_014077065.1 of Colwellia sp. MB3u-4. Classification (NCBI taxonomy): domain Bacteria; kingdom Pseudomonadati; phylum Pseudomonadota; class Gammaproteobacteria; order Alteromonadales; family Colwelliaceae; genus Colwellia; species Colwellia sp. MB3u-4. The sequence goes on along the minus strand of NZ_JACGVE010000075.1, from coordinate 90,308 downwards.
TGATATTCATTTGGTAAATGCAAACTTTAAACTTGAAAAGCTATATAGCTTAGTGGGTATGCCAAAGTCTTCTTGGTTACTAGAAAACGGAGATCTACTTATTAATAGTTATCCATCAGGCTCACAGGTTTTAACGAAAAGTGGTTATATGAAGCGTGTGCAATGTATTGCTAACAAGCCATTCAAGCAGGACAAATAACAGTTGGCTATTTGCTCCTCCGTCGCTTATTTTAGCCAACTATCATTTGCCTCTTAATGGGGCGTTTGATACAAAATCTAATCTGAATTCAATTTTAGTCACTTGATGCTAATGTCTATACTGTGGTAAAAGTTAGCGTTCAGAAACGAAATGCGACTGGCGGCTTTGAGCTTCAAGCGGACGTTAGGATTAACGAGTGGCTAACTTCCTCTAGCGCACTATTTATGATTATAAATTCACGATTAAATTAGGTCGGCTTTGTAGCAACAGTGAATGTTCAGATACGAGTCGCCACCGGCAACAATGAGCTTAAGCGGACGTTAGTGTATAATCCTATCTAACGGAACCAGATAAATTATAAATTGGACCAAGAGTTATTTATTAGCCTGTGCCACAAAAGATGACAAACTGAACCACACGCCTATTGCCATAACTATTGGCCAGCGTAGCCCTCAAAATCACTAGGTTTTCGCGATAATGTTGCCAAAAATTAGCCTCTCAAATCCCCTCATATATTCATTATTTATATAAAAAACTAAAAATAAATAACAAAACATTCTTAAAATTTCAACTTAATTGACTGTTCATTACATTTCAAAGAGTTAGTTAATAATATATTTTAAAAGTGACCTTTTTTGCGTAGAAAGTGACGGGTTATGCAAAAACTTTCCTTTGATAACAAATACGTATAATTTACTTTTATTCATTTTTCATTCAATATATTACCCAATACTTTTCGCGATTTTATTCGAATGAATAAATGGGAATGACTATGAATAGAGAAAACACCAAGTCGATAGCTCATGAGATAAATGATGCATTGATCTCATGCTAACAGAAGAAAGTTTTTTAAAGCGAATAAAGCAACCTAACAGTCCAAACTGGTTAGCTGTAGGTGTCGACACTCAAGATAATAGTCAGTTATACATCGCGGTAAACGGCGGTATGAATAACATCAACAGCGCCCCCATTGAGTCTTATGCTCCTGAAATTAAGACTTATACATTAGATATGATTGCCAAAGGTGAATTATACATTGCACCAAGTGCGCAGCCTTATCCGATAGGCCAAGGCTGTAGTGTTTATTTTTATAGTTTACAAATGACAAAAAAAAATAGAAAGTAACCTTGTATTTTAAATCCAGTATATCGAGTGTTTTGGCAATACTAAAATATGTTACAGGGTCAAAGCCCATTGTGAGGTGTCTATATGAGGTCACTTCATTGCAGGGCTTTGGATCAAAAGTATAGTAGGTAACATTAGAAATGGTTGCTTAACTAGGTTGACTGAATTTAGTTGACCACGTCAATAATTTAAATTGATTTTTTGATACATAAATTACTTTTCTTCAACCTACTGTGCTGTCATATGCTTCACACAAGTTAATGAATTTTAAGCACTGGTGAAATGCGAAGCGCTTCAATCTGCAATGGATTAAAGCCTATGCGTAGTAGTTCGAATTCTTCTAAATAAATTTTTGAGTGACGACCTTTCTCGATAGTTTGATAAAGATTACCACTATCTGTAGTAATTAATTGATTTGAACTATTAATATGAATAATGTTGGATGTACAAATGAAATCATCCTTCAAATAATGGGATCTAGCATCATAAATTACATAGCCACAAAGTACACGTTCTACTAAATCTGAAGCATCAAAAACAGATACTAAAAACCAATCACGAATGACAGTATTCATAAAGTTATCTCTACATTGTTGATGATAATTAATTTTAAAATTTCACGAGTAAACTTACCAATAATTTCTAGGAACAATCAAAGTGTTTTTAGTACAAAATTAGTCTTTCACAAGTGTCAGTGATATAGTTAACATCCACCATAAACACAGCATAACTATTTAATTTAAAAGTATTTAATTACACCGCGACTTTTACAAATAAATAAACACATAGTATTGCCTACTCTAATTCATTAGAAGTTTTTTATAGTTAAATAGCTATAAAAATATCATGAAAGTACGTTTCACTGGCTAATCATCACCCACCAAAAAACTAAAAATAAAAACAACCCAGCCACAAAGTAACGTCAACACCAATAAAACACAATAAATACGCCTACAGCCCAATAAAATATAGAAGTATAAGTAATAAAAAATACTAGTACTCATTGCGTACCACTAAAAAGCGTATTGATATGATATGAAAATGCCAACAAAAATAGCAAAGTAAAGACAAGGCTGCAAAAACAATAATTTATTAGTTTTCTAATATTGCAAGACTTAAAAATTTGCATATAATCAAGTGTGACTTTAATTAACTATAAGAGATCACATTATGAATTTACTCACATACTTGGACAAAGAAAACTTAGACAGACGGCTTTATACATACTCAAAGATTAACTCTGCTATCACTTACACTACGACAAAAAATATCTACCCGCTTTTCGCTGAAAGTTATTTAGAGTTTGATGCATTGCATCAACGTCAATTTAACCCGGATGTTACCTTTTTAGAAACTCAGCCACTTTCTGTTTACTGGGAAGACGAAAAAGGAAATTCACACCGTTATTCAGCAGATATTTTTACTGAAGATAAAGATGGCAATCTTTTGATTGAAGAAGTGAAACCTTTTGAAAAATACGATACAAAGAAAAATAGAAAGAAATTTGAACAAATTGGGGCGGCTTTTGAAGCAGAGGGAGCTAAATTCATTGTCATCACTGAGCAAGATATCTATCAAGGTCACAATACTGATAATTTTCATTTATTGCATCGCTACCTTGGTAAGTCCATTGATAGCAACACATTAAAAACAATCAATTACCAAGCATCTAATGAAATGACCCTTGGTCAATATTTAGAGTTATCTGATGATTTGCATATCCCTTCAGATACCATTTTTACAATGCTCGCAACACACCGACTTATGATTGACTTTGTTGAGCCTATCCGTAACACCATCATGGTAAACAAGGAGGTTTCATGAATTCTCTAGATAGAAAAAAAGTATCTACTTATGTAGTAGATAAGCAGATAGGTACTGCCCCCCTATCAAATATAAACATAGCACTGATGATCAATCGTGTCACTTTGAAAATCAAAGATAGAAAAACACCTTCAATCACAATACTAAAGCGTTGGTATATGACCTATCTTAAAAACGGCTGTACTCAAATTGGTATTCGTAATAGGGGTGTAAGATGCAACCATTAAGCTCTTCTTATACATCTTTTACTGCGGGTGCTCAGTTTGAGTTAGATGGTCTTCATCATGAGATACTTTACAGTGATAGTGAAGGTGTCCTCCTCCTTGATGAAAATGGTAAGCGTAAAGACATGCCGCTCTTAACTTTGCAAGGACTGGTAGGTAATGGTCTTAAATTTGTTATTGCCAAGAAAGAGGTACCTGTTTTACCAGTATTGACTGATATTCAACATAAACAACTAAATCGAAAAATGACTTATGTTGAGTATGCTATTGCTGAAGCACCTCAAGCTCCTACTTCGAAGCAGTACTCTTCGATTGCAAGAGAGAAAGCCAGAACAAAACTAAGTGACCCTAATCCTCCGGGTCTATCAACTATCAATGAATGGATAAGAAAGTACATTGCTGCTCTTAAATCTGAATATGCTCTACTTCCTGAAGGAGGTCACGGTAGGAATAGTAAATTCAGCAGTGACGTCACCGACTTAGCCGATGAGGTTATCGTCAATTATATTTTAGTGCCGGAGCCTTTTTCAACCGTTGAAGCATACGAAATATTTAAAGTAAAAGTTTTAAAAGAAGGTCTTACTGAGGGTAAGATTCCTGCTGCTTCTACTTTTGCGAATTGGATTAGTGAATTACAGTACTTTGAAGTCATAAACGCCCAAGATGGTTTTATCGCAAAAGATATGGCATCGAGACAGATGTTAAAGAAGTTTTCTTGTCCGCATTTATTAGGTCGTGTTGAATTTGACGCGATTCACATTCAGATAGGTTTGTTAGATGATGGCACTCGGAAGTATCGAGGTAGCATTATTATTATGGTCGCTATTGATGTGTTTTCTCGATGTATTCTTGGATATAGCTATCATGTTGGAAAAGGAGGTGAATCGGTCGAGTTAACTACACAATGTGTTCAAAATGCAGTTATGCCTAAGGCGCGTGAAGATTGGTCTATGTGCGGCTTAATGTCGTTGGCAGCATGTGACGCTGGGGCATCATTTGTTTCAACACATTTCACTGGATTTTTAGCACAATTTAACATTAACAGATTAACCACAGCGGTTAAAAAGCCGTACCGCAAACCTTTTGTGGAGAATTTCTTTAAAACTTTAAGAAAGCAATTACTTACAAAGCTAAAAGGATATTTAGGTAGCGCTCGATATAAAGGCGTTTACAAAGAAAAAAGTGACTTAAAAAAAGAAGCGTTCTATACGGTAAGTGAGTTCCGTGAATTGTTTGAAAATTACATTTGTGAGAATTATCACCAAAGTGGTCATGAGGGTTTAAGAAATAGAAGTCCGGCAAGTGTATGGAATGATGCTGTTGGAAAAATGCCAGGATTAGTTACTTTTCCTGAGGATATTGAGCTATTTAAAGCTTGGGGAGGAAGACTTGATTCGAGAAAATTACATCCTACGCGCGGGATTACAGCAAATAAACATTGTTTTAATAGTCGTACTTTAGGTAAGTGGTATAGCGAACTTTACGGAAATCCTTCCTATATCAATAAACCGATTGAACTAATGGTATCTCATAGCAAACAAGATATTAGTAAAGTTCTAGTATTCCATCCTAAGTCGAGTGATTGGATAACGTTACCAAACACCAATCCTACGGTATATAGCGGTATGAGTGAGCTTGAATTTACTATGCAAGAAGAGTTGAAATATGAAGGTATAGAAGAAGCTACACGTAAAGTGTTTGATGTTAATGAACAGATTATTCACCATGAGGCTTCTGCACAAAATAAAGCTGAAAATGACGAAAAATCGAAGGTAAAAGGTAATCAGAAACAAGAAAAAACAGGTGTTACCCTCGGTGAGGGCAACCTAAAATCGGCTTTATCTAATTTATCTCAACAACAAAGACCTCAAGAATCATTCGAGGGTAGTGAAGCTGAAAATGAAGAAGATAATGTTGATGCTCAAGTTATAGCAGAGCAAAAACCGCGTAAAATAGTAGAGGTGAAGATCCATGGAGAATACTAATCGAGCTTCATATAATGCTGCTCTATCACTACCTACTCGTAAATTTATCGAGATGCCTCACAGCACTGAAATTTTAAATGAGTTAGGTTACATTCTTGGTCGTGCAAATGCAGGTGAACCTACTGGACTAGTAATTTCAGGGGTAACAGGCACAGGTAAATCATCTATTTTGAGTCACTTTAAAGCATCCTGGGATGCTGACTTAGAAAAAGGAGAATGCTCTCCTATAGCTCTAATAAAGACCCCCTCTAAGCCCTCCGACAAAATGTTGCTTGAAAATGAACTTACTGCACTAGGAGATCCTTCTCCACGTTCAGGAGATTTAAGTTCAAAACGTGACAGACGGGATGCGCTTATTAAAACCACAAATATCAAAGTACTCATTTATGATGATTTTCAGCATATTGTTGAGCACAGAGGTGAAAAAGTGGCAAGGCAGTTACTCGACGAACTTAAAAACTTATCAGAGCAGTTTGGTATATCTCTTGTCTTTGCGGGTGTAAATACTGTTGAGCAAGTTGGAGTTATTAATGAGCAAATAGATTCCCGTTTTAGTAGCTTAAAACGGGTAAGGGTTATGTCGATAGAAAATGATAATGAGTTTTACTATTTTCAATCCTTTATCAAGTCAATGGCTATCACTAAAGGAATTACAGATGTAGATTTGACTAAAGATAATTATATATATCGTTTTTACTACGCTATAAAAGGCGATTTAAGAATTTTAAATAACCTGATAAATAAAGCCTTGTATATATTTAAATTAAGTAAAAATACAAAATTACAGTTAAATCACTTCGAAACAGCCTTTAATGATATCAACTCAAAAACATGGGAAAACGAAAATGATAAACGTGTTAACCCATTTGATCCAAAAAAGTTAAGCACGGTAAAAAAACAGTTAGGGATAAAAGCGTAATATGAATAGTTATCTTTTTCCAAAAACCATTGAACCTAATGTTGGAGAGAGCTTATATGGCTTTGTAAAACGGTTAGCAATAGCATACGGATGGACGAATTTAGGCTCATTTATGATGGCTCTAAAAGTTCATAATATACATCAAGTAAATTGGTTTGTTTTATCTGATGTAACTGAGCGAATTGTTAGTAATTTTGCGATGTCCTTACAGCTAGATGAAAGTCTATTATCCAAGCAGTTATTTGAAAAGGATACTTATGCCTCACTGACTTTAAATCACCGTCAGTATGGCAGTCATGCGGTTAGGAAAATTAGAGTTTGTCCTGAATGTGTTAGCGAAGGAGCTTCTCATCAATTATTTTGGCAGCATGTCGCAAATGGCTATTGTGAAAAGCATCATTGTGAATTGGTTAGTCACTGCCAGCATTGTCATTCACCAATACAGATAGAATACGGTTCACAGTGCGCTAGTTGCTTCAAAAGTTTACATAAAGAGTATGTTGAGCCAAGCTCAATCATCCCCGTTTTACAAAAACTTGCTAGGAATGAGCAACTTCAGCTCATGAATGCATTGGAGGAAATTATTATAATGCTACGCTCTGACGGTGATGCTTTTACGTTAAGAAGTTTTTTTGAAAACAACAAACCTATACTGTTATCAAAACTATATTTTGAAGGATTACTAATCTTAATCAGTAGCGACTTCAAAGCTATGTGGCAGCATTATATTGCCAAAAAAAGGCAGGACTTCAGTGTATTAGGAACACTCGCAGTTAACCTACCGTTTCAAAGGCTCACTAATATAGACCCAGCATTACTCAGAAAGGTTACCAGCATAACCAATGAGCAATGCGAAGTTAACTTCAACTCTCACTCACCAGATTTTTCACTCTATGATTCATCAGTTGGCAATAAGCTTTCACCTGAGGATATATCATTTTTCTGTGGCATTAAAAAAGCTGAATTTAGAAGTTTAAGTCAGACAAAGTGGTTAGTTCAGCCAAAGGGAGTAAGTTGCAATTCTAAGATTTTATTTGACTCTCAAATTCTTATGCGAGGTATTAGCTCAACCACAATATCATTATCTAATGCCGACCAAGAAAGCACTGATATGGTCTGTTTTAACTCAAAAAAACTTGATGCTATTAAGTTTGCTGGATTGAACAAAATACAGCTTTTGATGCATGCAAATTCAAATAATATTTCAATTTATTTAGCTGATAGTTTAAAGGACACGTTAATAGACAAACTGTTCATCGTGAAATCAGATTTATATAAAATCATTCTTAATCATATAAACATAGATAATGACAAAATTTCAAAATCAAAGCTGGCAGGAATGTTTGGAACAACATCAAGTAAAATTGATGTTATGATAAAATGCGGGTTTATAAAATATAATAGGGGTAGTGTCAGTGTTGACTGTTTTAATCAATTTTTCAATAACTTTGATGTGCTCAACCGTATTGGAAAAATTAAGAAAATAAATATAAAAAAGCTGGTTAACTTGCTAGAAGATGAATATGATTTACGCCCTGCGTTTGCTTTTAAAACAGAGAAATTAGATGTCCTTTATATTTATAATAAAACAGATAAGTTCAGCACAGTCATAAACAAACTAAGTTAATTCCCTCTAAATTCAACCCCCTAAAAAAACCATTCAAATAAACTTGATTTTTATTGAGTTTAACCTAATCTACTAATAAATCAGAGAGAAATCCCTAGCTACTGCCGTTATTTTCAATATATAAATACGTTTTAATATATATTAAATTAAATATAGTGCTTTAAAATTAATACACTATATAGTTAATTGCAGAAATCTAGCTGTTAAGTGTGATTATCGACAGAAATCCAGTTTTTAACTAGAAGTTCACTCTAGCTAAACTGAAATTCCCTCTCTAAGTCATTGAAAAATAAAATACAGAAATCCAGCTCTATATTGGAATGATCACAATGGTTGCTAGCCATATTGATAAAGTAAAAGCTAAAGCGTTTGCAGCTCAATTAACTTTCCAATGGGATCGTCCAACGATTTTGGCGGCATAGTAAACCATTGTGGGCCATTTTTTGTCAGGTAAATACAGTCTTCAAGTCGCACACCAAATTCACCTTGAATATAAATACCTGGCTCATTAGAAAAGCACATGCCTGGTTTTAAACGTTCAGTTTCGCCATGAACAAAGTTGACACTTTCATGTCCTTCCATGCCGATACCGTGCCCGGTTCTGTGCGACAATCCGGGCAATTTGTAGCCAGGACCAAAACCTTTGCTTTGATAAAATTTACGCACGGCATCATCAACTAAGCCCGCTTGTGTACCAATTTTTGCTTGTTCAAAGGCAATTTCTTGACCTTGTCTAACCGTTTGCCAAACCTCACGCTGGCGCTTACTTGCTTCACCAAAAACAAAAGTACGACTGATATCAGATTGATAACCATGAACATTGCAGCCGCAATCCATTAATACCACCGAACCTTCAGTTAGTATTTGCTTTTGTTTAGTGCCATGCGGGTAAGCACTGGCTTGATTAAATAGCGCCATATTCCATGCGCCTTTACCGCCTAATTGCCCTTGGGCTGTGTGCATTAATGATTTTACATCGCTTTGGCTCATGCCAATTTTTAGCTGAGCGAAAACATTAGCGTAGGCAAGTAAAGTCACTTCATTGGCTTTGTGCATTAACTCAAGCTCATGTTGGCTTTTATACATACGACAACCAAGCGTTACTGGCTCGGCACTGACATGCTGCATAGTAGAAAGTTGGGCCATAACGCCACTCATAACAAAATAACGCACTGAATTTTCAAAGGCGACTTTGCCTTTATTTAATCCTGAGTCTTTTAATATTTGTTTAATTAAAACGAATGGACTTTCATGCTCTTGCCAAACACGAATGTCATCACCAACCGCTAAACTCTCGCGTACGCTTGGCGCTTCAAAAAAAGGACAAACAACAGAAATTTTACCTTCACGTGGGATAATAACCGCCGTTACACGTTCACTGCGCCGCCATTGTATACCTGAGAAATAATCCATCGCGGCGCCGGGTTCAAGTATCAAGGCTGATATTTCAAGTTGTTGCATTAATTTTTGTGCTTTGGCTATACGCTCCAATCGCTCGACTGGATTAATGCCTGTTACCGTACCTGTAATCGATTTAAGTGCTGGCCTTTGGCCTTTCCTTTGGCCCTTGATATCAGGCTGATTATTTACTGAAGCAGCAAGGGCAGATGACGTCAGGGTTTGCCCAGCAATAGACAGGGTGGCAATACTTGCACCACTGGCTTTTAAAAAAGTTCTTTTACTGATGTTCATGTCTTATTCCTGTCTATAACCCAGTATAAAAATGCTATCTAGGGTTGAAGGTTATATTAAAGGGTAAAATAATATTTATACTTTACGCTATCGTTTATTTTCTCAATGAGCAAGCGCTTACTGATAAAAGCCATTGCGCAGTTTTGGTTTATTATTTGAGGTTATTCAGCCTTGAGGGTATCTGCAAATAATGATGATTTATTTTGGGGTTAACCTACCAACCGCCAGCGATGGAAAGCGAAGGCTGTACTTTTGTACTCTTTACTCTGGTCCAATTGAGTTAGCTTAAGTTAATGGGAATTGACCGGAATAAGAGGGCATTGATTTGACATCTGTTATCTATCTGCAAGTAGCTTGATACAAAAGGTTATTAGGTAATTATGTCGAGCAGGTATAAAACAGGCTCATTTCTGTTATGGTGAGCTAACTAGCTTATTAAGTTTAGATAGTAGCTTTTTATTGTTATAAAATATAACCATTAGCATGAAATATTCATGTGATTTACAGACTAAAAATGACTAAGTACGCTGACATAATTTATGGCAAAACCGAATAAAAAAGGCCCAACAAAAACCATCGATATTTTTTGTGTGGGCTGTAATACCTTGTTATTTAAATACCGAAAGGGCGGCAAAGGAGCCTTAGTAAAAAGCTTTAAAGAACGGATCAGCCAAGATTATACTGTTGAACCTTGTCTTTGCCCAAAATGCTATAAACCTTTTGCCCGAGATACTTTGATCCGCGGTTTACCTGCTTATAAATTTATTGGTGGTAAAGTTTGGTTTAAATAACTCAGACATCAGGGTAACCACTAACACGCATTGTGCTGGTTATTATTGCGCGAAAGTGACAAAGGCAGCGAGTGTTTAGATAGGACAGTGAGGTCTTTTAAATACTTATGACGTGATTGATCTGAGGTATTTGAGATTGAGCTCAAGCATTGATGTGTTTAGCTCTTGTTTAACTATTGTCCAGATAAATTTCAGTTCTATTTCTACCTCGCGCTTTCGCTTGATATACAGCATTGTCCGCTTGAGTAAATAAATCGATAAATGATATTTGCTCATCACAAATACTCATGCCAATACTGACGGTCAGCGAACTGTCGCCCACTTTAATTTCAGCGATTAACTTATGTAGTTTACTGCATAGTAATAAGGTATCACTTTTGTTGGTATCTGGTAACATGATCAAAAATTCTTCTCCGCCAAAACGGGAGATAAGATCTGTTTTTCGGCCAAATCCTTTTAATAACTGCCCGAGTTTTTTTAGTACTCGGTCACCTTCTAAATGGCCCATGGTGTCATTTATTTTTTTAAAATGATCGACATCTAGCATTAATAAACTTACTGAGTAATGAGATCTTGCTGCTTGTTCCAGCATTAAGCTACTTCGATATTTCATTTCTCTTCTATTTAATAACTCGGTTAACTCATCAGTTGAGGCCAGTAATTTCAATTTCTCAGCTTGTATCTCAAGTGTTTCTCTGGTTTTTATTAGCTCTTCATAGAGTTCATTTCGTTTAGATGCATTGAATAAACTCCAATAAATACAACCATTAGCACTCAAACTAGCATTCACTGTGATAGGAATACGTCGTCCATCTGCATGAAATATAATGAGCTGCATTTCCTCACACACTTTTTCGTGTAAAAGTGTCGGAATTAAATAACTTTGAAAAAATATTCTTGAGGATAGAGTAAACAGAACATCCACACTTTTACCAATAAGATCATTAGGCTGCCACAATAGTTGCTTGGTAAAATATGAATTGATATAGGTAATAACTCTTGCGGAATTAGTGACTAAAGCACCACATGGAAAGCTATCAAGAGAGTCATTTACTACCTTGTTATTCTCAATGTGATGTTCCCCCACCTTAATTACTTCGCATATTCTATTATCGAATTCATAATAGCTTCAGGGTGAGTCATATGTAGACAATGGCCATCAGCGGCTATCACTTTAAGGTGACTATCAGGCATTTCACGAGCCATGAACTCACCAATAGAGATCGCAGCCAGTGCGTCATTTTCACTTTGTAAAATTAATGATGGCTGTTTAATCGCTTTTAAAAGATAACGATTATCAGATAAAAAGGTTACTTCAGCAAAATTTCTGGCAATAACAGGGTCGGTAGAACAAAAGCTGCCCGATAGCTCGCCAATAAGATCATCTGAATTAGTTGTGCCAATCGCTAAAGGTGCAAAATAATTAGCCCAGCCGATATAGTTTTTATCCATAAGGTTTAATAATTCTTTTAGATCTTCCTTGTCAAAACCACCAAAATATTCAGGAGGAAGGTTTAAAAAACAGGGTGAAGGGCAAATCATTATTAGCTTAGAAAATAATTCAGGTCTTTGGATAGCAACAATCGCACCAATCATACAACTGACTGAGTGTCCGATGAAAGTGGCGTCAGATAGCGCTAAAATGTCACAGATTTCAATGATATCTTCAGCATATCCTTCAAGTTTACTGTAACGTTTTTTACTGTATTGAGATATATCAGAAGCACCTGAGCCAACATAATCAAATAATACAATCGTGAAGTGCTTGGACAATTCTGGCGTTAAAAAGCGCCACATATTTTGATCGCAGCCAAATCCATGGGCAAGAAACAGGGTTTTACTGCCTTGGCCAATTAATTTAACATTATTTCTAATAAGTACATTATTTGTATCTAGCAAGCTAATTTAATCCTTATTTATGAGGTTAACATCCATTAGTGCTGATCGATTGCATCTTAGTAAATCTAATTGAATCACTCGAGTTTAGCAAAGTATTTATAATTAATTCGATATGATACTGACTTTGATGAGTCAGATATTAACCAAGGCTATTGTGGTGTATGGCAAGTTGATTGTTTTCATAGGTATTATTTATGCTAATGATTAACCCAAGTTCGATTAACGCTTTGCTTGGTTTCTACAGGTTAGTTTAGTCGTGTCGGCTTATAGCAGCTTATGTTCACTTATGTCGAGTAGTGGCAATATGGCAATTGTGATTGAGAGCACAGCAAGCGTGCTCTATTTTATCTAACGCAATCGAACAATAACTTAATAAAATGGCTATAAGTTGTACTAAATGAGCGGATTTTACCAAGTTGGATAATAAACGGATCTGTTCAAATAGCCGCTAAAGTGAACCATTAAGTTATTAGTTAGGTAATTAGTTAAGTAATGCCATCAGTAAATAAGCACACTCAAATTAACCAACCCACTATATTAAATGGCCTAATTAATTTGAGTGACTTAACGTTAAAGACTCTAAATCATAAATCATAAATCATAAATTATGAATTTCAGTTCTCTTCAGGTAGAACTTTAATCGCCATATAATAGCTAGCTTCTAGCTCATCATTGATACAGTTTAATAAGTAACTGTTCATGTCTGATGTAGTAATTTCATCTTCTACAGCGTCATTTTTACATTCTGCTAAAAGGCTGACGACATATTCTGAAGGGGCTGCCATTAATTCGGTTTCATCTTCTTGGCCAAATGCTGCAGTTGACGTTAATGCTAGTACAGCGAATGCTAAAATTAATTTTTTCATATTGAATCTCGTTGATGTTTCATTACATGTCCCAATAGTCACTTAAAGAATTAAGCTCTCTATCAAGAAATCTTTTTTCATTTAATGAATCTAATCTTTGTCTTATTTGATAATTTTGTTTTGCTGTTTTTCTAATTGCTTTTTTATTGGTTGAGCCAGAGTCAATTTCAAAACTAGCAATACCCGTATCAAAATTTGAATCATCATCAACATCTATATCAGTATCTGCATATGTATCAATGTTCATTTCTTTACCTTATAAAAAATCATATTTGTGTTTTCAAGCTGATAATGGGCCGTTAATTTAAAATTGGAAAGTGAATTATTTTGCGGTTATTAATCAAATTTTTTTATCAAATTAATTTAACGGTTAAAATCTTGATTAGCATTATTGAGATAAAAATTCCACGTAATGGTTAATAGGATGTATAAGCTTATAAGTTGTTATAAAACAATGGGTTAATATTTTCACGGTAGTTTTATGATCGTTTTTCTTGTTTAGTCAGAGGTGTGTTTAATCATGTTTTGTTTTAGTGGCAGCAGGTAAGGGGATTATGCAACGCTAATTTTTTTTAAGTCTACACTGGTCGTTATCAAGTCGTTATCAGGTCGTTATCAAGTTTAACGGGCTATTAGCCCTAAAAATAAAGTGGAGGGTAGATAAGGGCAAGCTGTTGAAAAATTAATTTATCAGCCACGGGCTAACTCAATATTTACGGTCATAACTCTAGCTTAACCTTGGTCTGGTCAACTTCTTTATGGTGATAATTAAGCGGTGGATACGCGAAAATTTTAGCGGAAATGAGATTATTTAAAGGCTTTAACCTTAAACTCAGCGTAAATTATTTAAGCTTTTTAGCTAATAATTCAAGTTTTTCTTCTAATTGCGTTAGCTTTTCAGTGATGGCGGTATTTTGAGTAATAATTTGAGCATTTTGCATTCTCAGCTCTCTGTTTTTAATGTTGGTATCGGCAAAACCAAATATTTTGTTGATAAACATCGCCCCCATAGCACCCAGTATACCTACGCCGAGTATAAACATAATAAAAACAGACGCTCGACCAATAAAAGTGATGGGGTAAACGTCACCAAAACCAATCGTGGTAGAAGACATCACCATTAGCCAAATAGCATCGCTATAGCTTTTTATGTTTGAGCCTTCAAGCCCATACTCAGCTTGATAAGTAATATAGCCCAAGGATAAGTTTAAGGTTAAAAATAAGAGGAAAGAGGCAATGCCAATAAAGCCGTAGTTGTAATTTTTTATGCCGAAGTCATCAACACGGTATAAATTAGTTTTCTCCATTGCTTTTTGAACGACTATCATTTTAATCTCTTACATTATCTATGGGCTTTTATGAAACAAGTTAATCGGGGTAAACTTAGCTCGGCTTTAGTCAATAAGGCTATTATTGACATAATTAATTAAATCATCCATTAATTTTTTCTTAATTTCAAGTTGCTGTTCTGATGATAAAGCATATTTTTCAGCCAGTAAGGCATAATCGTCAGCTGACAAGCTTACGGTTAATCTTGGGCGTTTAGGGCGCTTATTTATCGGTAAGCCCAGAATGTCTCGAATTTGCTCTGACGGGCTGATACCAGCCTCTAACGCTTGCTTTCTAATGGCGAGTTGAATTTTCTCATCCATATCAAAAGCAACTTGCACTGCTTTGACCGCTTTTACGGATGATTGCCATTTGTCGGGAATTTTTCGTGACACAATTAACTCCCTGGATACATATCAACAATATCTGTGGTGGGTTTAAATAAGGTTAAAAATACTTCGGTATCGCCGTCTTGCCATACTTCAATATCGACGCCTTTATCTTGATCTTCATCAAATAGCGAATAAAGCTCAAATTGCTCACCACTGTCTTTGCCTTGGTAAGCTGAGAGTTCATCTTTTCGATAATCTTTGCGATGAAAGTAACCTACTTGGGCATAACTGCTTTGTCGATATATTTCGCTGCTCCAGCCTGACGTGGTGCTACTGTCTGCTATGCGCTCTAATTGCGCTTGACCCGGTTCATCGAAAACTTCAGCAAATTGCTCAAGATCAAACAGTGTTTCAACATCTTGATGCAATATTTTCAGGGAAAATTTTAGATAGGTTTTATCATCAACGTCCAAAGTTAAATACAACTCTGTATTGTCACCGCCCTGCAAAACCCACTCTGCTTGAGTTTTATTTTCAAATTCATAGCTGTTAACGGCCGTTACTTGAAATTCTTGCGCTCTTAGTGCTGCGGGCAAACCAAAACTGTCTGATAGCACAATGATGTCACCTAGGGTGAGTTCTTTTACATTATTGAGTTTACGTTCTGGCGTTGGTTTCTTAAATATATTTTTAAAAAAGCTCACTATTTGCTCCGAATATCAATGGCTAAACTGGCATTTAATTAAACTAAAAAACCGCTTTGCATCATGGATACAAAGCGGTGGTAGTAACTTGTAAGTTACTTCTTTTTAGCTTTTAAACGCTCTAATACTGAATTTGCGTTGTTGTCACTAGCGCCAATGCCAGCTTCTTTAAGCTTAGCTTCAAGTGAGTTATCTGAGTTTTCTGACTCAAGTACTTCAGCGGCTTTCATGCGATCATCAAATTTCTGTTGCTTAGCTTTAATGCGCTCTAATGAGTCTTTGGCACTTAATAGCTTAGAGTTACTTGATGAGAAGTTATCGGTAATTGCCGAGGTTGCTTTTTGCACGCTTTCTGTGGTTTTCACCATAGACAATTGACGTTTGTATTCAGCTACGTGACGTTCACTCTTTTTCACTAACTCTTTCAAGCGTTCAGCACTGCCTTGAAAGCTATCAAGAGATTGTTGCTGCGTGGCGAGTTCATTTTCAAGTGCTGATATCTTTTCAGCAACGGCTAAAGCAAGTTCGTCGTCACCTTTTTCTAGGGCTTGAACGGCATAACCCTCATGCTCAGCAACTTCACGCTTAATGCGCTCAACGTCACGGCTAGACGACATTTGTTGTGCCATAACACCGGTTAGGTCACGTTTAGCTTTAGTGAGGTGATTTTCTGCGTCACGAATTTCTTGTTCAAAAATACGGGTTGCATTTGAGTCAATAATGTTTTCACCGACTTCAGTTGCGCCGCCGCGAATAGCGGTCATAATTTTTTTAAAAATACTCATCATAATACTCCTAAGGTGGTTGCTTAAATTAAGTAATCACTCATGTCATCAATAATTTCTAGCGCATTATTGCTCAATACCGCTAGTTCGTGTTCGATATCATCAAATGTTGAGCTAATTGCTAGCGCACCAAAAATGACATATTTATCACCAATTTTTGAAAATGAAGATAATGGCATAGGTATGTTCATTTCTAACATACTGACATGCATTTCATTTATCTTGTCTGATTTAACTTCTTCTTCACCCCAGAGGTAGGTGATACAAAGAATTTGATCATCCGTTACCGACACAAAAATAGGTAACTCTTCACGGTCGAATACCGAAATTTGTAATACATCGACTTCACCTGAAATGGGTTGGCAATCAAACACCATCCCAGTATCTGAATCATCAGCCAAGGTATTTAGGTAGTCAGCTATTTTATGAATATTCATGTTATTCCTCATGCTCGAATAAGTAGCGTAAAATCAGTGATACTGTTTTACTTAACGACATAATATGTCGTATTGGGTTAATTTAGCATCATGACATATTATGTCAAGTGCTTATTTCATTTTTCTTATTTTATCTTAGCTTAAGCTATACCAAACGTCTTGGTGCTAAATAAAAGATCAATAATGCCGTTGCAGTTTATCTGTATTCATTGTGCTCACTGTAAATGAGCATTGTTCAAGCCTTGTTGATCTTGCCATGCTTTTTGATGTAATTGATAAATTGCATGACTGCCAAGATAATTAATCGGTACGGTTTCACTGTCTTGATAAAAATCTCGAGAAAATTCAAAGGCATTAGTCACCATAGGTAAGGTTAGCCAATGGTGATCAACAGGCAATTGAGGTAAGCGTTTTAATCTTGTTAAAGGCGCTGCGCCCATTTTACTGGCAATAGTCCAACCCCATTCGCCGAAACTAGGTACGTTGTCATGATATTGCTGAACCGTTGAATATCCGGCGGCTTGCACCGTTTTACCAATAGCAATAAAGGCGTCTTTAGCATGATAAGGACTGGCCGATTGAATGCCAATTAAGCCATCGCCCGCCAGTAGTTGCTTTAATCTGGCATAAAAATTAACTGAATAAAGTTTATTTAAATCTGGATGGCTGGGGTCGGGTAGGTCAACAATAATCGCGTCAAAGGTTTGATGGCTTTGCAATAGTTGGTCGATAGCGATAAAAGCATCAGCGGCAATAATTTCAACACGCTCATCGCGCAAACTTGCCGCGTTTAAGTCTTCAATGGCATTAGCCAGCCTAAGTGGTAATTTCTCATGTGGATTTTTAAATAATTCAATGAGTTGCGCATCTAAATCCACTAAGGTGACCTTTTTAGGTTGCCACTGTAAAACATCTCTTAATGCTAGGCCATCACCGCCACCAATAATGAGAATGTTGTCATGGCGTGCTGAGCCGGCTAATACTGGGCTAACAAGATAACTGTGGTAAATAAACTCATCTGAGGATGAAAACTGTAAGCGGCCATTTAAATAAAAGTTAATAATGCTGCCTTCTTCAGGGCCCATATTTCTTTTGGTAAAAGTCAGTTGTTGAAAACGCGTTTTGTCACTATAAACAACTTTGTCGAGATAAAGTAAGTTACTCATTTGACTTAACCAGCCATTACCAAATTGGTAAATTGCCATGATCATAACTAATAAAAGGCCATGAGCCGTTATTAAGGTTTTTCGCCAGGTCAGTTTTTGCCAATAATATAAAATAAATACAATGCCAGCGGTTAGATTTAAGGCGGCAGTTAATGCACTCGCTTTGCTGATGTCTATAGATAAAAGAAATATTACCCAAATGGCAGCGCCAATACCGGCGCCAATATAATCA
Organism: Colwellia sp. MB3u-4; assembly: GCF_014077065.1. Classification (NCBI taxonomy): domain Bacteria; kingdom Pseudomonadati; phylum Pseudomonadota; class Gammaproteobacteria; order Alteromonadales; family Colwelliaceae; genus Colwellia; species Colwellia sp. MB3u-4. Next base: position 72,172 of record NZ_JACGVE010000075.1, on the reverse strand, counting down.
GCGCCGTAAATGGTGCCAAGATTATTTTTAAGATGCTTTTGATGTATTTCTTCGCGAATGCGTGCAATAAGTGGGATTTCCATACCAATAAAAAAGCCCAGAATTAGACCGAAAAAATATGGACTATTAAAGGCAATAAAGCTCAGTTGTTTAAATAAACCACCTCGCGGGTAGGCGTCAGGGGGCAAGTTAAACATCGAGCCTAATATGTCAGGAAAAGTTTGTGTGATGGCGATCAGTCCACCAATAATGAGTATTGAGCTACTACCCAGAAAAGCAATCATTAGCTCTAACCAAACAAAGCCGTTAAAGGCGCATTGAATTTTTCGCGCCGCAAAAGCACCTAAACCCATAGCGACAATCATCAGGCCAATCATGGCGTAAATAGTACTTTCCATAATACCAAGTACACGACCGGCGTAATGTGACAATAGATATTCGTATATCAGCCCACAACCCGCTAAAACAGCCATAGTTAAAATCAGGAGCACATCATCCCATAGCCGATTTCTATTGCTTGTCATGGTTATTCCTAGCTTGAGTTAAATGGGTGTTTAATGAAACGGGGAAAATAACCAAGCGTAATAATTTACCCTTGGTTATTTTAATAGCAAAGTTTTAATAGCAAAATATTGATAAAACTATGACATTAACGCCGTTAAAATAAGCGCAATTGAAATGCTAATCGCCATCTCAACACTGGCGACACCAATATTGTGTTGATGGTCTACTTCCTCAACTAAGTTGATACCCATCAGCACTAGGCGTTTAGCAATAGAAGTCAGAATAGCGACTAATATGGTCATAATTATACCAAAGATAAACCAGCCAACTATATTAGCTAATAAGGTCTCTGGGCTATAAGTCAAAAAGTGGCTGGCAGCTGTTACCGCTAGGGCCGTACTAATAACTTGACCAGCATAACGAATGGCGAGAGCAACTTGGCCTTCAGCAAAGGCATTTTGCATGCAGCTATTTTGATTGTTTTTAGCATACTGGTGTTCTTTAATACGGGTAACTAACACTAACATGGCTTGTGAGACTATAAAGCCAGCAATAATAGCGATAAAGGTGTTGATATCTAAACCGTAAACCCACAGTAATACCGCGCGAATAATAATGGCGGTGGCAATAGCACCTGAAGCATCGACAATACCCACTGAGATATTATGGGCTTTAATTTGCGCATTTTTATCTATTTGGTTTAAAGCAAAACGGTCATGAAAAACCCGGCCTACTTTAATTAAAATCAATCCTAAAATGCCGTAGCTTGCCATGCCGACAATTTCCATTAAATAACTTTCGGCATTTTCACCGGTAATGGCACCCGTTAGTACAATACCCAAGGCAGCAACACTACCGGCAACACTAACACCAAAAGCAAAGTTATCTTCTTTGGCAAGTTCGTCGGTAGAGTTAACTTTTGCAGATAAACCACTAATAAAGCGCATGGCGCAAAGTAATATAATGGCAATCGTTATATCGATAGCTAAGAAAATTAATAACTCTATATTTAAACCAGTTATTTCAATAAATGTATTCATACTTATCCCTACTTTCCACGTCTAAAGCTTCGTGACGTTGTACTCTTACTGTTTCTAAAGCTAGCATTTTTTCCACTTGTGCTTGATCTTGCATAAGCGCTTTTATTGGCTGTTTTGCTAGCAAATCGATTGGCACTGGTTTGTGCGCTTTTGCTCTGGCTAGAAATACTTGACGCGCCAGTTCTATTTTTGCTGTAAGTACTGGTGTATTTTTGGCCGCGGCTTTGAAATGATTTTTTGGTGCGAGCATCTAAATCAGTTTGTTTACTTAGTTGATTTGGGGAGCTGTAGCGCTTGCGGCCATAATCATTGTAATAACTATAATTTCGGTTACGGCCCCAATCATTATAACTCGTTCGGCGAGAGCCAAATACATCACCCATCATCGAGTACATACCGTACCAAGCCCAAAACGACATGCCATTTGAGCCAGTAGTCCAGTTACCGTAAGACGGATTGCCAATAAGCTGTTCACCTGTGCCAAAGTCTTGTGCTTTATTGGCTGCTAAGCTTTGCTCTTTTGACATCGCATTAACGCGCGGTAAAGTGCCATCAGACATATCAGCCAAGACATTAAGCGGATCGCTTAATGCATCAGAATATAGAACGGGATCGGCTGCTTGATACAGGTTTAATAACTCATCATAAATAGCTTGAGAACTCTCAAACATTTGTGGTTGTTTTTTTACCGTATTTAGTCGGTCAACTAAGGCAATAAACATCGGGCCTTTTGTGCCGGTATCTTTTAAAAACTCGTCAATTAAGGGTTTATAATCTGGCTTACTTTGTAGTAATCTCTCCCCGTATTGGGTAATCAAATTAGCATTACGAACTTGCCCGTTAGCAAGTGCTTGAGCAAGTAATTCAATACGTTGTTCAGTGAGTGGGATTTGTTGAGTGATTTGCCCTTTTATTGGATCTCCACAAGCGGAGAGCAATAACGTTAGCAAGAGTATCATTGATTTTAGCGGCTGCATTCCTGCCATAGTGTCCTCAAAAATGCTATGGTTATCATTCATTAGTATCACTTCTGACATATTATGTCTATTTTTTTAAGTATATCAGTGAAATTAATTTGTTACTGATTGTTATTAATTATTACTTACCTTACTCATTTTCATTTTAGCTTTTATCGAGGATAACGTGTCTAATTCATCGTCTTTGCCATTTTCGCCATTACTTGCCAGCCAACAAGCTGATAGTTGGCTAGAGTTTTCTCAACAATATCCGAATGTTACCGATACTTTATCACCAGAGCGCTTAGCGCTGTTTAAAAGGGCATTAGGGTTAAGTGACTTTATTTTGCGTAGTGCCATACAAGCCCCCGAGTTGCTGGTTGAGCTTTTTAATAGCGAGCAGTTATTGTCGAGTGAAACACCGCAATATAGCGTAATGCTTGCTGACAGTATTGATAAATGCTCCACAGAAGAACAACTGCAAAAGTGCCTGCGATTGTTTCGTTTAAAGCAAATGGTAGATATTGCTGTTGGTGATTTTCTATTGGATATAACGCTTGATGAATCGTTAAAACGACTGTCTTCATTAGCTGATAGTTTGATTATTGCGGCTAATGCTTGGTTAACAAAGTTTTGTGAAAGCAAGTGGGGTGTACCGGTCAACAGTGCCAATGAAACCCAAAATTTACTGGTATATGGCATGGGTAAATTAGGCGGACAAGAGCTTAACTTTTCTTCTGATATTGATTTGATTTTTGTCTATCCTGAAGCGGGAGCAACGCAAGGGCTTAGGCGAAGTATCGACAATCAATTATTTTTTACTCGCTTAGGGCAAAAATTAATTACCGCGTTAAATCAACATACCGCTGACGGTTTTGTTTATCGTGTTGATATGCGTTTACGCCCTTTTGGTGAAAGTGGGCCATTAGTATTATCGTTTAATGCCATGGAAGATTATTATCAAGATCAAGGGCGTGATTGGGAGCGTTATGCAATGTTAAAGGCGCGGTTGGTCGGAGAAGGTAAGTATCATGACCAATTGTCTAACATGTTGCGACCTTTTGTTTATCGACGCTACATTGATTTTAGCGTTATCGACAGCCTGCGACGTATGAAAGCTATGATTGCCCAAGAGGTTAGGCGTAAGCAACTCAATAATAATATCAAGCTGGGCGCGGGCGGTATTCGCGAAGTTGAATTTATTGTGCAAGTTTTTCAAATGATCCGAGGTGGCCGTGTTAGTGATTTACAGCATCGTAACTTACTCACCGTACTGCCTTTATTGGTAACACACGATGTGCTTACACAACCCAGTGCGCAAGTGTTAACGGCTAGTTATCGATTTTTGCGTCGGGTTGAAAATATTATTCAAGCGTTAAATGATCAACAAACTCAAACCTTACCTGACAATGAATTAGACCAGCAGCGCTTAGTCAGCATTCTTGCCGACGAAAATTGTACAAACTGGCCAACTTTTCTGGCACAGCTTGCTACTCATATGCAGGGCGTTCATCAACAATTTAGTGAACTTATTGGTGAGGAAAGTCCAAATCGTCAGGCGGTTGATCAATATTGGACCACACTTTGGGATAGTGAATGGAGCGATGAGGAGGCTATTGCTTGGATTGATCAGTCTCCGCAATTGCTAGAGACAAAAGCTGGTGTTGAGTTTTCTCACAGTGAAACTATATGGCAGGCGCTGAGAGATTTTCGCGCTGAAATGACTAAACGCAGCATGGGCAGCCGTGGCCGCCAAGTGCTAGATAAATTGATCCCGACTCTGCTGTGGCATCTTGCTGATTTAAGACTAACGGATCAGACCTTAGCACGAGTATTAGGGGTGCTAAAAACTGTCGCAACACGTACCGCCTATCTGGAATTATTATTTGAGAATGAAGGGGCATTAAAACAATTAATTCATTTGTGTCGCAACAGTAGTTGGGTGGCAGAGCACATTGCTAAATTTCCCATATTACTTGATGAACTCATTGATCCTAAATTATTTTATCAGCCACCACTGTTATCTTCTTATGTCGCGGAACTACGTGAAACTATGTTACGGGTACCTGAAGACGATCAAGAAGCGCAAATGATCACCTTACGTGAGTTTAAACAAGCTAAACAATTACGTATCGCCGCGGCGGATATTACTGATATTTTACCGATTACCAAAGTCAGTGATCATTTAACTGCATTGGCAGAAGCCCTAGTCGAAGAAGTAGCAAACTTAGCGTGGCAACAAATGGCACTGCGCTTTGGTGTGCCAACCAGTAAATTAGACGGCCAAGACAAAGGTTTTGCTGTTATTGGTTATGGAAAGTTAGGCGGGATTGAACTTGGTTACAGCTCTGATTTAGATTTAGTATTTGTCCATGATGCTGATTTGGCAGAAATGACCTCAGGAGAAAAGTCGATTTCTGCTGGACAATTTTACTTAAAACTTGCTCAACGTATGATGCACTTATTTAATACTCGCATGGCAAACGGTATTTTATATGAACTCGACATGCGATTAAGGCCTTCGGGCAATGCCGGTCTTTTAATGGTGCACATTGATACCTTTGCTCATTACCAGTCCAGTGACGCTTGGACCTGGGAGCATCAAGCGTTAGTCCGTACCAGAGTCATTTATGGTCACGCCAGATTAGCCGACAGGTTTAAAGAAATTAAACGCAATGTTTTAATGAGAACTCGTGATAAAAAAGTGCTACGTGAAGACGTGATAAAAATGCGTAATAAAATGCGCCAACACTTGGATAAGTCATCAAAGACTGAAGTCGATATTAAACAGGGACTGGGTGGTTTAGTCGATATTGAGTTTCTTGTACAATATTTGGTTTTAGCACACAGTGCTCAGCATCCCAATTTGAGCGATTATTCAGACAACATTAATCTACTGGAGTATTTAGCGAACATAGGCGTTATAACTAAACAACAACAGCAGGCATTAGTGGATAATTACTGCAAGTTACGTGACATCAGCCACCATGCAACCTTGCAAAACAGCGCAGCCATGATCCCCGTTACTGAATTTAGCGCTGAGTATAGTCAAGTTATGGTAATGGTTGAACAGTTGTTGCAGTAGCCTATAGCCGATGAAAACCGCTTGGTGATATTAGTGACGCCTGTTCGGTAACAGCAGGCATTCTTTATCCAAGTAAGCCGTGCCATGCTCGATGACAACAATAGTACGTTGCTGATAACAAAAGTAAATTGAAAGGCCATTTTCAAAATGGCCTTCAATAGCTTTGCCGACTTGATAAGAGGTAGTGACAATATCTTTATTAATTCTAAAGGCATTTTTAACGACAAAGTCACGATTAAGCCACCAAATTACTTGTAGATTATTATCTCCCGCATACTCTGATAATTTGCCAAATAAGGTTTCGCCAAGACGAAATGGATGGTTATCAGTTTCGCCGATCCAATTTTTTGGTAAGGGTCGAGTGATTAAAGCTCGTGCGGTTAATATTTTCTCTAAATCACCTTTTGGCTCTGGTAAATAGACAATGTTATTACGAATTTGCGGGCCATCTCCAGTCATGTCACCACGTATGCTAGCATAATAGTTAGAAAGCCCGTCAGCAGCGGCATTGGTACTTTTTTCAGCATCAAGGATTTCTTCTTGTGCTGAGGATTCAGCTTGCTCTGCCTGATAAGTGTCAACCTTTGTGGCAACCACTTTATCGGCTGGCTCTTGGCTGTCGGAAAATAAGGGCTCTGTGTTGAGCAGTAATGCTGACGCTAAGCCAATTAGGATCAAACCTAAAATAATACTTCGTAACCAAAATTTCATAAATTACTTAAAATTAAATTCATACTTTACTGACACCATAGCTAATTTCAACTATTTATACAATGACGGATCATCTTCATTCGGGCGAGTTTTAAAGCGGCGGTGCAACCACATATATTGTTCAGGTTTCACCATGATTGCTTTTTCTAACTCTTGATTTATTCTTAATACGTCTGCGGTGTCATTACCGGTGGGGAAATTCTCCAGCATAGGCTTTATCTCTAAGGTGTAACCACTGCCGTCATCATTACGAGTAGGGATTAACATATGTGTTTGGCAATTTTTTTGCCGAGCAAATATTAATGTACCTGTGGTTGAGGCGGCGTCTGGTACCGCGAAAAAGGGCACAAAAACACTGCGACTGCGACCATAATCTTGATCAGGTAAGTAAATACAGGCTTCACCCTCTTTTAGTGCTCGAAGTAAGCCTTTAACATCACGTTTGCCCAGCATATATTTGTTTGAGCGACCACGACCACGAAACTGAAAATATTCCATTAAGTAATTGTTATGAGGTCGATAAAACACCACCATAGGATGTCCGTAACCTATGCCTCGACAATTAATTTCGGCGCTAAGGTAATGCATGGCGAGTAATAGTATACCTTTACCTTGCTTTTGTGCTGCTTCAATATGCTCAAGGCCAATAATTGTTGTGTGACGTTTTACCCGCCAATTTGGCCACCACCAACCCATACCAGTCTCCAATAAGGCAATACCGGTATTTTCAAAATTGCGTTTGAGCAAAATTTGGCGTTCGGCATCTGACATCTTAGGAAAACAAAGCTCTAAATTTCGTAAGGCAACTTTTTTGCGGCTTGAGCCTATTTTGTATAGTAAGCGGCCAATCATTTTGCCGAGAAAAAGCTGAAACCGATAAGGTAACCAAGAAATGGTGTAAAGAATAAATACCCCAATCCAAGTTGGCCAATATTTAGGTAACAGGAAAGATATTTTAAAATTTGGTTGTAAAACTTTGTTTTTACTCACGGGATGATTTCAACTCATTGAATTGCTTGTGATACAATATCGCTTATTATATCTGTTATAGGGTACAGGATGAAAGTAGATATTCCCGCTTTTGAAAAAGCACGTGTTTTAGTCGTTGGTGATATCATGTTAGATCGCTATTGGTCTGGTCCAACACAACGTATTTCACCCGAGGCACCTGTGCCGATTGTTAAAATACTTCAAGACGAAGATCGCCCAGGAGGCGCAGCCAACGTCGCTTTGAATATTGCATCACTAAATGGCCAGGTTACTTTACTGGGTATTACCGGTCAAGATGAAGCGTCGACAACATTGCAAACTCAGTTGTCAGCAATGAATATAAATTGTCAATTTATTCAATCGCAAGCTCACCCAACAATCACCAAATTGCGTATTTTAAGTCGTAATCAACAATTATTACGCTTAGATTTTGAAGAATCATTTGCCGAACTTGATAAACAGCCGTTGATAGAGCAAACCCAAGCCTTAATTGCTCAGCATGATCTTTTACTGTTATCAGATTATAACAAAGGTACCTTGTCAGAAGTTCAAGCCCTGATCAAAGTGGCGAAAGCACAAAACATTCCTGTGTTAGTTGATCCAAAAGGCACTGATTTTTCACGCTATCGCGGTGCTACGTTAATTACACCTAATCTCGCAGAATTTGAAGCGGTAGTAGGACACTGTAAAAGTGAGGCCGATATCGTTAGTAAAGGCCAAGCATTACTTAAATCATTAGATTTAACCGCCATGCTAGTCACTCGAAGTGAGCAAGGCATGACCTTGTTACGCCATGATCAAGAAGAATTTCATTTACCCACGCAAGCGAAAGAAGTTTATGACGTAACTGGCGCGGGAGATACGGTTATTGCAACACTTGCCCTTGCGATAGCCGCCAAAGCTGAATTTACCCAAGCCAGTGCTTTAGCCAATATTGCGGCCGGCATTGTTGTGGGTAAATTAGGTACCTCGACCGTAAGCGAAGCTGAATTAAGTGCAGAATTATCATCGGGTCAAGAAAGTGGTTTTGGTGTGATGTCTGAAGAACAGTTAAAAATTGCCGTTGAACTAGCGCAAGCACGTGGCGAAAGTATTGTGATGACCAATGGTTGTTTTGATATTCTGCATGCTGGTCATGTTTCTTATTTGACCACGGCAAACACGCTAGGTAGCCGCCTAATTGTTGCGGTAAATGATGACGCTTCTGTGACGCGCTTAAAAGGCCCAGGTCGCCCTGTTAATCCGGTGGATCGCCGAATGGCGGTATTAGCAGGTCTAGGTGCTGTTGACTGGGTAGTCCCCTTTAGTGAAGATACCCCGCAACGCTTAATTGCCAATATATTACCCAACACCTTAGTTAAAGGCGGCGATTATAAAATAGCAGACATTGCTGGAGGCAAGGAAGTTATTGCAGCAGGCGGCGAAGTGAAAGTGCTTAATTTTGAAGATGGTATTTCGACAACTAAAATTATTAACGCGATAAAACAAGAGAAGTAGTCAGGTGAACTTTCTTCTAGCATCGTCGTTCTTTCACCTCGATGTAGATAAATGTACTCATGCCCTGAAGCTATGGATGGCTCAGAAAGGCTAAATGAACACGACATTGCTGATATAGATACAGGTATTTGAGTTATGTCTGCAACTGATAATTCGTACTTACTACGGACGTGAGTACTTAGTTTTTGTCAGAGACAATAAATTAACTGTCTGTCCTGAACATAAAAAAGCAGCATTAATGCTGCTTTTTTTTCAATTTTTAAGCTAAGGGATTTATTTAGCGGCGATTAAACCTTGGTTTATGTCGGCTAAATCTTGCTCGGTAATGGTGCCGCCAGCACGCTTTAAGGCTAATACATTTTGAATGTAATTATATCGCGTTGACGATAAATTACGCTTGGCGTCATATAAGTTTCTCGTACTGTTTAAAACATCAACAATGGTACGCGTACCCACTTCAAAACCTGCTTCAGTCGCTTTTAACGCACTTTGTGCACTCACCACGGCTTGCTCTAATGACTTAATAGCTGACACTGCAGTGATAACGGTATTATAGGCATTACGGGTGTTACGCACTACGTTACGATGCGTTTGTTCCATATTCTGGCTTGCAGCAACATAATTGCTTTGCGCTTGACGAACACTGCTTGATATTGCGCCGCCTGAATAAATGGGCACATATAAAGACACACCAATTGAGTGGCTGTCTAATGCGGGGTTATTAAAGTTGAGACTATCGACTTCATTATCTTGCTCTCGGCTGCCATAGCTGCCATTTAAGCTTAACGTTGGGTAATGTCCTGATTTTGCGATATTGATATTTTCTTTGGCAATATCAATGCTTATTCTTTCTGCAATCAGTTCTAAATTTTTTGCTTCTGCCGTTTGCTGCCATTCGTTGGCGCTATCTGGGTATGGGCGAGAAGTACTAAAGCGTTCGGTATTTAAAATGTTCAAATCACGGGGATAAACATTGGTGATCACACGTAATGCTTCTTCGGCATTAAACACTTGGTTTTCTGATCTAATTTCACTGGTTACGGCATTGTCATACTGAGCCTGAGCTTCATGAACATCAGTAATGGCTGTTAAGCCAACAGAAAACCTTTGTTTTGTTTGCTCTAACTGACGTTCAATAGCGGCTTTTTCTGCTTTTGAGAATTCCAAATCATCTTTTGAACTCAGCACCTGAAAGTAGGCTTGTGTTACGCGCACAATTAAATCTTGTTTCGCTAACTGGTATGACACATCACTTTGGTGCGCAACTTTCTTGGCATTATCAAGTTTTAACCAAGTACTATGATTATATAACTCCATATCTAAGTTAATACCATAACTCGTGGTGTCACTTTTATTAGTCAGGAGTAAACCTGAAGATTGTCCAGTATCAGAAGTAGGAATAAACTCACTCTCGCTTTCTGTATAGCTTGCTGAGCCGTAAACCTGTGGCAATAAGACTGAGCGCGCTTGTTCAATACCTTCTTCTGTTGCTAAATATTGCGCATGGGCTCGAAGAACAACCGGATCACTAGCTTGGGCTTGTTGGTATACTGACAGTAAATCTTCGGCATTAGCTAAAGAGCTACTTGCAGCACAGGCAAGGCCAATAAATAATGCGGTTATTGTTTTTTTCATCTTGAGGAGGTTCCTATAATAATGAACTGGCTATTATTTTTCTAATTGTAACCATCTTATCGCGAATAAGGAATTAGCTAAATAAAATAAGTGTTTAGGAAAGTATTCTAGTGTAACAAAATGTTAAATGCTAGGGTATTGGAAAATTGCCTAACAGCATAAGAGAGAACTCACGATGAGTATAACCAAAGACGCTTTATTACGCTTTAATTTAACCGACGTAGAGGTGATTAAAAAATCAAGAAAATATCAAGGTTTTTTTGCCCTTGATGAGTATCAACTCCGTCACAAAATTTATGCTGGCGGCTATAGTAAAGTATTAACACGAGAGGTTTTTGAGCGCGGTGATGCGGTTGCTTTATTACCCTATGATCCGATAACCGATTGTATCGTATTAATTGAACAATTTCGCCTAGGAGCATTACGCAGTAAAACTGGACCTTGGCAATTAGAACTTATTGCGGGTATGTTTTCAGAAAATGAAGTGGCATTAGACGTTGCGATCCGAGAAGCAAAAGAAGAAGCTAACTTGGATGTAGCGCCTGAAAATGTGATTAAAGTGATGGATTACCTTTCAAGCTCAGGCGGTATGAGTGAGTGCATTCACCTTTATTGTGCCTGTGTTGACAGTGAGCATATTTCAGGCGTTCATGGTTTAGAGACCGAAGGTGAAGATATTTTAGTGCATGTTGTTACGCGCCAAGACGCTGAAAAGTTACTTGCAGAGGGAAAGATAGCTAATGCTGCGACTATTATTGCGTTACAATGGCTAGCTCTAAATCTTGATAAGCTCAAAGCTAACTGGAAATAAATGTCAGTTGTTGTAAAAAAATATCGCCCTCATTTACCCACTTTAATGACCTTGTTTGAAGTTAACTACATGTTATTGCTGCGCGTACTTGCTGATAAAGAACAGGTAGGCGAACAACGCTGTTTTTTTATCTCTGATTTTTTGAGTTACCGAGTGAGAGTTGACGAAGTCACTAAATACACAACCTTACTGACGATTAATCAAGAAGCCAATATTCACGGTTATAATTTAACCGCGTTATTTCGCCCGAAAATGGTGATTCGCTTATATCATGATGCTCGCATGGCTGAAGTGATCAGTAATCAAGATGTACAGCAAATTAAGCCACGTTATGATTACCCGAATAACAAAATGCACTTACCTGATGAAAAACAGCAAATTAATTATTTCTTAAAAGAATGGTTACAGCTGTGTTTGCAATTAGGCCAAGTGCAGATCAATCTCAATATCCTGAAAAAATCCTAAGTTAATGTTAAAAAAACTCAAGTGAAAGCGCTTAATGTCAGATAAAACAATGCCCAACAGCTTAAGGTTAAAAAAACTGACCTTAGCGCAAATTAGTGATAGCCATTTATTTGCTGATCGCACTGGCCTGCATCACCAGGCTAATGTTTACCAGAACTTAATCAATGTGTTGTTGGCCATCAAAAATCAGCCATCAATTGATGCGATTATTTTTACCGGTGATTTAACACAAGATCATACACTAGAGTCTTATCAGCTTTTTGTCAGCGCATTTGAAGCCTGTGAAATTATCACACCGGTTTATTTTATTGCTGGTAATCATGATGAACCGACGTTGTTATCACGCTATTTGTCACATGCCCCTTTTTGTCAAGACAGTATAATTGAAAATGATGATTGGCAAGTGCTATTGTTGGAAAGTAAAAGTGCCACACCTGCGGGCGAGATCAGCAAAGCACAGTTTGATATTGCCGCTGGCATGATTGACCCGACCAAAGCTCAATTGTTATTAATGCATCATCATCCAGTTGATGTTGGTTATTTTATTGATCAACATGGCTTAATAAACCAAGCAGAATTTCAACAGTTTTTAACTGATTTTCCCTCGATAAAAGCCGTAGGTTGTGGCCATATTCACCAAGCATTAACCTTGCCTATGACGTTGGAACACAGCACAGTGAGTTTATATACTTGTCCGGCAACATCGATTCAATTTGACATCAATTCACTGACAGCTAAGTCAAATGGCCAACCGCCAGGCTATCGACTATTTACCTTGGCCACAAATGGCGAATTTACCAGTACAGTACATTTTGTTTAACTTAATGAGAGGAAAAAAATTATTATGATTAATGTTTTATACATTCATGGTTTTAACTCATCACCTCAGTCAATGAAAGCTCAGATCACGCAGGATTTTTTTGCTAAAAACTACCCAGAAATAAACTTTCACTGCCCACAAATTGCCTCTTCACCCAACAGCGCTATGGCACAACTTGAGGCTATTATTGCCCTTGAACCCCGCGCGACTTGGCTATTAGTCGGTTCGTCTTTAGGCGGTTATTTTGCCACTTATTTAGCTGAAAAATATCAAGTGAAAGCGGTATTGATTAACCCTGCGGTTAAGCCATTTGAATTAATGAAAGCTTACCTAGGTGAGCAGGTAAATCCTTATACGCACGAGTGCTATCAAGTTAAAGAGCAACATATCGTTGAATTGAAAGCGCTTGAACAGGAAAATATTTCTAACAATAATTACTTGGTCATGGTACAAACCGGTGATGAAGTGTTAGATTACCAACAAGCTGTTGAAAAATACCGCCAGTGCCAATTGGCAATAGTGCAAGGGGGAGATCATAGTTTTATTGATTATGAAAATACCTTGCCTAACATAGCGTCATTTTTCAACTTACCCCTAATATCAGCCTAATTATCAGAACCTATAAATGAGCGAACAATATAATTCCGACTCCATTGAGGTCCTAAGTGGCCTTGACCCGGTGCGCCATCGTCCTGGCATGTATACCGACACTACTCGTCCTAATCATTTAGGCCAAGAAGTTATCGATAACTCTGTTGATGAAGCATTAGCCAAGCATGCACAAAATATTACCGTCATTCTTGATAAAGACCAATCATTAGAAGTGATTGATGACGGTCGAGGTATGCCAATTGATATTCACCCAGAAGAAGGTGTATCAGGGGTAGAACTTATTTTTTGTAAGTTACATGCTGGTGGTAAATTTTCTAATAAAAATTATCAGTTTTCTGGTGGTTTACATGGTGTGGGTATTTCTGTTGTCAACGCCTTGTCTACCCGTGTAGACGTGTCGGTTAGGCGTGATGGTAAAGTCTACGAAATGGCTTTTGAAAGTGGCTATAAAGTAGAAGAGTTAAGAGAAACTGGCATCGTGGGTCGTCGTAATACCGGCACCCGGGTGAAATTTTGGCCTGATGCTAGTTATTTTGATTCTGCCAAATTTTCAGCACGTAGGTTAGTACATTTATTAAAAGCTAAAGCCGTACTTTGCCCCGGATTGACCATAAAGTTTCATGATAAAAATGAAGATAATAAATATCAATGGTGCTATGAAGACGGTTTAGTTGACTATTTAAAAGAGTCAGTTAAAGGTTACCCAAGCTTGCCAGAAGAGCCTTTCGTTGGCAGTTTTACCTCGCAACATGAAGCCGCTGAATGGGCGATAACCTGGTTGCCAGAAGGGGGGGAGTCGGTTGGTGAAAGCTATGTTAACTTAATTCCTACGGTGCAAGGCGGTACACATGTTAATGGTATGCGCCAAGGCTTATTAGAGTCAATGCGTGAGTTTTGTGAATTTAGAAGCTTACTGCCACGTGGTGTTAAGTTAACGCCAGATGATATTTGGGATAAGTGTTGTTATATCCTGTCGGTGAAGATGGAAGATCCACAATTTGCCGGACAAACTAAAGAGCGTCTCTCTTCACGCCAATGTGCTGCATTTGTTACCGGCGTAGTAAAAGACTCGTTTAGTTTATGGCTAAACGAGCATACTAGCATTGCGGAAACATTAGCTGAGTTTTGTATTTTTAATGCGCAGCGTCGTTTACGTGCCGGCAAAAAAATCATTCGTAAAAAAGTCACCCAAGGGCCGGCTTTACCGGGTAAGTTAACTGACTGTGGTAGCCAAGATATTTTGCGTACCGAGCTATTTCTGGTCGAGGGCGACTCAGCTGGAGGTAGTGCAAAACAAGCTAGAGACCGTGAAGTTCAAGCCATCATGCCGCTACGTGGTAAAATTTTAAATACCTGGGAAGTTGACTCGGGACAAATCTTAGCTTCGGAAGAAGTGCATAACATTTCTGTGGCTTTAGGTATTGACCCTGATAGCGATGATTTATCAGGATTGCGCTACGGTAAGATTTGTATTCTCGCCGATGCCGACTCTGATGGGTTACATATCGCTACTTTGCTTTGTGCGTTATTTACGCAACATTTTTTACCTTTGGTTCAAGCCGGTCATGTTTATGTGGCTATGCCGCCATTGTATCGCGTTGATGTTGGTAAAGAAGTGTTTTACGCTTTGGATGAAGCGGAAAAAGACGGTATTTTGGATCGAATTGAAGCAGAGAAAAAGCGTGGCAAAGTCAATGTACAGCGATTCAAAGGTCTAGGTGAAATGAATCCGTTACAATTACGTGAAACCACCATGGACCCCAATACGCGCCGGTTAGTGCAGTTAACGGTTGATGATCATAGTGAAACTATGGAATTGATGGACATGTTGCTGTCTAAAAAACGGGCCGGTGATCGTAAGATTTGGTTGCAATCTAAAGGTGATCTGGTTGAATTAGATTGATAAGGTTTATCCATTCTGTTGGCAATATTGGCCAACAGAATGGATTTTTTCGCGTTAAGTCATCAGCCATTCGATAACTTTTATTAATGTGCCATAGCATTAGGTGGACGTTGCAACAACGAACTTGGAGTAAGATGATGATATGCTTACTTCGTTGTTGACCTAGATGATAATGAAATAGCAGCAAGTTACTGGCAAGTAACTGAAAAATAGTTTGAAAATAACCTTAGTGATATATAGCTTATTGTTTTTTTTAACATAATAAATAATAGTTTATCATTTACCTAAATTCGTTTTATACTATTAATCGCATATTATCACATGGATTGTTGGAGCAGAGATTTGTTGAGAAGCTTGGTAAAATTAACCTTTCAAAATAGTAGCCTAATTTTCTTTGTTTTTTTGTTAATATCTTGTAAATCAAATGCTTTGCAGTCTTTAACTGATAGCGATTTCAATACGTTTTTGTTACGTGCTGAACAGCTTAATAACACTGATCCCAAAGCGGCATTGGTTTTATTAAATAGACATAAAACCGAGCTAAACACTCAACCTATCACCAATCAAGTCAATTACTATCGCATTCAATCTGCGGCATATATAGATCAATCGTTATACAGTTTAAGTGAGACATCGTCAGAGCAGGGCTTAAAACTTGCTAAGCAAATGAATAACCCTAGCATATTTATTGCTGAACTCGCTTACTCTAAAGGTTTTGCGATCGAAAATTTGGGTGATTTTGAAGGGGCTTTTTTACTTTATCAAAACGGTTTAGATGTTGCCCGCTCGATGAATAATCAGAAATTAATTGCGCGCGGTCTGATTAATATCGGCGCGATCTTATATTTACAGCAAGATTACAAACAGTCATTAATTACGCTTAATCAAGCCTTAGCACTGGCAAATGCCATTGGCGATGATGCACTTTTAGGTGAAATTAACACTGAGCTGGGTATTTTATATGCTCATTTAGGTGAAAAAAACCAAGCCAATGACTATTTTCAACAGTCGTATCAACATTATAAAAGCGCAGGTAAACATAACTATGCTCTTAATAGTTTGCATAATGTGGCTAATAACCACACTAAGCAAAAGAATTTTGAGCAAGCTATTAAAGTTTATCGCGTATTAGAAAGCGAAATTCAGCCCAGTACCAGTCATCAGTTTATCGCTAGTGTTTATAGAAATTTAGCTCGGGCGCTACTCAACAAGGAAGATGCTGAGATCGAAAGTGCGTATCGATATATTCTCCTTGCGGGTGAACATATCGAAGATGTAGAACAACATTTAGTAAAACTTCAATACCTTATAGACAAAGCTTATATTTTAGAAAAAATGACGCGTTATCAAGAAGCATTAGACAGTCTTGAGCAAGCTGAAATACTGCTTGAGCGTAAAACTAGCAATGTTTATGACACTAGTGAGCTAAAAATGCTCTTTCTAAGCGCTAAATTGCATTATGCTTTAGGCCATTATAATCAAGCATATCAAATTCAAACTCAATATTTTACGCTGTCTATAGCGGGTGAGCAGGCACGAGAAACGACAGAAGTCGATGAGTTAATGTTGCAATATGAAAGTGAAACGGCTCAACGACATACTCATATTTTGGAAAAAAAACAGCGCATACAGCACTTACAACTTCAGCAAATGACACTTGACGTTAACAGCCGTAAGGCATTTGTTGGCATATTAGCATTGTGTACTTTGTTATTAGCTTGGTGCTTATATCGTGTTATCAAAGGGCAAAGGAACTTAACTAACGCCACTCGAACTGATAGTCTAACGGGTGTCGTTAATCGACGTAGATTACTTGAGTTAGGTGAAGAATACTTTTTAACCGCTCAAAACCATCAACAAGCCTTTAGTGTTTATATGATTGATATCGATTTATTCAAAAAAATCAATGACCAATTTGGTCATGTTATTGGTGACAAAGCACTAAAAGAAATTGCTATTCAAGGTCAAAATCTAATGCGAGCGAGTGATGTTTTTGGCCGCTTTGGCGGTGAAGAATTTATTGCTTTATTGCCAAATACTGGCAATAGTGAAGCATTGGAAGTAGCACAGCGACTTAAAGAAAACATCGAACAAGCAAAATGGCAAACTCAGCAAATCAAGCAGTTAACGGTAAATATTGGTGTAGCGACATTTGAGCAAGGTAATTATGATAACTTTGCAGCTTTGTTAAAAGTAGCTGACGAACAGTTATTAAAGGTCAAACAGTCTGGCCGTAATACAGTTACAGTTACAGTGAGTGATCATGAATAAATACTCACTGTTAACAGGTCTTGCTTTATATTTGTTAATGACTTTTATCAGTACGGCGGTGAATGCGGATGAAATTACTGGCCAGCAAGAGGTATTTAATCAAGTTAATAGCCTCTATGCTAAACAGCAAAGGCCCATTGTTTTTTTTGCGATTAATAGCGAAATATTATTGCTTAACAGCTTGAGTATGCATGACAAAGTGGCAGCGCAAGTTAAATTATTAGCTTGGCAAAAATTGTCTCTGACATTAAATGTCGCTGAACAATATTTATTGTATGTTGTGCGTGCCAATATTGCTGATGTTGCAGGGCAAGAATATAAAGTGATTAATTGGCTCAATAAAGCACTTAAACTTGAGCCGTTACTGGCTAAAAAACAACTCGACTCACCTTTATTTGCCAGTGCTTATCTAACCCTTGCAAACATCTATGCAAGCCAAGGTGAAGATAAGAAAGCCTTCGATAGTAAAAAACAATACATGAACAAGTATTTTTCTCATTTGAAACAGCAAAAAGAATATCGTGTTAAAGGTTTAAATGAAAAATACCACATTGAAAAAAAGCATGAAGAAAACGAGCTACTGAGACAAAACAGTCAAATACAGCATTTTGCGCTGACGCGTGCTGAATCTGAACGTAGTCAACAGCATCGTAATATTGCCATTTTTATTGCCGTAGGAAGCCTGTTCCTTTTACTACTTTTACGACAATTTAAAATCCGTCAAGCCTTAAAGTTACTGGCAAAAACTGATAGTTTAACGTTATTGCCTAATCGTCGTTTGTTCTTTAGTCACGGTGCTACTTATATGAAACAAGCATTAACGGGTAATAAAGCACTCAGTATTTTAATCTTAGATATAGATAATTTAAAAAATATAAACGACAACTTTGGTTACGATGCCGGCGACAGCGTTATTGCTCAGGTTGGCGTATTAGCCGGTGAAACGATGCGTTCTCGAGATTTTCTGGCACGTATTGGCGGTGAAGAGTTTGCCGCTATTTTACCCGAGGCCACCATTGTACAAGCGCGCGCGATTGCAGAGCACATACGTGAGAAAATTCAAGCTAATATCAGTAAAAATAAAAACAATAATATTCAGGTTACTGTCAGTATAGGTATTGCCAGCATTGCTGATATTAAAGAAAATTTTGATAGTTTGTTACATGCGGCTGATTTGGCTATGTATCAAGCAAAGGCTAATGGTCACAATCAAGTTTGTAGCTATTCTACAGAAAGACAAGAAAATTAAGATTAATCACTATTGGACGATATTTATCGCCTAACAGTGTTCTTTCCACTAGTATAATCAGCTAAGCTACCCCAGAACAACAATAATAAAAGTAACGCTTAATCATTCGGCATTAAGTGAGCTTTTTAGGAAAATATTTTCATGTCAGATGCTCTCGACTTTAGTTTAGACGGTATTGAACAACGCCCTCTAAGACAATTCACTGAAGAAGCTTATTTAAATTACTCGATGTATGTCATTATGGATCGTGCATTACCTCATATTGGTGATGGCTTAAAGCCGGTGCAACGACGTATTGTTTATGCCATGTCAGAACTTGGCTTATCTGCATCAGCAAAATATAAAAAATCTGCCCGTACTGTCGGTGATGTACTAGGTAAGTTTCATCCCCATGGTGATTCTGCCTGTTACGAAGCTATGGTGTTAATGGCGCAGCCATTTTCATATCGTTACCCATTAGTTGACGGACAAGGAAATTGGGGCGCTCCTGACGATCCAAAGTCATTTGCCGCCATGCGTTATACCGAAGCCCGTTTATCACGCTTTAGTGAAGTTTTACTAGCCGAATTAGGCCAAGGCACTGTTGATTGGTCGCCTAATTTTGATGGCACCATGCAAGAGCCCAAAACCTTACCTGCGCGCCTACCACATATTTTACTCAACGGTATTACCGGCATTGCTGTCGGTATGGCAACAGATATTCCGCCGCATAATGCTAGAGAAGTGGCGAATGCCTGTATTCATTTAATTGAGCAACCGAAAGCTGAATTAGCCGATCTACTCGATATTATTCATGGGCCAGATTATCCAACTGATGCTGAAATCATCACGCCTAAAGCCGATATTGAAAAAATTTATCAAACCGGTCGTGGCAGCATTAAAATGCGTGCGGTCTATGAAGTGTTAGATGGTGATGTGGTTATTACCGCATTACCACATCAGGCTTCTGGTGGAAAAATATTAGAACAAATTGCTAATCAAATGCAGGCAAAAAAACTGCCGATGGTAGTTGATTTACGTGATGAATCAGATCATGAAAACCCGATCCGTTTAGTGATTGTGCCCCGTTCAAATCGTGTTGATATTGAACAGTTGATGCAGCACTTATTTGCTACCACAGATTTAGAAAAAAACTTTCGTGTCAATTTAAACATGATAGGTTTGAACAACAAACCCGCCGTTAAAGATATTAGAACCATATTAAGCGAGTGGTTAGAATATCGACGTGAAACTGTGCGTCGTCGTTTGCAATATCGATTAGATAAAGTATTAGCGCGTTTGCATCTGTTAGATGGCTTATTAATCGCCTATCTTAATATTGATGAAGTAATTGAAATTATAAGAGGTTTTGACAAGCCCAAAGCAGAGTTAATGTCACGCTTTGAACTGTCAGAACGTCAAGCCGAATCGATATTAGAAATTAAACTTCGCCAACTAGCTAAGCTTGAAGAAATTAGAATTCGTGCTGAGCAAGATGAGTTGAACATTGAACGTGAATACCTAGAAAAAATACTCAGTTCTAAAGTTCGCATGAACACCTTGATGAAGAAAGAGATCCTAGAAGCCGCTGAAACATACGGTGATGATCGCCGCTCTGTTATTGTTGAGCGACAAGAGGCAAAAGCCTTATCTGAAAAAGATCTTATGCCGAGTGAGCCTGTGACTGTTGTGGTTTCGCAAAAAGGCTGGGCACGTTGTGCAAAAGGTCACGACATTGATGCACAAGCATTAAGTTACAAGTCAGGTGATGAATACTTATGCTTAGCAAAAGGGCGTAGTAATCGTCCTGTGGTGTTTTTTGACTCCGCAGGTAGAGCTTACGCCACTGATGCGCATAGTCTACCCTCAGCGCGTAGCCAAGGAGAGCCGTTAACCGGACGCTTTAATCTGACCAGTGGTGAAAACTTTGAAAAAGTACTGATGGCTGATGACCAATGTCGTTACTTACTCAGTAGTGATGCCGGTTACGGTTTTGTGGCAAGCTTTGCCGATATGGTCAGTCGTAATAAAAATGGTAAAGCATTATTAACTTTGTCTGCAGCGGCGAAAGTAATGACGCCAAAAGTTATTAGTAATTTAGAGACAGAATTAGTGCTTTCAATTACCTCAGAAGGGCGCATGCTGGTTTTCCCAATCAAAGACTTGCCTATTTTGAGTAAAGGTAAGGGTAATAAAATAATTAATATCCCTACTGCAAGGGCTAAAACACGTGATGAATATGTAACCTTGCTCGAAGTGTTGCCACCCAACAGTGCCATTACCTTGCATGCCGGCAAGCGCAAGTTAACGTTAAAAGCGAGTGACATTGAACATTATAAAGGTGAACGTGGCCGTCGAGGTAATAAGTTACCTAGAGGTTTACAACGCGTTGATCATATCGTTATAGAGCAACAAAACTCAGATATCGAGCCTGAAATTCCTGAGAGTTAATACTTCTGATTTAGCACCTAAGAATTAGCACAAAAAAAGCCTTAAGATTAAATATCTTAGGGCTTTTTTATGCTCAGGACGAGCGGTATGCTGCGATCACATGGATGTGAAAGAGCAGCGATGCTCAGGACGAGCGGTATGCTGCGATCACATGGATGTGAAGTAGCAGCGATGCTCAGGACGAGCGGTATGCTGCGATCACATGGATGTGAAGTAACAGCGATGCTCAGGGCGAGTGGTCAGCTTTTTGTGCCTGACAAAAACTCAGTACCAACATTCATGTCGGCAATGCTACAAAAACGTCGCCGGTCCTAACCATCCACCTTAGATTGTACTTGGTGCGCGGTTAATTGTTGAATTAGGCCCGAAAGTTGCGTGATTTTTTTATTTGATAATTGCCGATAATCGAAATAAGGACAAATAATAACGCCTAAATCGATATTGATGGCGAAATCATGACTCAGCCATATGCAGCTATTACAAAACCCTAGTTGTTCAGCGTAACCTTTACCTAATATTATGTGTAGTTTTTGACTGGGCTTAGCGCTGAGTAAATTAGCCCCTGAACAGTCAGCCTCTGAAAAGTCAGGTGCTGAAAAAAGTAAGCAATGATCACTTTCTGCCTGTAATAGAGCGCTGTCTCTTAAGTTTTGCCAACTAGTAAATTGTTCCGGTGATATTTCAAATAACAACTTAGCGTAAACATTAAAAATTTTTCGCCAATGGTTACCGGTTTCACAAGCAATATCGGCAATTTCATCTGTCACTAACGCTTTAACACTCGTCAGGTTTTGATAGTGTGCTAATGGAGGGCAGTTTCTTATATAGAAAATAATCTTGGCGTCAAGAGTACCTAAACCGACGGCTTTATTTAGCATTTTTACCCATTTTATTCGTTAGCTTATCCATTTTTACGCAGGAAAAATGGCCAAATATAAATAAATAACGCAGCAGTTCTTTATTTAAACCAGTAGAATTGATAACAAGTTTAGTGAAATTGGTGGTACTTTTCCTAATAAAAATGCAATAAAAAACCCGGTACAATCCGGGCTTTTAATCGTTTATATTAGCCATACTAAGCTTAATTAAAACTCTTTCAACATATTTTCTAAAGAATCATCAAATGCTTTTAATTCTTTTTCCAGTTGAAATTTTTCTTTCAGTTGTTCAATTTCACGCCACTTTCTTTTTTTATTATTACTTGAACTCGATTTAGGCCGTTTGCCTAAAGAGCCCAATACTTGTTGAAAATTTTCCATGGTATGCTCCTTATTTCTACAACTGCAGTATTTTGTATCACAGTTGTTAACAATATAGAAACATTATTTGCATTTTATTTACAATCCCATGGGGTTCACAAGTTTCATAACTTAAAAATTTAAAGCATAGCCTGTAATTGTTGCTCAAGTTTAACTTGGTCAATGGTAAAGTTTCGAATACCCTCGGCTAACTTCTCTGTTGCCATGGCATCTTGGTTCATTTGCCATCTAAATTGTGCTTCACTAAGTGCAGGTTCATCGGCTAATGGTGCATGATCGCTGAATAGTTTTTGCGATACTGTTGCCGTTGAATTAGCTAATTCGTCCATCAGGTTTGGGCTAATCGTTAATCGGTCACAACCAGCGAGTTCAAGTATCTCACCAATATTTCTGAAACTAGCACCCATGACTACAGTTTTATGACCTTTAGCTTTGTAATAATTATAAATACTGGTTACTGATACTACGCCTGGATCTTCGCTGGCTGAGTAATCACTACGGCCAGTGTCTTTTTTATACCAATCTAAAATGCGACCAACAAAAGGTGAAATTAGGTAAATATTGGCTTCAGCACAGGCCTGTGCTTGAGCAAAGTTAAACAACAAAGTTAAATTGCAGTTAATGCCTTCAGCTTCTAGTTGCTCTGCCGCTTTAATACCTTCCCATGTTGAGGCTACTTTGATCAAGATACGATCATTACTAATGCCAGCCTCGTTGTACATAGCGATAAGTTTATACGCTTTAGCAATCGATGCGGCTGTATCAAAGGATAAGCGCGCATCAACTTCTGTTGAAATTCTACCTGGGACTGTCTTTAAGATTTCTAAGCCGATGAGTACCGAAAACTTATCTGCAGCGTCGATGACTTGCTGTTCAGCGTTTGATGATTGAGTTTTCGCCCACGCTACTGCGCTAGTAAGTAGTTGCTGATAATTAGCTAAAGAGGCTGCCTTTAATAGTAAAGACGGATTCGTGGTGGCGTCTTGTGGTTGAAACTTAGCAATAGCTTCAATATCGCCGGTATCAGCAACAACCGTGGTCATTGCTTTTAGTTGAGAAAGTTGAGAAAGTTGATCGGTCATAACATGTCCCTTGACGTTGATAATGTAATCAGGTGGTTTTATTGAGTAAATTTTGGTGAAATATTACAACATTTACAAGTATTTTGATTGGAAATAGTAAACTTTTTATCTTATTCGGCTCTATTTGTATCAAATTTTCATAATTTAGCAAGTGTGAGGATGAAATAGTGTTGATAAAACACTTTATTGCCTGTGTGCGCGCTAGCGGTTCAATGAGTAATTCATAATGAAGATAATTATATTAGTTTTTTCCTGTGTTATAGTGACAAAAATTGTAAGATAGAGTAGATAAATAATGTTACTTGTTGTTTCTCCGGCGAAGAACTTAGATTATGAATCCCCCGTTGCTACCGAGCTATATTCACAACCTGAACTATTAGCAGACAGTAAAGTGCTGATGAAAAAGTGTAAAACACTAACGCCTGCGGATATTAGTTCATTAATGGCTATTAGCGATAAATTAGCCGGCTTAAATGCGGCACGTTTTGGCGAATGGGCAACGCCTTTTACGCCGGAAAATGCTCGACAAGCTGTGCTAGCATTTAATGGCGACGTATACACTGGCTTAGATGCTAAATCGTTTAGCGAGGATGACTTTACCTTCGCTCAACAGCATATGCGGATATTATCAGGGTTATATGGCCTATTAAGACCGCTCGATTTGATGCAAGCATATCGACTAGAAATGGGTAAAAAATTAGATAATGATCGCGGTAGCAATTTATATCAATTTTGGGGTGACATTATCACCGAGCATTTAAATGTCGCTATTGCCGCCCAAGGCGATAATGTGTTAATTAATTTAGCGTCAAATGAATACTTTAAAGCGGTTAATAAAAAAGTATTAAAAGCCGAAGTAATAACTCCAGCATTTAAAGATTGGAAAAATGGTCAATTTAAAATGATCAGTTTTTTCGCCAAAAAAGCCCGAGGTTTAATGGCGCGTTATATTATTGAGCACCAAATCACAGATCTTGAAAAGCTAAAAGACTTTGATGTCGCAGGTTATCAATATTCTTGCGATTTAAGTAAAGGTAATGATTGGGTATTTACCCGTAAAGAGCTAGATTAAGCTGATTTTATTTGCTTGACTATAATCGCTATAAAGTTGAAAGGTAGATACTTTATAGCGACTATAGTGCTAACTGCCCGAGCGGTTAATAACACGCGCCTACCTTGTTTAATGCGTCGTCACTTATATGTGACCTGATTAGCTGACCTGATATATTTGAACAGTATATTTAATCTGTGGGTATTGTTTTTAAACGCCTAAATGACCCAAGTGATCTTCAAGTACAAAATATAAATCAACAGTCCAACACTTCTAAATCTATCACAGAATATAGTTATAAAAGCTATGCTAAATTAAATATAACCGTATTAACTATCGGCTTCTTTTACTTCAGCTTTACTACTCGAATGAATAAAATACAGCGCAATTGCCAAACAAACTAAAGCCCCAATTCGGCTATTTGACAGTGTAATAGCCTCATTGCCCAACCAGCCAAAGTTATCGATTAACACACTCATGGTGAGCTGACCAAAAATAACCGCAACCGTTGCTAATGCTGTGCCTATATGTTGAACAGCAATCACCATAATAACAATATAAGGTACACCACATAAGGCGCCAAGCAGCTGCCATTTGGGTACATCCATTAAAGTAATAGCGTGATTGGGCTCAAAGAAAAAAATAAGCAAGGCAGTGATTAAAGCGCCTACCGAAAACGTTAAAAATGCGCTTTTAAATACACCAACATTGCCGCCTAGGCGACCATTCAATGCCGCTTGAACACTCAATGTAGCGCCAGCAATGACGGCTAACATAATCATTATAATGGTGGTCATTTCTTTACCCCTTAGTCATAAAAAAAAGTGCTAGCACAATGAAAGCCAAGGCAATAATTCGCTTAAGATCTATTTTTCGTTCAGTCGTACCAAATAAACCAAAATGGTCGATTATTAAACTTTTAAATACTTGGCCTGCAAGTATGCCAATCATAGTCATCGCGACCCCAATAACAGGAGTAACAACCGTTAATACAATAACGTAGATAGGCCCTAACACGCCGCCAATGAGCAATAATGGCGGTTGTGCAAAAAAAGAAGCACTATTACGTGGGCTAAAGAACAGCATTAATAAAAAAGTCAGTGCAGCTCCAACACCAAAAATGCTGAATGTGGCCCACAGTTCACCGACTTGATTTCCTAGAGGCCCAAGTAGACCCGCTTCAACAGACAAGCCCATTCCACCTAAAACAACAATAAATATTAATAAAATTTGCATGAGACAGCCTTTAATAAATCATATTATGTAGTTTACATCAGCTCATCATCATGAAAAACGCTATAATATAGAAATGATCTTTGCAAAAGTTGCATAAATGAATAATATAAATTCAATCAGTATAAAAACATTAGTTTTTTTTATTAATGTATTTAATCATCAAAGTTTTTCGGTTGTGGCGAGAAGAGAAGGTGTGTCAGCGTCTAAAGTGTCACGTATTATTAAGCAGTTAGAAGACAATTTAGGGCAGCAACTTTTTTATCGGAATACACGTGCCGTGATCCCTACCGAAGCTGCTAGGGTATTTTTGACTTATGCACAATCAATTACCGCAAGCATTAATGAGGCGCAAAATAAATTTCAAGACAAAACGCTAGAACCTGGTGGTTTAGTCAGAATAAATGGCCCGGTATTTTTTGGGCAACGACACATCGCACCTTGGCTGCCTCAACTCAGCTCTCGCCACCCTAAATTACAAATAGACCTGACATTAACGGATGATTTTATTGATCCCCATCATGATGCTACAGATATTATTTTTCGGATTGGAACCTTAACTGACTCTTCGTTTCATGCCCGTACTTTTGGCGAGCAAACCTATCATTTAGCTGCTTCTCGAGCATACATAAAAAAATATGGCATAGTGCAAAGTCCATCAGATTTACCCGAGCATAAATGTTTAATATATAAAGGTTCATCAGGCCAAAACCGTTGGCTGTTTAAAAAAGAAAATGAAGATTGGGTGCATCAATCTATACCGGCTTTACTGACCTCCAATAATGCAGAAAGCTTGCTAGTATCTGCGCTTAAAGGCATGGGTATTGTGCTTTTTCCTGATTGGCTTATTGGAGAATATCTCAAAAATGGCACTTTGATTAAATTATTACCCAACTACAATACCGCTATTAAGAAAACACCTCAGCATGTTACGGCCATTTATCCTAATACCCGCCATGTATCGCTAAACGTAAGACAAATAATTGACTACTTTAGTGAAGTGTATGGCTCACCGCTTTATTGGGAACTAAATTAGATTTAAAAAGTTAAATTGAAAAAGTTAAATTGAAAAAGTTAGATTGAAAAATCACACTGAAAAGTTAATCAAGATTAAATCGTATGCTATAAACAAAAAAACCTAAACAGCAAGGTTTAGGTTTTTTAGTTTCTAGCTAACATCTGGTCACTTTTAACTGACCGCTTAGCACTGGCCGTGTTTAGTTTAACTCGTCGCTTTACCGCGTTTCGCGACTTTTTTCGCTTTAGCTTTCTTTTGAGCAACGGTTCTTTTTACTTTGGTTTTTTTAACAGCAACACGTGCTTCTTTGTATTGCGGTCTTAACGTTTCAATCACACGGCGTGGTAAACGTTCTTTAATATAACGTTCAATTTTACCAATAACCAACATGTCATGCGCTTCAACCAGTGAGATAGCGGTGCCTTTATTGCCCGCTCGACCTGTTCGGCCGATGCGATGTAAATAAATATCGGCGGTGCGCGGCATATCAAAGTTGATAACATGGGTGATATCGTCAATGTCAAGGCCACGTTCAGCGATATCGGTAGCGACTAAAACATTAACCGTACCATTGCGTAAACGCTCGACTGAGGTGTTGCGTTTGTCTTGTTGCATTTTACCTTCAAGCCAGACACAAGGCATGTTATCAGCATAAAGTTTACCTGATAGGTATTGCACTGTCTCACGTTTATTGGCAAAAACTAGGGCACGTCCTACTTCTTCTTGTTGCAATAAGTTCAGTAATAAGGCGAATTTATGATCTTTGTTATCGGCTAAGTGCATCCACTGATGAATTTTCGCTTTTTCTTTTCGAGAAGGGTTCGCTTCCAAAAATACCGGGTCGTTCAATAGTTCGCGAGAAAAACGTACTACGGCAGCACCTTCCAGTGTGGCGGAAAATAACATGGTTTGTTTGCGCCAACGTGCTTCTCCAACAATGCGATTAATCGTTTCAGCAAAACCCATAGTGAGCATACGGTCAGCTTCATCTAAAATAAGGATTTCAATTTCACGGCTATCAAACTGCTCGCTTTCAATGTATTCCATTAACCGGCCAGGTGTAGCAACCAAAATATCTGTGTTACCTGTGAGTACTTCTTTATGGCTGCCATAATTAACACCACCGGTAATAACCGCAGATTTAATGTTGGTTAGCGCGGTTAACTTCTGACATTGCTCATGAGTTTGTATGGCAAGCTCGCGTGTTGGCGATAAAATGAGTACACGTGGAAAACCTTGCTGCGGGCGAGGATAATCAAGCAAGTGTTGAGCAGCAGGCAAAATAAATGCTGCTGTTTTTCCCGTTCCTGTTGGGGCTGAAGCTAATACGTCTTTGCCTGTCATAGCCACAGGAAGTACTAACTCTTGGATAGACGTTGGCTTTTTATAGCCTGCATTTTCAATGCCGCCCAATAATGCGGAATCTAGGTCAAACTGCTCAAACATGTAATAATTTTCTTTGGGGATTAATGAGGGGGATTATAATGGCAAAATACGATTTATCCTAAAGATCTCGCCAAATTTGTCTATTTATTATGATATTTAGCCTAATCTGCTAGAATATCTGCGATTTCAGCGCTAATTTGTTGGCACCATTGTTTGATCCGTGCTTCGCTAGCGTTGTACTGGTTGTCTTCATCAAGCGCTAAACCAACAAAATGTTGCCCATCTTCTGTTAGTGCTTTTGACTCCGCAAAGTCATAACCTTCATTTGGCCAATAACCGATCACATAGCCGCCTTGTGCTAGCACTTGGTCATGTAACATGCCAAGTGCATCTTGAAACCAATCAGTGTAACCAATTTGATCCCCCATACCATAAAGGGCAACAATTTTTCCTTCAAGATCAATGTCGGCTATTTCTGGCCAATGTGACTCCCAGTCTTCCTGAATTTCACCATAGTCCCAAGTAGAAATACCTAAAATTAAGATGTCGTGGTTTACCATTTCCGTCAGTGGCGTATCTTTGATATTAAATAAAGTGACGTTATCTTGGCCAAGTTCAGCTTGAATTTTTTCTGCTGCTATTTCGGTATAACAAGTGGTTGAGCCGTAATATAATGCGATGTTCATTGATAAATTACCGAGGTTTAACGAACCACGTTAGGTGGTTGGTGAGCGAGTGGTGGGATTTTAGCAAATTTCTCGCCAATAAGATGCTTTGCTGTGCCACTGAAAGTCATATTTTATCAGATCAGTTAGCTAGTGGCCGGCTTAGTGTTATTGCAATTATGCCTTTTTCACTGTAATTTTAGGGTGCTTAAAGCGGTCTTTGTATTTATCTAAAATTACAAAAGTAATTTTCCGCTTATTTTCCGCTCATAGAGTTAAGGTATGGTATTGATTTATGTCTAAGAAATTTTTATTGGCTGCTGCATTTGGCTTGTTAAGTTTGACCCAAAATGTTGTAGCGTCTGCTGAGCCAGCAAATAACCGTGTGATGTTACCTGTTAACCAGTCGTCTGAGTTGCAAGGGGTAAAGGCAAAATTGTCACAAATGTTAGGGTTTAATGTCGCTAGTATCAAACCATCTCCCATGGCAGGTGTCGTTGAAGTGCTTACCGATCAGGGCTTATTTTATGCTAGCGCCGATGGCAATTTTTTATTGCATGGTAAAATGTATGGATTAGGCGAAAATGTGAGTAATTTAACCGAAGAAAGTTTAGCGCAAGTGCGTGTTGACGGTATGGTTAAGTTCTCTGATGCTATGATTGTTTATCCGGCTAAAAACGAAAAGCATGTAGTAACCGTTTTTACTGACATTACCTGCGGTTATTGTCGTAAAATGCACGAACAAATGAGCGCTTACAACGATAAGGGCATCACGGTGCGTTATTTAGCCTATCCACGTGCTGGCGTAAAAGACCAAACCGGCAGTTATTCACAAGGTTTTAAAGATTTACGCTCGATATGGTGTCATGAAGATCCTCAGTCGGCGTTAACAAAAGCAAAAAGTGGCTCTTCAGTGGCGGCACGTATTTGTGATATGCCTATCGAAGATGAATTTGACTTTGGTCGTCAAGTGGGCGTTTCTGGAACACCGGCCATTATATTAGCCAATGGTTTGATGGTGCCTGGTTATCAAGACCCAAGTAAATTATTTACGTTATTAGAAACTTCTCAACAAGGTGGCTAATATCAAACCAATTGATAAATTTTTTTGATAGGTATAAGTTGATTTTTTGATAAAATGGCAAGTCATTCACTTGCCATTTTTGTCTCTAGCATTTCAAGTATAAGGTGTATTCATGCATAAAGAGATCATTCGTCGAGAGCAAGTTAGCGATGAGCATTTACCCGATACACTTCATCCACTTGTTCGACAAATATATGCACGACGCGGTGTTACCAATAAAGCACAACTTGAATTAACCGCGTCTCATTTATGTGCGGTTGACTCGTTAAAAGGCTTACCTGAAGCATGTGAACTGTTATATCAGGCACTGCAAGGGCAAAAAAACATCACGATAATTGGTGACTTTGATGCTGACGGAGCCACAAGTACGGCCTTAATGATGGAAGCATTGCAAATGCTAGGTTCAACCAATCATCATTTTTTAGTCCCCAACCGATTTAAGTACGGCTATGGCTTAACCCCTGAAATTGTTGATATTGCCAACTCACAAGGCGCACAGGTATTGGTGACGGTTGATAATGGCATTAGCTGCATTGCGGGTGTTAAAAGGGCGAAAGAGTTAGGGCTGCAAGTGGTAGTTACTGACCATCATTTACCTGGCGCACATACACCCCCTGCCGATGCCATTGTTAATCCCAATCAAGTGGGTTGTAATTTTGCCAGCAAGTCGTTGGCCGGTGTTGGTGTCGCATTTTACTTTATGTTGGCGTTAAGAAAATATTTACGTGAACAGCAATGGTTTGAACAGCAGAACATTAAAGAGCCTAATATCGCACAATTACTTGATTTAGTTGCCTTAGGTACAGTTGCTGATGTGGTGTCACTTGATGCCAATAACCGAATTTTAGTCGAACAAGGACTCAAGCGCATTCGCGCAGGAGCGACGCGCCCGGGTATTCAAGCCTTAATAGAAATTGCCGGTAAAAATCAGCAAAAATTAGTGGCCAGTGATTTTGGCTTTGCTTTAGGCCCACGTATCAATGCAGCAGGTCGATTAGACGACATGGCGTTTGGCATTAACTGTTTACTAGCAAAAGATTTATCAAGCGCTAGAGTGATGGCGGCCGATCTGGATGACTTAAATAAAGCGCGCCGGGAAATAGAGCAGGGCATGCAAATTGAGGCCGAGCAAGTACTGGCCAGTTTACAGTTTAGTGAAAGCAATTTACCCCATGGCATTAGTTTGTTTCATGGCGACTGGCATCAAGGCGTCATCGGTATTGTCGCCGGGCGCTTAAAAGAAAAGTATCATCGCCCGAGTATTGTCTTTGCCAAAGGTAATGATGACGACGCCAGTGGTATGAATAACAGTGACGCTGACAGTATTGATATCAGTAGCAATGAAATAAAAGGCTCAGCGCGCTCTATTCCAGGTTTACATATTCGTGATTTACTCGAGTATATTGACAGCCAACACCCTGGTATTATTATAAAATTTGGTGGTCATGCCATGGCGGCAGGTTTATCAATACCGGCAAATAAATTCGAACAGTTTTCCGCGCTATTTGAGCAATATGCCGAGCAGTGGTTAAGTAAAGAAGCTTTAACGGGTGTACTGGCCTCAGATGGCGAGCTATTAACTAACGATATGACACTGGCTTTTGCACAGGTCTTACGTGAGGCCGGGCCGTGGGGACAAAATTTTCCAGAACCGGTATTTGATGACGTTTTCACGCTTGTACAGCAACGTATTGTCGGCGAAAAACACCTAAAGCTTGTGGTAGAAAAAGACCAGCAAGTATTTGATGCCATCGCCTTTAATGTTGATATTAAGCGTTGGCCAGACAACCAAGCCAAGCAGGTGAAGCTAGCCTATCGTCTGGACATTAATGAGTTTCGTGGTAAACAGTCAGTACAATTAATGGTTGAACAATTAGACTAAAGGTTATCAATGCCATTATCAGCTTAAGAGGTGATAAAAATATCATAAAAATGGCATTGCATTACTCAAGCAAGCGTTTATTTAATCGCGTAATTAGGCTACAATGCGCGACTATTTTTTTTGTTTTTCCCTTTATTCATCAATTACGGCGTGACAGATAAAAAATATGCTAGAAGTTAATCCAGTACTCAATAAAATTAAAGAAATTCGTGAACGCACCAATCTGCTTCGGGGGTATCTTTGACTACGACCAAAAGTCAGAACGCTTGGTTGAAGTTACGCGAGAATTAGAATCTGCCGATGTGTGGAATAACCCTGAACGTGCACAAGCACTAGGTCGTGAACGTGCGGCATTAGAAGCTGTGGTTGAAACTATTCAACAAATGGACTCAGGTTGTGAAGACATTGAAGGCTTTGTTGAACTTGCCGTTGAAGCCGACGACGAAGAAACCTTTAATGACGCTGAAGCTGAAACAAAAACCTTAGAAGTTAGCCTTGAAAAACTAGAATTTCGTCGGATGTTTTCTGGTGATCACGACGCCAATAACTGCTATTTAGATATTCAATCAGGATCTGGCGGTACAGAAGCACAAGATTGGGCAGAAATGCTTATGCGCATGTATTTACGCTGGGGTGAAGCCAATGGTTACAAAACAGAAGCCATTGAAGTCACCGGCGGTGATGTCGCCGGTATTAAAGGTTGCACCATTAAATACACGGGTGAGTATGCTTTTGGTTGGTTACGCACAGAAACCGGTGTGCATCGTTTAGTACGCAAGTCACCCTTTGATTCAAGTGGTCGTCGTCATACCTCGTTTGCTTCTGCGTTTATTTACCCAGAAATAGACGACAATATTGAAATTGATATTAACCCAGCAGATTTACGCATAGACACCTTTCGTGCCTCTGGTGCGGGTGGTCAACATGTTAACAAAACTGATTCTGCCATACGTATTACCCATGAGCCAACCGGCGCAGTAGTGGCTTGTCAGGCTGATCGTTCACAGCACAAAAACCGTGCTACCGCGATGAAATTGCTAAAAGCTAAATTGTATGAAATGGAAATGCAAAAGCAAAATGAAGGTAAACAAGAATTAGAAGATGGCAAGTCAGATATTGGCTGGGGTAGTCAAATACGCTCTTATGTTTTAGATGACAGCCGTATTAAAGACTTACGCACTGGCATAGAAAATCGCAATACTCAGGCAGTATTAGACGGTGATTTAAACAAATTTTTAAAAGCTAGTTTGAAATCTGGCTTATAAGTACTTAATTAATTTAAACTATTTTTAATAGAATATACCTGTAATAGAAAGATTTGAGCGCTAAATAACTTAGCTTAAATTCCATGTTACGTTAACACACGAGAAATAAAATGACTGATCAAGCACACCAAGACGAAAATAAATTGATTGCCGAGCGTCGTGGCAAATTAGCAAAAATTCGAGAAAACTGTCCGGCTAATGGCCACCCTAACAAGTTTGACCGAAAACATTATGCTGCTGATTTGCAAGCTGAACACGGTGAAAAAGATAAAGAAACGCTTGAAGCTGAAACCGGTCTTTACAGCATTGCTGGTCGTGTTATGGCAAAACGTGGTCCATTTTTAGTCTTACAAGATATGACCGGCCGTATTCAGGCTTATGCCCACAAAACGGTGCAAAAAGATATTAAAGAGCGTTGGGGCACTTTAGACATTGGCGATATTATTGGTGTTACCGGTACTATGCATATGTCAGGTAAAGGCGACTTATACGTCAATATGGATAAATACGAGCTGTTAACAAAGTCACTGCGTCCATTACCAGAAAAATTTCATGGTTTATCAGATGTTGAAACAAAATATCGCCAACGTTACGTTGATTTGATCATCAATGAAGAAACGCGTAACACCTTTAAAATTCGTTCAAAAATTGTTGATGGTATTCGCAAGTTTTTAACTGACCGTGATTTTATGGAAGTTGAAACACCTATGCTACAAACCATTCCAGGTGGTGCAACGGCGAAGCCTTTTGAAACATTCCACAATGCCCTAGACATTCAAATGTATATGCGTATTGCGCCAGAGCTTTACTTGAAGCGCTTGGTTGTTGGTGGTTTTGAGAAAGTTTTTGAAATTAACCGTAACTTCCGTAATGAAGGCTTATCATCACGTCATAATCCAGAATTTACCATGATTGAATTCTACCAAGCTTATGCTGATTATCATGACCTAATGAACCTTACTGAAGAAATGTTACGTACCCTAGCTGAAGACGTTATGGGGTCAGCTATTATTCGTAATACCGTTAAAAACTCTGACGGTGAAGTTGTAGAAGAGAAGTTCTATGATTTTGGTAAGTCGTTTACTCGTCTGTCTATGGTTGATGCGATTTTACAATATGGTACCAACCTTGATGAAGCGGTTTTACGTGACCCAGAAGCTAATTTTGATGCCTTAAAAGCGATGGCAAAACAAGTAGGTGTTAAGGAAACTGAAGCATCTAAAGTCTGGGGTGCTGGTAAGTATGTTTGTGAGATTTTTGAAGAAGTTGCCGAGCATATGCTTGACCAACCGACCTTTATCACAGAATATCCGTGGGAAGTCTCGCCATTAGCCCGTAGAAATGATGATAACGCATTTATCACTGACCGTTTTGAGTTTTTTGTTGGTGGTCGTGAACTAGCCAACGGTTTCTCAGAGCTTAATGATGCTGAAGACCAAGCGGCGCGTTTTAGAAATCAAGTTGCAGGTAAAGATGCCGGTGATGACGAAGCCATGCACTTTGACGCTGACTATATTCAAGCACTTGAATACGGTTTACCGCCAACAGCGGGTGAAGGTATTGGTATTGATCGATTAGTCATGCTATTCACCGATTCACCTACCATTAAAGACGTTATTTTATTCCCGCATATGCGTCCACTTGCTGAGTAATACCAACTTGGCATTACTCGCTGAATAAGCTGAGTTAAACGCATAACGAAAAAAGCACCTTAGGGTGCTTTTTTATGTTCAGGCGTCCTGTCTTTCAAGGCATTAGAGCATATCGCTAATTGCTCCTGCACTACTTCTACTGACTTCTCTCCCTGTAAAAAAAATATGGCTGCACAGTAAGTTCAGTTTAGCTAATGGTTATTCTCCTCTAAGTATTTATAAGCTAGGGTATTTACAATATAGCTAATATTATTTTAAATAACATAAACATAAACATAAACATAAACAGGTACTTAATTTTTTATTAGGCTTTTTTTGGCAGCAATATAATTTTAATCGCTTGGTTTATTAACTTAGACTGAAATAATGTCGTGGCCAAAATTAAGTTATAAATAGCACAAGGGTTATTTAAATGAATGGTTTATATTTGTCTGCATTAGTGGTGTATTGTCAATGTTCTGTTAAATTTAAAGGGTTACCGATCAAAGTAAGCCAAATATTAGGAGAATTAAAATGGCATTTGAAGTTACCTTTGAATTGAAAGAGTCAGATTTAGAGTATTTTCGTGATGTGATGCGAGCAGCTAAATCAGAAGCAAAAAATTTAACTGAAGCAGAAATTTTAGCTAATGCAAAAAGCCTGAGTAAAGACATTCAAGTTGATGTGCCGCTATTTGTCAGTGAAAGAATTAAAAAATTAGCCACCTTAGTCGCTATGATTGAAGATTCGGAGTGGAAAATACCTGACCAAGAGCGGGCTGATGTATTAAGTGCTTTGGCTTATTTTAGTGATCCTGAGGATTTAGTGCCTGATCATATTCCGGTGTTAGGTTTTTTAGATGATGCCATCATGATTGAGCTAGTTGTTGATGAACTTAAAGATAACATCGAGGCTTTCTTAGAATTTTGTCACTACCGAAAGCGTGAAGAAGGTCGTCATAGCGATGAAACTATTACTCGAGATGAGTGGTTAGAGTCTAAGCGAAAAGAGTTGCACAGTAGAATGAGAAATCGTCGTGCTGGTCGCAGTAGTTCTCGTTCAGGTTTTCGTTCGGTTTTTTAACTGAAAACTGGTCAGTTTATTTGATTGAACTCAAGGTCTGAAAAAGCCGCAGTAAGTGGCTTTTTCAATCTTCAATTTTCAATTTTTAACTTCTAATTTTTCAATTTTTTTAAGATAGCTAGATGATTTAATGCGTTATAAACAACATTAAAATGAAAAAAGCGATAATAGTAGCGTTAAAAGCAAAGATATAACCAAAGCCTTTTAAGCCCTGTTTAATGGTGTAATTATTACTGCTTAAATACCAATACCAAATAGCGCTCATGAGTATAGGGACAAGAAAAAATAGTTGGATCATATTTACGCTATCTCCTGCGTTACTGTTTTTGATGGCTCGCGCCATGGTGCCACTTTTAATAGCATTAACATACCGGGTATCGCTAATGCCGTACATATAAAGTAAAAATTAGTCCAACCTATTTGTTCAACAATAACGCCCGTAGTGGCATTGGCAAATGTTCTTGGCAGTGCGGTTAATGCAGTAAATAATGCAAATTGTGTTGCTGCAAATGCTGGGTTAGTGGCTCGGGCAATAAAAGCGGTAAAGGCCGCTGTGCCAAGACCAACACCCAAATACTCAAAGCCCATAGCGAAAGCTAAAGCGTAGGTGTTGTGGCCAATTTCTGCGAGGGCTGCAAAACCTAGTATACTTATTATTTGCACAAAACCAAACAACCAAAGCGCACGATTAATACTTAATTTAATCATTACGATACCACCAACAGCCAAACCTATAGTCATAGCAACTAATGACGCTGTTTTAGCCACCACACCTATCTCAGTTTTAGTAAAACCTAAGTCGATAAAAAATGGCGTTTGTAAAGCCGTTGCCATACTGTCGCCGAGTTTATATAAAAACAAAAAAGCGAGAATTTGTAGCGCAGATTTTGTACCTTCTCTACTAATAAAGTCCTTAAACGGTAAAACAACGGCTTGCTGTAATGTTTTTGGTGCTTGGGCGGTGTTATTAAGCTCTTTGATTGAAAGGCTTAAGATAACGCCTATTAGCATAAACGCGGCGACAATAATAAATACCGCTTGCCAACTGATATGGTCAGAAAGAATAAAGGCCAACGAACCCGGCACTAAGCCAGAAAGCCGGTAAGCTTGTACGTGAATAGAGTTACCTAGGCCAAGTTCATGCTCAGGCAGTAATTCTCGACGATAGGCATCGAGTACAATATCTTGACTCGCACTAAAAAATGCCACAGCGGCTGCTAGGTAGGCAACATTCCAGATATTCATTACGGGGTCAACAAAACCAAAACCTGCAATAGAGAAGAGCAATAATACCTGGGTGAGTAACATCCAACTGCGGCGGCGCCCCAATACCGGTAATGAATAGCGGTCCATTAATGGCGACCAAATGAATTTCCATACGTAGGGAATACCAATTAAGGAAAACAAACCAATTTCGGTCAGACTAACACCCTCTGAGCGTAACCAACCCGGCACCAGTTGATAAAGAATAAACAAAGGCAGTCCGGAGCTAAAGCCAGTGAATATACAAATTAGCATACGGCGATT
The DNA here is from genome assembly GCF_014077065.1 of Colwellia sp. MB3u-4. Lineage (NCBI taxonomy): Bacteria > Pseudomonadati > Pseudomonadota > Gammaproteobacteria > Alteromonadales > Colwelliaceae > Colwellia > Colwellia sp. MB3u-4. The sequence continues at coordinate 35,027 of NZ_JACGVE010000075.1, read as the reverse complement.
GAGTATTGCTTGTTTAAAGGTCGGGGATTGCATTGCTCAAAGCCTAATGAATGCGAGAATATAATGTTGTAAGGCTATCAAAATGTATTAGTAAACAGAAGTTTAATATTTTGAAACAGGCAATTAGTTATTACTGCTTACCTGTGGATTTTTTTTAATCTTGTAATATTAAGGTATTGGGCGCCAACCTATGCAATCAATAGGATAACTGCCCGTTCCAGAGAAAAACTCTAAACAGGTGGATATCTCACTTTTAAAGTATAAATCACGTTCAAGGTCATTAGCGCTGTGCAAACTAAGTTCATGCATTATATGCCAAAATACACGTTCTCTAGCATTATTGGGCGTTTCGTCACTCACCTGAAGTAAAGTCCATTCTGCCATGGTGTTTTCGACAAATTTATCAAGCTCAGTGTAGTGCAGAGAATGATTAATAACAGCGGTAATATAGGCCCTAATTTGTGTGATTTTTTCATTGATAAACTGCTCAATTATCATGATGTTCCTTTTTCGAAATCTAGCTAATAAAGTAGCTTAGCTCTGGTATGAAATTCTGCTATATACTCGGGTATATAAGAGTGTTGCTCGCCTTGTAATATTTTTTGATGCTGTTTAGTTATCGTAGATAAAATTCAAATTGTCAACGTTGACCTGTTGTTCAATGGTGACTTATAGGGGGGTGTTAAAAGGCGATTTAGTAACCAAAAGACTATTTGGAAAGTGTGTTTTATACCAAGGTAATGTTATTCATCATCTATTTTATTATTAAGAGGGCGTTGATAAAAACCAATCAGCCCAGTATATAATGAATCAATTTCGGATAAGGGCTTTAGATGGCAGGCAATAAAATGGCCTTGATTAACATGATAGGTTCAATAGGCACATCTTCCCAGCCCATTTCGCCATTATAATCTGTTTTCACTAAGGCCATGGCATCTACCACTGCTTGACCTTCCACGATGGCACCAAAAACCGCATAACCCCAATGTCTGCCGGGGTCTAAACTGCTATTATCTGCCACGTTGAAAAAAAATTGTCTATTTGCGGTATGAGGACGGTTCTCTTTTGCCATGGCAATCGTGCCTATGACATTTTTTAAACCATTGCCTGACTCATTTATGATGGTGTTATCCACTTTTTTAAGTTCAAAGTTTTGGCTATAGCCTCCGCCTTGAACAATAAATTCAGGCACAATACGATGAAAAATAGTGTTGTTGTATTCGCCTCTAACCACATAGGTTAAAAAATTATCGACAGTAATGGGAGCGCGTATTCTATCAAGCTCTACAATAATGATGCCCATTGAGGTTTCTAATTTAACTCGTGGGAATAAATTATCAGGATCAATGGCTAAATTTTTGGCACTACAGGTGAATGAAAGTAATAATAATATCACTGAAAAAATTTTCATTATGGCTCTCTCGACATTCGGTTATTAAGTTATTGTGCTATTGAATAAACTGCTGCAACTCTTCGCTTTGCACTATTTGGCTTAATAACTTTGTCAGTTGTTGGTTAAAATCTCGCTCTAATACCGCAAGGTCTGCTTTTAGAGGGCCATTGCTGGTACCGGTAATTTTAAATGTTTTTGTTAAAGTGTTTTTGCCATTATTGACAATCACACGAAAACTCATTTGATTACTGGCGCTATATTTTAACAATTGTTGTTGTACACTGACCAAGGCATTGTCGATAATAACGTCCACTTGATTAACGGCTAGCGGCTGTATTTTTAGACCATTAGCTATTAATGCTGGGGTAAGTGCTGTAGATACAATATCAACTATGCGCTGTTGAGGTGAATATAACTGTGTGGCTTCGCCAGCACGTAAAATTTGCACGACATGGTTTGAGCGGCGCAAATCACTAAAGCGTAATTGCACTTGCTTTTGTTGGAAGGCATCACTGCTACCTACATTGATTTCAGGGCTGACAATAACCTGCTTTATTGGCGCACTACAGGCAAATAACAAGTTAGTAGCGCTTAAAAGTAGCAACTTTATTATACTTGATTTCATCTTATATCCTTTAGAATTAAAGTGACAAAATTAACGTTTTATTGCTGAAATAGTGACAAATTTTTCGTTGCTGGCAATCAACTTTTCATTGCCAAAAATACGTTGTAATTTTATATGATAACCCAGTTGACGGTTGCCAATAATGCGTAACTCACCCCCTTTTTTCAATACCCGGTGGCTGTCTTTAAACATTTGCCACGCGATATGATCTGTGGTGGCGGTTTGTTGATGAAATGGCGGGTTACATAATACAAGATCAACACTGCCGCCCTCAACACTGGTTAAGCAATCGTTGACTAGAAAATGGCACTGTTCAATAGCTGAGGGTAAGTTTTCAGTCATATTTAATTTTGCTGATGCGATCGCCATGTAAGACTCATCGATAAAGTGCACTTGCGCTGCGGGCTGCTTTGATAATACCTGTAAGCCAATAACACCATTACCACAACCTAGGTCGATAACCTCAGTGTTTGCAGCAACATTGGGTAAATTTTCCATAAAATAACGCGCGCCAATATCGAGTTTTTCTCGAGCATAAACGTTGGCGTGATTATGTAGGGTGAAATCGGTGTTTTCTAATGGCCATGAGGTTGGAAACACCGCCGATAATGCTTTGTCATTATCGAGTTGACTAAAAACTAGTCGGGCTTTTTTTACCGCTAATGATGTTGTTGTTGTGCCTAAGTAATTTTCAAACAATTTAAGTGTCGAACTGTGAATTTCCTTAGCGCGATCGCAGGCAATAAAAATAACATCTTTACTCAGCTGCTGTTTTATTTTGCTCAGTTGTTGGCAAAGCAGGCCTTTGCTTTTTGGAATTTTATAAAGCACGATGTTAATATCGCTAGGTAAATCATCTAGGCTGCTCAGCAGGGTGATATTTTCTTCTGATAAACCATTTTGCTCTAGATTAAGTTCAATACCTTGATGACTTAAAAATGAGTCACTAACACAATACAACTGCTGCTCAGTTAAGTTGCAGCTTATAGCGCCAAAACTATCATTGAAAATAAGAATGTTTTGTTTTGAGCTAGTTAATAGTTGTTGCTCTAGGTAACTAATTATATATTCATCAGCGGCGTCCCATGCTTGCAAGCTTCGATTGACTTGGCCGGTTGGAAAACGATCGAGAAAAAGGTTTTTGTCATTGAGAATAAAAGGGCTGATCATAGTGATAAATACTTGGTTGGCGTTACCGATATTGTGACAAAATTTATCACTACGAGCTAGTTAATTGCGGATTTTATCGAGATAATAGCGTTAAATAAGACAAAGTCATCATTAAAACATCATAAGGAAGCTATTGGTTTGAAAATACTATCTCCTGATGCTGATATAGATTATATCGAAAACTTTTATGCTGCAGATAAAGCACAACTGTTTTTTCACCAACTTGAGCAAAAGTTAGCTTGGCGCCATGATGATATTAAAATGTTTGGCAAAGTGATGAAAATACCAAGATTACAAGCTTGGTATGGTGATAATAATCTCAGTTACCGTTATTCAAATATGACCTTGATAGCCCAACCTTGGACCGAAAGTTTACGGGCACTGAAAGCAAAAGTTAGCGACTATTGTGACCATGAGTTTAATGCGGTATTAGCAAATTTATACCGTAATCAAGATGACAGTGTCGGCTGGCATAGTGATGATGAGCCTGAATTAGGTCTAATGCCAACTATCGCTTCGTTATCTTTTGGCGCAGAACGTGAATTTCAACTTAAACATATTATCACTAAAGAAAAAATAAACATTATGCTTAGGCCGGGTAGCTTACTGATTATGCGAGGAAATACACAAAAATATTGGCAACACTGCCTACCTAAAAGAAGTAAAGAAATAGCGCCACGTATCAACCTGACCTTTCGAAAGATATGTCTCTAAGGTTTATTTTGGCAATTTTCAAAAAACTTAACTAGTAAGAATAATAGTTAAAATAACGCTGTCAGTCGTCTAGATAGATGGCATAATTATCAGTAACGACTAAAATTAAAACTGATCCATTAGCCGATCAACCTTAGGGAAAATATTATGACAATCGAAGCTATTATTGAAGAAAAACTACTTGCTGCTTTTTCACCCCTTCATCTCGATGTAATTAATGAAAGTCATATGCATAATGTTGCACCGGGTAGCGAGTCGCACTTTAAAGTGATTATTGTTTCAGATGAATTTGAAGGCGAACGTTTGATTAAGCGCCATCGCGCCATTAACACATTATTAGCGACAGAGCTTGCAGATAAAATACATGCACTAGCCCTACATACTTATACTGAACAAGAGTGGAAAAACTATTACGCTGAGAACACACCTTTATCACCTAAATGCTTAGGCGGTAGCAAAAAAACAGGATAAATTATCCGCGTATCTCTGGTAAATAGCTCGCTATTATATTTTGCACCGTTAATGTCATATTAACGGTGTTTTTATGTACAGGATGTACGGTATGCAGCGGTCACATGGATGTGAAAGAGCAGCGATGTACAGGATGTACGGTATGCAGCGGTCACATGGCGGTTCCTAGCCATCTAGGTAATCGCTCTATTGAGTGGTTTATAGCTATGTAAGGCTATGGCTCCACGGCATTAGTAGAACCATGAATGTCGATATTAAAGATCTTTGCTGTGTAAGCTATACAATGAGTTAGCTTCCGAATTTTATCAGGCCGCAGACTAGTATTAATCATCAATATGGCATGAGCCAGGCACTGGCTTAGCGTTTTTAGTTAGCCAACAAGCTTTTGCTGCTTTGCCTGTTGATTTACATAGTATTATTGAAGTGGCTGTTAATGCGGTAAATGAATCAACCTTAGCAGAAGCCCGTAAAAATATGGCATTAAAAGCCCTGATTAAAGCGCATAATGTGCAATTACGTCAAATGCCTGCTGAAGTTATGTTAGCATTAAAACAGCATAAGAACGCCTTGATTAAAGAACAGGTTAAAGCAGATAAATATTTTGCCCGCGTATGGCAGTCATACAGTGAATTTTTAGCATCTATGCGAGCGTATAATAAATTAACCTTGCAAGCTTATGACCAAAATCGCTGATTTTTTAACAATGTTGTCGGCTTTTGTCGAATATTATCGTTGGTTGTAGTCAAGTATTGTCTAGCATGGCTGAGTTTCACCACTGGTCGCATCTCTTAAGAGGTCAAGCCAGAGTAAACTAGTCGGCAAATTGTTTGTAGACAGTAAATTAAGCTTAATTAATTTTAATTAATTTTAATTAATTTTAATTAAGCATTTTTCAAACTCAAATTGTTACTTTGAATAACCCCGTATCACGATACTACTTGGTGTTGTATGTTATTGGGATTTTGAAGTGACACTAAGAAGGTATAGTTATGGTTATTAAGCCAAAAATTCGTGGTTTTATTTGTACTAATGCTCATCCTGCCGGTTGTGCAGCGCATGTTAACGAGCAAATTGCTTATGTAAAAAGTCAGCCTCAAGCCGATGATAAGCCTAAGAACGTATTAGTTATTGGTGCATCAACAGGTTACGGCTTGTCATCTCGAATCACAGCGGCTTTTGGTAATGACGCTAAAACATTAGGTATTTTCTTTGAAAAGCCACCAACAGAAAGAAAAACCGCATCAGCGGGTTGGTATAATACGGCTGCTTTTCAAGCGGCGGCTGACCAAGCAGGCCTGTGGTCAAAAAATATCAATGGCGATGCTTTTTCTCATGAAATTAAAGCAAAAGCTATTGCCGCTATAAAAGCAGAATTAGGTGAAATTGACCTGATTGTATACAGCTTAGCGTCGCCACGTCGTACGGATCCTGATACGGGCGAAGTCTATTCATCAGCACTTAAACCTATTGGTCAAAGTGTTACGACGAAAAATTTAAATACCTCTAAACGTACGATTGATACAATGTCAGTTGATGCGGCTACAGAAGCAGAAATTCAAGGCACTATCGACGTTATGGGTGGCGCTGATTGGGAGCTTTGGATTAAGGCACTCGGCGATGCGGGTGTACTGGCTAAGGGTTTTAAAACCGTTGCTTATACCTATATTGGTAAAGAATTAACTTGGCCGATATACGGACATGCCACTATTGGTCGTGCAAAAGAAGATTTAGATCGCGCGTCAACAGCAATAAAAGCGACAACAGCTAATATTAAGGGCGAAGCTTATGTTACGTCACTTAATGCCGTGGTAACACAAGCCAGTTCGGCAATTCCTATTATGCCATTATATATTTCAGCCATGTTTAAAGTGATGAAAGCTGATGGCACTTACGAAGGTTGTATTGAGCAAATTCAAGGCTTGTTTAGAGAAAATATATACGGCAAAAACCCTATTATTGATGAAGCTGGGCGTTTGCGTCAAAATAACAAAGAACTTGAAGACAGCGTGCAAAAACGTGTCACTGATATTTGGAATACGGTTGATAGCGACACTATCGATGAGTTAACCGATTACCTTGGTTATCATCAAGAATTTTTGAAGTTATTTGGTTTTGACTTAACTGGCGTCGATTATAACGCAGATATTAATCCAGAATTGGCGATCAATAACTTATTGTAACTTGTTTCAAATTACATGAGATTTAATACTGAAAGTCATACAGACTAGTGCGTGATGAATTGGTGACCTAATATTTGTGATTAAAAAAACCGACGATTTGTCGGTTTTTTTATGTCGATTAGGCGTTATTTATGCTTTATAATTTCGGTTGTTTACAACTTTATTACAGAGAATAATGAGTCAATTATTAACTGGATGTGATGCTTTATCGTAGTAAATTTCTACTAAAAAATGATATTTCGTTCTAATATTAGCCGAATTAGAGATTATTCGACTAAATTGTTATTTTTTGTGCTGCTTAAGATAGAATCAAAATGTGGTTTTGTGCTAGAATCGCGCCAGAAATTTTAACTAGAGCCAGTGAACCTTGATTTATCAAAAATAAATTAAGACTTTGCTGAAATACACTGAAATCAGTCGTTTTGTTAATTGTCTGCGCTCATTGTTGTGATGTTTTGCAACAGAAAGTGCGGTTAAATAGCTCAAAAATTGATTTTGATTACTCCCATCAAAAGTAGTGCAAGTGTTTATGATTACAATAAAAAAAGGTCTGGATGTTCCTGTAGTAGGTACCCCCCAGCAGGTAATCCATGATGGTCCGTCCATCAAAACTGTTGCAACATTAGGTGAAGAGTTCGTGGGTATGCGCCCAACCATGTTTGTTAAGGTTGGAGAAAGCGTTAAAAAAGGTCAGGCACTTTTTGAAGATAAAAAGAATCCTGGCGTTAAATTCACAGCTCAAGCTTCAGGTGTTGTTAAAGAAATTAATCGTGGCGAAAAGCGCGTATTGCAATCAGTTGTCATCGAAATTGGTGGCAGTGAGCAAGAAACGTTTACTTGTTATGCAGCTAACGAACTCAACTCTATTGCACGTGAAGATGTTGTTGCAAACCTAGTTAACTCAGGTTTGTGGACGGCATTACGTACACGTCCATTTAGTAAAGTTCCTGCGGTAGATGCCAAGCCTGTTGCCATATTTGTTAGCGCTATGGATACTAATCCATTGGCCGCCAATCCAGCACTCATTATTGCTGAGCAAAGTACCGCATTTGCCAACGGTTTAACTGTGCTTGCGCGCTTAACTGACGGTGAAGTTTTTGTCAGCAAAGCGCCAGGTAGTGATATTGCGGTTAATTCATCTGCTATTGTCAATGAATTTGCTGGAAAACATCCTGCGGGTCTAGTTGGCACACATATGCATTTCTTGAAGCCTGTTAGTGCTGATAAAGTTGCATGGCATGCTGGCTATCAAGATGTAATCGCGATTGGTAACTTGTTTACTTCTGGTGAGTTAGATAGCAGTCGTATTATTTCTTTAGCCGGTCCTGCTGCAAAGAACCCTCGCTTGGTTCGTACCGTATTAGGTGCAAATGTTGCAGAAATTATTGCTAATGAAACACTTGATGGTGAGTTACGTGTCGTTTCGGGTTCATTGTTATTAGGCGCAATTGCCTCAGGCGTTAAAGGTTACTTAGGTCGCTATCACACGCAAATCTGTCTGATCCTTGAAGGTAGAGAAAAAGAGTTTATTGGTTATATGTACCCGGGACCTAATAAATTCTCAGTAACGCGTGCGTACATGTCACACTTCTTCCCTAAGAAGTTGTTCAACATGACGACTACAACCAATGGCAGTTCTCGAGCTATGGTGCCTATTGGTAATTTCGAACGTGTTATGCCGTTAGATATTTTACCGACATTGTTATTGCGTGATTTATGTGCCGGTGATACCGACAGAGCGCAACAGCTTGGTGCTTTAGAGCTTGATGAAGAAGATTTAGCCTTGTGTACGTTTGTTTGCCCAGGCAAAACAGATTACGGCGTGATCCTTCGTGATTGCCTAACCACAATTGAGAAGGAAGGTTAGTCATGGGCTTGAAAAAGTTTATTGAAGATATTGAACCGCAATTTGAAAAAGGCGGTAAATTTGAAACTTGGTATGCGCTTTACGAAGCGGTCGCAACAGGGCTATTTACGCCTGGCCAAGTGAACAAAGGTCAAACTCACATTCGTGACAGTATGGACCTTAAACGTATTATGATCACAGTATGGCTGGCGGTTTTCCCTGCTATGTTCTGGGGTATGTACAACATTGGTTTCCAAGCGGCTGATGCATTAGCGGCCGGTTACGCTTTACCTGATAATTGGCAAGTAGGTTTGTTTGAAATGCTGGGCGGTAGCTTATCTGTAGAATCTGGTTGGTTCAGCATGATGTGTTACGGCGCTGTGTTCTTCTTACCTATCTATGCCACAGTGTTTGTTGTCGGTGGTTTTTGGGAAGTGTTGTTCGCCTCAGTGCGCAAACATGAAGTTAACGAAGGTTTCTTTGTTAGTTCAGTGCTTTTCGCTTTGATCTTACCGGCGACTATTCCACTATGGCAAGCCGCCATAGGTATTACTTTTGGTATTGTTATTGCCAAAGAAATATTTGGTGGTACAGGTAAAAACTTCTTAAATCCAGCATTAGCCGGTCGTGCGTTTTTATACTTTGCTTATCCAACGGATATCTCTGGTGGCTCTGTGTGGGTTGCTGTTGATGGTTACTCGGGTGCAACAACGCTAAGTGCAGCAAGCCAAGGGCTAAACGATTATACCATTGGTACTGATTGGTGGAATGCTTTCTTAGGCTATATCCCAGGCTCTGTTGGCGAGGTTTCCACAGTCATGGTTTTGCTTGGTGGTGCTTATATACTTTATAAAGGTATTGCCTCATGGCGCATCGTCTTAGGTGTGTTTACCGGTATGGTGTTAACGTCAATGCTATTTAATAGCATTGGTAGTGATACCAATGCTATGTTTGCTATGCCTTGGTATTGGCACCTTGTCAGTGGTGGTTTTGCTTTTGGTATGATGTTTATGGCAACAGACCCAGTAACCGCTGCATTTACCAATAAAGGTAAATATTGGTACGGGGCAATGATTGGTCTGATGGTGGTACTGATACGTGTGGTTAACCCAGCATTCCCAGAAGGTATTATGTTAGCTATTTTATTCGCTAACTTGTTTGCTCCACTACTTGATTATTTTATGGCTCAAGAAAATATCAAACGGAGGCTTGCTCGTAATGTCTGATACTAAAAAGAAAGAAACTTTCGGCGGAACTGTTGGTTTCGTATTTATAATTTGTTTAGTTTGTGCTGCCCTAGTATCGATTGCTGCAGTTGGTTTAAAACCCTTACAAACCGCCAATAAATTGCTTGATAAGCAAACTAAGATCCTTGAAGCATCTGGTTTATTAGCGATAGCGCTTAAAGCAGAAAATATTAAAGCTTTGGGTGGTGAATCTGAAAGTATTGTTGATACGTATGAAAAGTATGTTGATGCCAAGATGATTAGCTTAGCAACAGGTAAAGTCATTGAAGGTAACGTTAAAACCTTTGATGAACGTGCTGATGCGCGTGATATCAGTAAAAGCTCAATACCTGAAAATGATATCGCGGGTATAAATCGTCAAGCTGATCATGCCGTAGTTTATTTGATTAAAGATGAACAAGGTAAGGTATCAACGATAGTATTGCCTATTGTTGGCTCTGGCTTATGGGATCTAATGTACGGCTTTATTGGTTTAGAGTCTGATTTAAATACCGTTAAAAGTCTTATCTACTCTGAGCTAAAAGAAACGCCGGGCTTAGGTGCTGAAGTACTTAACCCTAAATGGAAAGCTTTGTGGCCAGGTAAGGAAATGTTTGACGAACAAGGCAACATAGCGATTCAAATTGTTAAAGGTGGTGCTAAAGCTGGCAATATTCACGGCGTAGATGCCTTGTCTGGTGCTACCTTGACCAGTAATGGTGTTGAGAATACATTGCATTTTTGGTTAGGCAAAGAGGGCTATGGTCCATTTATTACTAACTACCGCGCTGGAGGATTGAACTAATGGCTACTGATACTAAAAAAGTATTATTTGGACCTGTTATTGATAATAACCCGATCGCCTTGCAAGTGCTGGGTGTTTGTTCTGCACTGGCAGTTACAAGCTCATTAGCGAATGCGTTGGTTATGACGCTTGCCGTCATGCTAGTAACAGGCTTTTCAAATTTATTTATTTCACTGATTCGTCATCAAATACCATCCAGTGTTCGTATCATAGTACAGATGGTGATTATTGCTTCACTGGTTATTTTGGTTGACCAAGTGTTAAAAGCGTTTTCTTATCAGCTATCAAAAGAGTTGTCGGTATTTATCGGACTGATCATTACTAACTGTATTGTGATGGGCCGTGCTGAAGCTTTTGCGATGAAAGAAAAGCCAGGGGTTAGCTTTTTAGATGGTATCGGTAATGGTTTAGGTTACGGTGCAGTGTTGATGGTTGTTGCTTTTTTCCGTGAACTATTTGGTTTTGGTGAACTATTTGGTTATGAAGTGTTTACTTTGGTGCAAAACAACGGTTGGTACCAAGGTAATGGCTTATTAGTTTTACCCTTTAGCTCATTCTTCATTATCGGTTTAATTATCTGGGCAATTCGCCAGTTCAGGCCAGAACAAGTAGAGAAGGATTAAGTCGTTATGGAACATTATTTAAGTATATTTGTTAAGGCTATATTTATTGAAAATTTGGCATTAACCTTCTTCCTCGGTATGTGTACATTCTTAGCGGTTTCTAAGAATGTTAGCACGGCGATAGGTCTAGGTGTTGCAGTTGTTGTAGTATTAGGCATTGCAGTACCTGTTAACCAAATCATTTATCAAGCGATTTTAGCGCCAGGTGCGTTAGATAGCGTCATGGGTGTTACCGAGGCAAAAGACTCTATAGATTTAAGCTTTTTGTCTTTTATTACCTTTATTGGTGTGATTGCGGCCTTAGTGCAGATTCTTGAAATGGTATTAGATAAATACTTTCCTGCGCTATACCAAGCGCTGGGTGTTTTCTTACCCTTGATTACTGTTAACTGTGCCATCTTTGGTGGTGTGTCATTTATGGTAGCAAAAAACTTAACCTTAGGTGAAAGTGTTGTTTACGGCATTGGCTCAGGTGTAGGTTGGATGTTAGCAATAGTATTAATGGCGGGTATTCGTGAAAAGATGAAATACTCGGACGTACCTGATGGCTTAAAAGGTCTAGGTATTACGTTTATTTCTGCAGGATTGATGGCCTTTGGCTTTCTTTCTTTCGGTGGTATTTCACTTTAGGTTTATGTTGGTTTTAGCGAACACTTACTTGCGAGTAAATGACTTAGCTAAAACCCTTAGAGAAAATTAAAGGAAAGTCGATGGAAATTATTATTCTCGGCGTATCGATGTTCACTGTGATAGTGCTAGCCTTAGTAGTGGTGATTTTACTTGCCAAATCTAAGTTAGTTTCTTCAGGTGACGTTACGATTAGCATTAATGGTGACCCAGAAAAGTCGGTAGTAACTCCGGCTGGTGGTAAGCTTTTAGGCGCACTTGCTGACCAAGGTATTTTTATACCTTCAGCTTGTGGTGGCGGTGGTACTTGTGGCCAGTGTCGTGTAGAAATACATTCAGGTGGTGGTGATTTACTACCCACTGAATCAGGCCATATCAATAAGCGTGAAGCAAAAGAAGGTTGTCGTTTAGCCTGTCAAGTAGCTGTTAAGCAAGATATGGATATTGTGCTTGAAGATGAAATCTTTGGTGTTCAGCAATGGGAATGTGAAGTTATCTCTAACGATAACCAAGCAACTTTTATTAAAGAACTTAAGTTACAAATTCCAAATGGTGAGTCTGTACCTTTCCGCGCGGGTGGTTATATTCAAATTGAAGCACCTGTTCACCACGTAAAATACAGCGATTTTGATATCGATGAACAATACAAAGGTGACTGGAATCATTTTGGCTTTTTTGATGTAGAATCAAAAGTTGATGAGCCGACGTTACGTGCTTATTCAATGGCGAACTATCCAGAAGAAGAAGGCATTATCATGCTGAACGTGCGTATTGCTACGCCACCTCCAGGGCGTTTACATTTACCAGCAGGTAAAATGTCGTCTTATATCTTCAGCTTAAAAGCGGGTGATAAAGTGACTATTTCAGGTCCATTTGGTGAGTTCTTTGCCAAAGAAGGCGAAAGTGAAATGGTCTTTATTGGCGGTGGTGCAGGTATGGCGCCTATGCGTTCTCATATCTTCGATCAACTTAAACGTTTACATACTAAACGTAAAATATCGTTTTGGTATGGTGCTCGTTCTAAGCGTGAAATGTTCTATGAAGATGATTATAACGGCCTTGCAGCTGAAAATGACAACTTCATTTGGCATGTGGCGTTATCTGATCCACAACCCGAAGATAACTGGGATGGCATGACAGGTTTTATTCATAACGTATTACATGAAAACTACCTGAAAGACCATGAAGCGCCAGAAGATTGTGAGTACTACATGTGTGGTCCTCCAATGATGAACGCTGCCGTTATTCATATGTTGAAAGATCTGGGTGTTGAAGATGAAAACATCATGTTAGATGATTTCGGTGGCTAATTAAGCTCGCGAATTCATTAAGTGAAAAGGCGGCCTAGGTCGCCTTTTTAATACCTATTAGCTTTTAACTTTATCACTGAATTTATTTAGCTAAAACAAGCTGTTTTTTTCACCAATGACGCAGCTTGCTTTAGCTAAACAAACTTTTATTAAGGATATTGTGATGCAATATAGTTTTAACCTAACTAAGCACAAATTAGCCGCTAAATTATGGCTAATAACAACCATGTTAGTTGTGTTAGGCGGCTGTTCACCCAGTAATGACCTTGCTCGTCAAGAATATTTTCTGCAAGGCAATACGATGGGCACCACCTATAATATTAAACTGGTGGGTCAGAACATAGACGCAGTTAAAATCCAGCAAGGTATTGATAAACAGTTAAAACAACTCAATCAGGAAATGTCGACTTATATTACAGATTCCGAATTATCAACATTTAATCAATCAAGGTCACTTTCGCCAGTTAATATCTCGACAGGTTTAGCTCGGGTAATTAAAGAAGCTATGCGCTTAGGAGAGCTAAGTAATGGTGCGCTTGATGTAACGGTAGGACCATTAGTTAACTTATGGGGTTTCGGGCCAGAATATCGTCCTGAAACCATACCAAATAATGAATTATTAACGGCCACCAAAGCGCGAGTGGGTTTAGATAAGTTAGCATTTAAAAACGGCATGTTAAGTAAAAGTATTCCCGATCTTTATGTTGATTTGTCAACCATTGCCAAAGGTTATGGCGTTGATTTAGTCGCTGAGTTCGTCGAAGCTAATGGCATCAATAATTACCTTGTTGAAATTGGTGGAGAGATGCGTCTTAAAGGTTTTAAACATACCGGTGAACTTTGGCATGTTGCGATTGAAAAGCCTTTAAGTACCGAACGTGCTGTTCATCAAATTATTGTGCCAAAAGATAACGCGGTTGCTACATCAGGTGACTACCGCATTTATTTTGAAGCTGAAGGCCAACGATTTTCGCATATCATAGACCCAAAAACTGGCAAGCCGATTAATCATAAACTGGTTTCTGTGACGGTAATTCATCCATCATCAATGACTGCTGACGGTTTATCTACGGCCATGATGGTGATGGGTGAAGAAAAAGCGCTGGCGTTTGCAGAGGCTAATGATCTTGCGGTTTACATTATTGAGAAAACTGATCATGGCTTTGTCGAGCAAAGCACGGTAAAATTCATGCAGTACCTCAAGTAGGTTTGCAGGGGTTTATTTACGTTACTGACGTTATTCTCGTTATTTAAAAGTTATTTTTATAATCAACTTATTAAAGTTTTATCAAATAGGTAGGCACTCATTATGGTTATTTTTTTAATCACCTTATGTTTTTTTCTCGTTATTGTTATGGCAATGGCAGTAGGTTATATATTTCAGAACAAAACGCTTGCTGGTAGTTGTGGTGGCCTAGCGAACGTTGGTATTGATAAGTCATGCAACTGTGATGATCCTTGTGAAAAGCGCCAAGAACGTGATCGAGTAGCGGCATTAACCATTGGCGACATCAGCGTGAAAAATATTTAGGCTGTTGACGTAAGTAAAGTTTTTAGCGCATTGTGTTATCAAAACTTGCAGTTTACATCAGATGATTTTTAGAAAAAGGTGAGCTTAGCTCACCTTTTTCTGTTTAGGTTGAGCAATATAACTTGAGCCATTGATGCTTTTAGCCATCGAAGTTTCTTTGGTATTAGCAGACCTTTGTAGCTCGATGTCAAAGAACGCGATGCTTAGTTAACTACTTTACTGCCATTTACCATGCTAATAACTTAACTAAAACGCTTAAATAAGTCGTTCAATTAGCCAATAGATAGCGATAATAGCAATCGCAACATTAAGCGACAGTACTAACCTTTCTTGATACCAAACTTTACTCCTCAAGGGATATAAACACATAAAAGCGAGGGCAATAACCGTCAGTTGTCCTAGTTCAACGCCAATGTTAAATGAGATCAAACTCAAGGCATATTGACTCTGCGCTAATCCCAGATCGCCTAATACCGAAGCAAAACCTAAACCATGTAACAAACCGAAGGCAAATATTATCGGCATACGTGCATAACTAGTGGTATTTGTTTGTGCTCGGTAAATATTTTCAACGCCTACATAGACAATAGATAAGGCAATGAGTGGCTCTACAATTGCGCTGGACAAGGCTACAACACCGTAAATACCTAAGGCAAGGGTAATGGTATGCGCTAGGGTAAATGCAGAGATTTGCCATAGTAAAGTTGAGCGACGTTTAGCAAAAAGTAAAAGGGCTAAAACAAAAAGAATATGATCTAAGCCCAGTGGCAGTATATGAACAAAACCCTGATAAATATAATCAGCGGCAAGTTTTATTCTTGTAGGCACTATAGCGTTACTTGCCGCTAAGTTGGCGTTGGCTAAACTAATTTTATAACGGTTACTTAGGGTTGCTGAACGGATGATTTCTTGCTGTGGTCGAATCACTTTCAGTACAATATCACCCAATAATGGCGAAAATTGCACGGCAACTTCATCCACCCCTTGTGGAATATCTCCGGTTACGTTTAATTGTGCTTTATATTCAGCTAAGCCGGCTTGTTGAGATAATATTCGCTTTAAATGCTGTAATTGTAAGCCTTTAAAGGGCGCAATATTGTGCTTTAGGTTTTGTTTTATATTCCCGTCAATGTTCCCGTCTATATTCGCGTCAATGCTCCCTTGAATATTTTTATGCGCATTTATATAAGTAAAATGCAGACTAGTTTGTTGGCTCAAAATAACTTGCAGGTGTTCGAGTAGCTTTTTTTGTTCAACAAACGAGTGCTGATTGAGTACGCCAATCACCTTAGCGTCATCACCTGAGATGTTGAGATGTTTTTTTAGTAAATGCAGCAAGTCTACCGTAACAACAAGTTGATAATGTTCACTGTTATCTAAGGATAACGTCGCCT
The DNA here is from genome assembly GCF_014077065.1 of Colwellia sp. MB3u-4. Lineage (NCBI taxonomy): Bacteria > Pseudomonadati > Pseudomonadota > Gammaproteobacteria > Alteromonadales > Colwelliaceae > Colwellia > Colwellia sp. MB3u-4. The sequence goes on along the minus strand of NZ_JACGVE010000075.1, from coordinate 19,112 downwards.
TATTAATATCATCACTATGGGCAGAGCTAGCACATGAAAAAAGTGCTGTGGTAAATAAGATAATAAAAATATATAGCGGAAAAAGTGCTCGCGTATGCAAAATAAAAACCTTTATGGTGAGAAAAAAATAGCGCTAAGCTATCGCATCTTTTATAAAATTAACAGTGATTTTAAAATGAAGAGAATACTTCTACATTTATATATCACGACTTATCTCTCCTTTACCTCTCCTTTACTGCTAGCTAGCGCTTATTAATGGACAAACACAAAAGCTAAACCTAAAGCTTATTGCTCATCATGGCGATGGAAAGTGACAAACTTTGCGATATATTATGATTTAGAGCAAAAACTTTAAAAATAATATAAGCCAAAATGTTATATCGCAGATTATAATACTGTGGGCAACACTTGTGCTTTGCTAAAATTTAAATGATTTAGCAAAGCAGAGGGCCTTATTCGTTACTTATCAGCGCTAATTTATTCGCTTAATAAGATCAAATTGATACCTTAAAAAGCCAATAAACAGCCGAGATAAGTTTGAAAATAGTATAAGCCAATAAAAACAGCCATTTTAGTCATTGGTCAACGCTAATAACCAGAACAATATTGAGTTCATTAGGTACTTATGTTTAAAAAAATATTATTAATTCTGTTACTTTCATGTATTTCTGCGACTGCTTGGGCCTCAGGTCACGGCAGTATTGATTTAACCAACTCGATATTTGGTTTCACTGCCCTTATCTTATTCTCAATCGCCTACCTACTGGTTATTGGCGAAGACGTTATCCACTTAAGAAAATCAAAACCTGTGCTTGTTGCCGCTGGTGTTATTTGGTTAATTATTGGCTGGGTATACACCCAGCATGGAGTGCCCTTAGAGGCAGAGGAAGCCTTTAATCATAACTTACTTGAATATGCGCAGTTATTATTATTTCTTCTTGTGGCCATGACCTACATTAACGCGATGGAAGAAAGAGGTATTTTCGATGGCTTGCGTTTATGGATGGTTTCTAAGGGCTTGAGCCTTAGATCGTTGTTCTGGGTGACGGGTATTTTAGCCTTCGCTATCTCTTCATTTGCTAACAACTTAACTACCGCCATGTTGATGTGTGCCATTATATTAAAAGTGGCGTCTAAGGATAAAAAGTTTATCAATATAGCCTGCATTAATATTGTTGTTGCGGCTAATGCGGGTGGTGTATTTAGTCCGTTTGGCGACATTACTACTTTAATGATTTGGCAGTCAGGTTTGGTTAAGTTTGAACAATTTATTGTTTTGTTTATTCCCTCAGTGGTCAATTTTTTAGTACCCGCCATCATCATGAGCTTTTTCATTTCCAATGAAAAGTCGACGCCAGTCGTCAGTGAAGCTTTCCAAATAAAGCGAGGCGCAAAAAGAATTGTCGCACTTTTTGTGCTGACCATTGCAACAGCCGTGTTATGCCATAGTGTGGTTAATATGCCACCCGTGTTAGGTATGATGATGGGATTAGGTTACTTAAAATTCTTTGGTTTTTATTTACGTATGAGCCTACCACGCTCTTTAGATAAAAAACGTAATAAAGCCGAAGCTGAAAACGATGCAGAAGCATTGAAAAAGCTTGGCAATATTATACCTTTTGATATTTTTGACAAAATAGCACGGGCAGAGTGGGACACCTTACTGTTCTTTTACGGCGTTGTTATGTGTGTGGGTGGTTTAGGCTTTATGGGCTATTTAAGCTTAGTTTCAGAGGCCTTGTACAGTAACTGGAGCCCAACTTACGCCAATATTGCCGTAGGTGTATTATCAGCCATTGTTGATAACATTCCGGTAGTGTTTGCGGTGTTAAGTATGAACCCAGTGATGGATCTTCAACAGTGGTTATTAGTTACCATGACCGCAGGGGTTGGCGGCAGTTTATTGTCCATTGGCTCAGCGGCAGGTGTGGCGTTAATGGGGCAAACCAAAGGTATGTATTCTTTTATGGGTCACTTAAAGTGGAGTTGGGCTATTGCCCTAGGTTACGCGGCAAGTATTGGCGTACACTTTCTGATTAATGGTTAATGGTTAATGGTTAATATGTTTTTCAGTTTAGCTTAACTGAAAAACATATGGTGTCGAACTAGCTATTGTTATTACGCCTAAAGCGTAGTTAACCTTAGCTAGGTTGCCGCTTAATATAGTAACTAATCACTTCAATGAGTAACCAGAAAAGGGGCTTGGCTCTATTTAATCACTCTTTAACTCAGTCTTCATTTTAACAATTCTTTGAGGAAAATTGATGCTTTGCACTACGGCCTACGCCCACTAGCATTCAACATCTTATAATGATCTATATTGATAACTTAAGCCATTTCTTCATTGTTTGATTTTACTATATTGACGCTAGCTTAATAAATGGTAAAGTAACTGTGTTTATATACAGTCATGGTCTGTATTGTTATATCTTACATTAATTTATTTATATGGCATGGTAAATGTTTAAAGATAAGCCACCGCAAAAAAAGATAATTCATATCGATATGGACTGCTTTTATGCCGCGGTTGAAATGCGTGATAATCCCCAGTGGCGTCATGTGCCTATTGCTGTTGGTGGCAATGGGCCGCGTAGTGTGTTGTGTACTTGTAACTATAAGGCGAGAGAGTTTGGTGTGCGCTCTGCTATGCCAAACGCAAGGGCGAAAGCCCTTTGCCCTGAACTGATTATTGTTAATGGCCGTATGTCAGTTTATCAGCAAGTATCGCAACAAATTAGCGCCATATTAGCCCGCTATACTGATTTAATTGAACCTTTATCGTTAGATGAAGCCTATCTTGATGTGACTGATTCGCCGTTGTTTTATGGTAGCGCTACCTTAATTGCCGAACAAATACGCCGTGATATTTATAACGAGCTTAATCTCACCGCGTCGGCTGGTATTGCGCCCAATAAGTTTCTAGCTAAAATTGCGAGCGATGAAAATAAGCCCAATGGCCAATGTGTGGTTACGCCAGAAAATGTCAGTGCTTTTGTGGCTAATTTAGCGCTGAAAAAAATCCCAGGCATTGGGCCAAAAACCAGTGAAAAGCTAAAAGCTTTTGGTTTTGAAAGCTGCGCCGATGTAAGAGCGAGTTCGGTAGCAAAACTACACACTATAGTCGGTAAATTCGCTAACGTTATATACCAACGTAGCTTTGGTATAGATGACAGAGCACTTGAAACCTCACGGGTGAGAAAATCACTGGCAATTGAAACTACTCTGGCAGACGATATTGACTCCATTGAACAATGTCAGGCGATATTAATAAGTTTATTTAGTCAACTACAACTGCGCTTAGCCAAGTATGCCGATCGTGAAATTAGCAAACAAACGGTAAAAATTAAATTTGCCGACTTTCAGCAAACAACGGTTGATATAAAATCAAAAGCTTGTCTTGAAGCTGTTTTTATTGAATTATTACAAAAAGCTATGACCCGAGCTAATAATCGAAAAGTGCGTTTGATAGGCTTGTCATTGGGTTTTACTGAGCAACACAGTCATGATAAGCAAAGTCAGCTAGCCTTATTTTAGTCTTGTGTTGTATTTTTGTTAATTTAGTGTCAAATTTTTATTGCCTTTGAAAAGTATAATGCAAGGGCAAAGTGATCTAAGTACGGTCAAATAGAGTAAAACAATACATATCAACTAATACCCATACCAACGACAATTAAATGACAGAAGTTTAGAGCTATTAATAGGATTTAACCTATGCTTTGAATTCTCAGTCTTAATCATATTAAAAATGGCGGAAAATCATGTTAAAAAAACTTTTAGTCAGTGCAGTCGTGAGTACATTATTGAGTGTTTCATTGCATGCGCAAGAAATGGCTGATGCCGATATAACTGTGCAACCCGCTGCAGGCGGTGTTTATATGTTGCAAGGTCCAGGTGGTAATATTGGTGTGTTAGCCACAGAACAAGGTTTGCTATTAGTTGATGATAAATTTGCCCCATTAGCTGAAAAAATTGAAGCAGCAATGAAAGGCATTGAGGATAAAGCACTTAAATATATCATCAATACGCATTATCATGGCGACCATACTGGCAGTAATCAGTTTTTTTCACATAAAGCGCCAATTTTTGCCCATGAGAATGTTCGCAGCCGGTTGAGCAGCAAAGCCGACCATGAAGTAGAAAGTTTGCCTGTGGTAACCTACAAAGATGGTATTACTATTTATTTAGCTAACGAAGAAATTCAGCTAACACATTTACCGAGCGGCCATACTGACGGCGATACCTATGTTTACTTTAAAAAAGCGAACGTATTACATACCGGTGACTTATTTTTTGAAATTGGTTTTCCTTATATCGATTTAGAAAGTGGTGGTAGTGTTAAAGGCTATTTAGCCAATGTTAAGTACATGCTTAAAAACACACCTGACGATGTGGTGATCATTCCAGGCCATGGCAAGTTAACCGACAAGAGCCATATGCTAGCCTTTGCGACAATGATGGAGTTTAGTATTAATAAAGTGTCTGCGGCACTTGCTGCCGGAAAATCTGAACAGCAAATACTTAACGAAGGTATGGGTGAAAAATATCAGCATTTGTCTTGGGAATTTATTACTGAAGAGAAGTGGCTGAAAACCTTGGTTGCTGACTTAAAGTAATAGGTTGCTGACTTAAAGTAATAGTTTGCTGACTTAAAGTCATAGGTGCTGAGTCAAAGTCATAGGTGAGTTATAATTCTTGGCCGTGTGAATACAAAGTCCAACAAAACTGAACTCAGCTAACCGACTAGAGATAATTTACCTATAAGGGCTTTTTAATAGCCCTTTTTTTATGCGTAGAATTTACAGGTTGTAAGGTATGTTTGGGGGGTATGGCTATTACTCAATGATCATAATCTTTGCATCACTAACGCCTTATCGAACTTAACGTTTGTGCTTAAGTTACTTAAACATTAAAGTGAAAAATAAGATGATTTATTAACATAATTTTAGCTTACTTAAGCTTGCTTTAAGATTTGAGTAATAGAATGACATTATAAACTTTTCAGGAGATAGTTATAATGTTAAACACAATTTCAAGCCATCAAGTACACGAGATAACTTCAACTGAAAAATATCAAGATTATTCAGTTAATTTGACATCGCCTGAGCTGTTGTCAAATAAGACTACGCCAACCCCATACTCACCAAATACCCATTCACCAAGTGCCCACTCAACAAGTAACAATTCACTTGTTAAGCAAAAGTTTAATTTTGATATTCAAGTTGCGGCCTTGGGCAGTAAGCAAAGAAGCGAGATTGAGCAATTTATCAAACAAGGTTTTCTCAAGAGTTATCAGGCGAAAGTTTCAGTGACTATGCCTCATTTGTTAGCTCTGTGTAATGGTACTTATAAAGCGGCTTTAGGCATTCGTAGTGGTCAAGACGATTTATTTATTGAGCAATACCTTTCCGGTGCCATTGAGCAACAAGCTGTGTTTGTAAAAAATAATATCGACAGAAAAGATATTGTCGAAATAGGCCATCTTTTTAGTAATAATCAAAGGTTCACTCTGCCGTTATTTATGATCACAGCCGTTTCTTTGTTTTATCTAAACTATAAATACATGGTGTTTTCAGGTACAGAAAAGGTGGTTAATTTAATGGCTAAATCAGGAGTGCATTGCACTCACCTTAGTGATGCTTATCAGAATAAAATTCAAACATCGACTGATGATTGGGGCAGTTATTATGCCACTAATCCAAAGGTTGTTGCGGTGTCGTTATCCGATGTTATTGCTTTGATAGACCGACTGCCGATGTATCAAGCAATGTTTAAATCACTTGATAAACAAATTGCCCAAACATGTCAGCAACTAGGTTAAACAACTTTTAATTTATATGACTAATAAAAAGGTATTACCATGAAAAAATTCACATTATTAACACTCCTTTGTTGCCTTGTAAGCAACGTATACGCGAATAATATCAGTAAGCTTAATTTTGATGACGCACTACTCGCCATACAGCAACAGTGGGTAGAAGCTAATTATGTTAAAACTCAAAAGGAACAAAAAAACGATTTTACCGAGTTACAGCAAGCATCAAAAAAACTAACGGTTGAATTCCCTGACCATGCCGAAGCTTGGATTTGGCATGGTATTGTACAATCTAGTTTTGCGGGGGCAAAAGGTGGCTTGGGAGCACTTTCTTTAGCCGATGATGCTAAAAGTGCTTTTGAAAAAGCTTTATCTCTGGATGAAACCGCCTTACAAGGCTCTGCGCACACCAGTTTAGGTATTCTTTACCTTAAAGTACCTGGCTGGCCACTGAGTTTTGGTGATGATGACAAATCTGAGCAACATCTTAAAGCCGCTGTAAAAATGAATCCTACGGGTATTGATATTAACTATTTCTTAGCTGAATTTTATCTTGAACAAGACCAGTATGAAAAAGCAAAAGAGCACCTATTATTAGCACAAGCGGCTCCACAGCGCGTTAACCGAGCCAGTGCTGATAAATTTAGACAGCAAGAGGTTTTAGTTTTACTTGCCAAGGTGAATAAAAGTATAGCGAAAAATTAAAATTAATCGCTAAGCATGATTTTAAAAGCTTGAAAGACATGGTTTCAAGTTTTTTTGTCTGCAAAATAAGTAATAGGCGCTGATGCTATGGCGACTCCTCAGCATCGTATTAGTCAATATATCTTTGACGTATCGCGAAATGATAATTTGTATTAAGTGTAGAAGCCAAATAAAGCTAGCAACACTTTTCAATGTAAGCCTACTTATGCCGTTAAGCATATAATGGTCTGCTTTACCGCCAATACACTTTTGAATTATTGACGATCACTTTGTGCGCTTTGCGGAAGTACAAGTTTGAAATTTCGAGTGTTTGTTGAGGTCAACTGTTCACCCGTTAGTTGACCTTATTAGGTCGACAGCTAACTTCAAAAATTTGCATTTACCTGACGTTATTTAATTTGTTTTGAGACTCATTTAATAATCATAAAAAGCAAATACCCCTCTCTTATCTATCTCCCTTATCTACCTCTCTTAGCATCCAATCTATGGGCGCAAAATTTAGGATATACAAACACCGCATTGTGACCAATATTTTGAATAACATCATTTAAATCTATGACTTATTAATAAAGGTAGCTATATCTTAAGTTAATACTATCCTTTATCATCCAAAATAATATAGATAAAGCCTTTAGGATACATATGAATAAGCACGGAAATTTATTTACAACCCTTTTTATCATTCTATTTTTAGAATCAGTAGTTATGGCTTTTGTATATAATACATTTTGGGAAACATTTGTTATTGGCCTACCTGCCGCTTTAGTTCCTATCTTTTTGATTAAAAATGCAATCAATAGTGAGTTAACTAAACATGCTACGGCAATAGCTGTGATAATTTTTGCATCCTTACATATTCATCAAATGAATGGCCTAATTGAAGTCCATTTTGAAATATTCATTTTGATGGCTTTTTTAATTATCTTTAGTGATTGGAAAGTATTTATATCTGCTTTATTAACGATTGCAGTTCACCATGTATCTTTTTATTTTCTACAATTAAATAACGTTGGCGTTTATATTTTTGATAATGATAGATTACTATTTTCCACTGTAGTCATTCATGCCGCTTATGCTCTTGTTGAAGCAATTATTGCGGGGTATATTGCAAAAATGTTGTATGACGATAGTGTTGTGGGTCAAGAGTTATCAATAATTACCCAACAACTCACTGAAAATAAGAATTCAATAGATTTAACCATTCGCTCTACATCAAATGATAATGTGATTTTACAGGGTTTTAATCAATTATTAACTTTACTTAATAATGTGATCGTAGATGTAAAAAAACAAGCTCAAGACTTAGTGAACAACTCTACAAACTTAACCTTAGTACAAGCCACACTCGTAAGATCATCAAATATAAGACAAGATGAAACAGACGTAATAGCTTCAGCTATTGAAGAAATGGCGGTTACCGTGTCGTCTATTGCCCAAGATACTTCAATGTTAAGCCAGCAAATGTCAGAAGCAAATTCACTGACACAAGCTACAGGTTCAAACATTTCAGATATTAACAGTATGAATAAAACATTAACGAAGGCATTATTTCAAACGAGAAGTGAAATAGAAGAGCTTACAAAGTCTAGTGAAATGATTACAACGGTACTATCTGAGATTACAAGCATTGCTGATCAAACTAATTTATTAGCATTAAATGCTGCTATTGAAGCGGCTAGAGCGGGTGAACAAGGTCGAGGTTTCGCAGTGGTTGCAGATGAAGTGAGGGCATTAGCCAATAGAACGAAAGAAAGTACTGATAAAATTAGTAAAACAACGTTAGAGTTAAATAACTATTCTAAAACATCCACTGAAGCAATGAAAAATTCTATAAAAATTGTTGAGGATGTCATTAAAACCTCTGATTTAGCCAGTAGTAATATGGATCAAGCTTTAACGTTAGTTGCTCAAGCAAGTGACATTGCAATATCTGTTGCCGCCGCAGTCGAAGAACAATCAACCACAACGGATAGTATTGCTGAAAGTACAGAAAACATGAGGGTTTCAAGCCAAGATGATTTAAAAAACATACAATCGTTGTCAAATGAAACTGAAAACATGAACGTTTCGATTATGTCATTAGAAAAAAATATTGAAAGTTTTAAATAAGCAAGCCAATTACTTCCATTACATTCTGTTTGCTGTTTGGATCATCGGTACTATTATCGCGGCAATATACTTTATTAGTGCGCGATTAGTTATGTTTGATCCAGATGGCAAATTAAAAGGAATGGATGGTAATGATATTATAACGGCGTTGGTGAACTCAGCAGTTTTAAAAGATAAAACATTGTCAAATACGATAATTCATTTTAGTGATTCAAACTGTCGTTGCGCTGCTAATAGTGAAGATCATAAACTTTTAATAAGTACCCAAGCTGAGCAAGATGGTTTTAATGTATTAAATTTATCTATATCTAACAGTATAAGTCATATAATTCCATCCACACCGTCGGCATTAATTATTGATGCAAAAGGAAAATTAATCTATTTTGGGCCATATTCTGAAGGACTTGATTGTTCGTCCTCCAATAGTTTGATAAAAATAGTGTTAGATAATTATAAAAAAGGTTATAACGCCAAATTAATACTTGCTCAAACTAAAGGGTGTTATTGCAATGTATAAACAAAATATTATTGAAAGAAAGTTATATCATCTATTTTGCGGTGTTCAACCATGTCCGCTGTAGATCAAAACATACAAATTTCATCAGTATAAATTTTCAAATGCTAATATCACGAAAGTGGCATCAGTTAGCGATCAGTTGTCTTAAATAGTGACTGATAGCTAGCTTGCGCTTAACGTATAGCAGGGTCAGCTGCCAATTTTAGTTGATTTTTCCTATTTAGTGTTTCCATCTTTATGTAGAGGGCTCCCACTTTATTCGACTGCTACATTAAGGGTAAAGTTAGAGAAAAAATCACACTGAACTACTATTGGCATATTTTTTTATAATAGGTAATTGTTTTATAATTGATTGACTAACAAGTGAGGGAAATAATTGGTTGATGCGAACAAAAAGCTTTTCTGGCCAACCTATGTAGCGCTCTTCACTTGATTGCATGATCAAGGTGAGTAATTCTTTAGCGACAGTTTCGGCTGAATCGACAGCGCTATTCAGTTCAGCATTTAATTTCTCTACCTCACTACTATTTAAACTCGTTTGAGTAGCGCGTGGTGCAAGATATTTAACTCGAATATTACTATCGGCTAGTTCTCTCGATAATGTTTGGCTAAAGCCTCTTAAAGCAAATTTACTGGCACAATAAGCCGTATAGCCAGGAAAACCTATACTGCCATAAGTAGATCCAATATTGATTATTTGTGCCTTGTTACATTGTTTAAGTAAGGGCAATAACGCTTGGGTTAATTGCATAGGGGCGATAGTGTTAGTGGTAATAATATGACTTATTTCACTTTCGCTAGCTTGTTCAAATAACTTAAATTGACTTACCCCGGCATTGTTGATCAATACATTAACTTCAAACGGTAATAAGGCTAATTGTGCAATTAAGTCATCACGTTGTGCTGGCTGTAAAATATCTACCACAAAGCTAACCACTGAGTTTTTAGCCTCTGGATTTGCAGCTAATAATTCGGCTTTTAATTGCGCTAGTTTCGCTTGATTTCGACCGACTAAAACCAAGTTAGCGCCAGAGCTAAACAATAGTTGGCTAAACGCTTGCCCAATGCCCCCGGTTGCGCCAGTAAGTAAAATATTATTATTGGTCATGGTGTTGCTGAATTTATTGGTCATTTGCAGAGCCTCTGGTCATGTGGTTTATAGCATTAGGTAAAAATATTGTTTAAGGTATTATTTAAGGTATTTTGTAAAAATTAAGGCCTAGTAACCCATACCAATAAAAAGTGCTCTGTCGCTTAAGTTGCCAGTAATAGCTCTACGACCATGCAATACGCGTTTATTGTTAATAACGACTATATCGCCATCTTGCCACTGAATTTCTTGAGTATATTTTTCAGCAAGCTCAGCGGTTTGTTTCATTAATGCTTCACTCACTGGCTGACCATTAGCAAAGCTATAATTGGGTTTTTCATAATTAAAAGAAGGACCTAACAGTGCGTTAGCAAAGGCGAATTGCTCAGTTTGGCTTTCTGCTTTAAACGCTCCTTTCCCCGCTCCTTCATTAGCAAGGCCCTTAATGGGTAAACAAGGCTGAATATCTAATGCGTAATCTAAACTATCATCAGGGTTTATTTTCCCTCTTTGATCTTGATTAATCGCTATAAAATCAGCTAAATGTTTTTCAGTTACCTCAGCTAGACAGTTAACTTCTGGGTGTTGATTAACTACATACTGGCGCCAAAGGTGGGAAGGTAAACGTCGTGAAACAGTTACCGTTTGCTGCCATGCTTGTTGTAACTGCGCCGACATATTTTGAAAAAGTTCAGCGCCGTCGCACAAGGTAGTTTGAGAGCCCTGTTTAGCGCTTTTTTCACTATAAAAAGCCACCAAGTTAGGTGGAAAAGGCGTATTACCATTTTCTATATGTAAACCTACTGCATCGATACCCGCATTAACTTTTTGGCTAGATTTATCAGCAAATTCACGTGCGGGATCAAAAGTTAGCTCATGACAAAAGTGTTTTAATAATTCACTAAATTTTGGCAAGCTAGCATCAAACCCACGCAGTAATACCCAGCCGTTATCATTTAACTTTTGTTTAGCTTGGTTAACCACTTCAAGTTCATTTAGCGCTGTGTTGGTGGTAGCCAAAATAATGTTTGTCATAGTGATCTCCTGATAATAAATACGGTTAAATTATGAATAAAGTGCAGCAAGTTTGTCTTCATAGACCAAGGCAATATTTTTTCTTTTTATACGTCCGTTACTGGTAAGCGTATTGGACTGAGTACTAAAAGGAGCATCAGCTAGCAACCAATGATGAATTTGCGCATAATCGGGTAAGCTTTTATTACACTCATCAATAGCGTTTTGTATCTCAAGCGGGTTTTTATTATTGGCAACCACTACCGCTGACAAAGTAGGACGAGCTTCGCCAAAAACCGCTACTTGGGAAATAATTGACGACGACGTTAAGCTGGCCTCCACCCATTCAGGAGAAATGTTACGGCCAAAACTACTAACAATGGTGTTCTTTTTTCTGCCTGACACATAGATGAAGCCATCAGCATCGATATAGCCTAAATCACCGGTATGAATTTGTTCAGGTACTGGCTTTAATTCACCTAAATACCCTAGCATTGCCTGACCATCAATAATGATCTCGCCATCAGCAGCAATACTTACCTGCACATGAGGTAGTGCTTTACCAACACTGCCTATTTTATTTTGTTGGGGTAAATTAAGACTGACCACCGAACAACATTCTGATAAACCATAGCCTTCATAAACAGGTAAGCCACTATCTATCGCTTGTTGCAAAATAATTGGCGATGTTTTGCCTCCACCTAGCGCGATAAACTGTAAGCTAGCGCATTGAGCTAAAACTTCTTTATTTGCTGCATGGACTAAATATTTTAATATTTGCAGTAATAAAATAACGCTGCCAACCTGATGCAAAGCAATTTTATTAACTAGTTTTTCAATATCGAATTCAACATTAGACACAAAACCTAGCGTGGCTAATGGCGCGGTTATTACCGCTCCACCTCGAAGTAAGCAAATATATACCCCAGCAATATTCTCTAATAATGTCGCTAACGGCATAACGCATAAATGATCTGATATCGGCAGTTGAACCATTGAAGCTTCAATGCCTTCACACACAGCCGCAATGTTCGCACTGGACAAACAAACCCCTTTAGGCTCTCCGGTAGAGCCTGAGGTATAAGTAATTTTAGTCACGGCATCGATATCGTTAATCGCATTAATTTCACGATCAAAGCGGTAATCGCCCGACAGAGGCAATAGCAGGGTGTCAGTAAGTGGTAAAAGCTTAGGTGCGGCGTTATTCGCAACAGCAAAATGTAAGTGCTCGTTAGTGTTAAGCGCCAGCGTTAAAGCTTGCTTGGTTATAATGGCGTCTAGTTGTGCGCTTTTCGCTAAATGTCCAACTTGTGCTGGCGTAAAAAATAGTGGAATGGGCACCAAGGTCACGCCTAAGCTAGCGGCAGCCAAATCACATATAATCCACTCTGAGCAGTTATCCATATACAGCCCAATGCACTGCACTTTTGCTTGTGTAAAAACCGCTGCTACACTCGCTATTTTTTGCCATAATTGCTGATTAGAAATGATGTCTTGATGATCACCCGCATCGGTAATTAAAGCAGCTTGATGAGGAAAAAAATCAGCGCGCGAGCGTAATACTTGAAACAGCTTTTCCATGATACTTCCTTTTTAATGAACCCATTAGGATTTGATTAAAACAAGTATCTATGACAAATCTTAACGCAGTCTTAAGCGTGAGATAAATTTCTCAACACAAAGAAGAAAATTATACCTGGGTTTTATTTGCTTGATGCGCTTTATGCAATGGTAGCTGTTGGTTTCGCAGGTAAGTCAAACCATTGCAAAAGGGGCTGTTAAGTATCTATTTCTGTGATGGGCGTTTGCTGGCTAAGCGCGTTATTCAGTTAACTCATATGCATCAGTAATATTGATTTTATCTTGTGTATAGTGGTAAATATTTAACGTTTTAGTACTAGGGTGTCCAGTGCTAACATTTGCCTTATATCAGGTCTGTTCAAAAGCAATAATTAAATATATAATCAGGTATGGTATTGATTTAAATGAGTTTTTCAGATTGGCCTTGTTTGCTCTAGGCTTAAGGTTGTGTCTATTTTTTAGCTTCAATTGCTGTGACCTTAAAATCAATTCCTTCATAGAAATCTCCGGTATCTCCAGGCAGCACGTTAATGCTCAGAACATCTTTAGCAAGCGTAATTTTTTCACTGCCTAAGTAATTTATTCTTAGGTTATATTTTCCTGGCTTTAAGTCCTGTAAAACAAAAAAACCGTCATACTCAGGGCTTACGCTACTATAGTAATTACCATTTTTTTCCACAACTATCTCAACATAACTAAAAAACTTTTTACTTATGCTATCGGCTATTTCTGGTAAATAAATAGATCCCATAACCAAGGATAAGGGGACAAGTCCGACAGATAGTTTTTTACCAGATGCGGGGATCAGCTCGATAACTTCAGCACTATCCGCTCTTAGTGTTGGATCAACCATAATACCAGAATAATCATAATGCAGCTTGTTACTGCGATAAGGTGATATGTTGCTGAGATAAAAACTACCCGCGCGGTCGGTTTTTACCTTATTTTTACCTATAGCAACACCCACACCCACAACAGGTTCCTCATCGATATCTTTTTCCCCATTGGCATTTTTATCAACAAAAATTCTTCCTTCGAGATAACCATTATCTGGATATTTGGCGTGATTGGTTAGAAAGGGTTTTTTCATATTGATCACGGTTTCATAACTCGCTCTGACCTTGTGCGGCTGAGCTCTTTTACTATCGTAATCCGCGTCTATCTTGAAAAAATCGTTAAATTTATATTCAAAAGTTATACCGAGGGTAAAATGATCACTTTTGTTATAATTTACCTCAACACTATAGGCAAAGTTTGTCTGCTGATGTAGTCTTTTTCTTAGCCTAGCGATATATTGCCATTTAGCCTCACGGCGCTGGTTATAGTTGGCATTGAGATTATAGGTAAAATCTCCCTCATTATAATCAACATCTATTTTGACTGTGTGGTTATGCTGTTGCTCGCTCTGTTTTTGTACCGTTTTGCCAAGGTCTGCTTTAATGCGCAGTACTTTGTTAACATCATAACTTACGCCGGTGTTATATATATTTTCGGTATGGTCTTGATATTTTTTATTTGAAAACCTAAAAAAATAATCACTTCGGCCATAATTGCCACTAATCTCAACTTGTTGATAGCGGTCTTTGTTTTCATCTTGCGCCAATAGGTGACTAAAACGCTCATAGCTGTAGAATAATTTATGGGAAAAAATTTTACTGCTCAATTCGCCAATATAGCCCTGACTTCGGTCTGTAAGAGAGTCATAATAAGAAAGGTTAGCCACTAAGGGGACAAATAAAGTTGAAAAACGGTATGCTAGTTTATGCTTAGCATATTGATAGAGCGTGTCTTCATTGCGGGTATTATAATAGTCAAAGTAATAACTGAGATTATTGCTTACACCGTAGGCAATCCCATAGGTTCGATCATCCCAAGCCTTATTTTCTGCTTGTGGATTTTGCCCATAGAAAAAGTTGTAGTCCCACTCTCCCGCATTTAAAAAGTCATTACCCTGCATTACATTGACAATTTCTTCTGTTAGTAAGACACCATTTCGGTCGAATATCTTTATTGTAAAGGCATCGTTTTGACTTCTCATTTCTAGGGTAAACTCATACTCGACTCCCTCGATACGCTGATAGTCAGCGACCTTACCATTTTGATAAATTTCAACCATAGCGTTGGCGGCTGCTCTCCCTCTAATAGTGACGTTTTGTCCGGAACGCGTCACGGTATAATCGTTGTCACTAATGGATAAGCCACGAATGTTGCTGTTGTAGCCCAGCAGGTTATTGCCACGGATATAATTGTCTCCAATAATGAGCGTTTTATCCTGTAAAATATAAGGATATTTTAGGCTAATATTAGCGAGGTTTTTATTGGGATAAAGGCTATGCCTGATATTAAAATCACCATAAAGTAGCTGCGCACTATACTCAAGGTCAACATTTCCCTTGTTTTGCTCTGCCCCATTTTTAAAGTAGCTACTTATATCATTAATGTCATAGCGCAGCTTAAGCATACCAAAATCGATGAGCTTTCTGTCCTCTTGCATAAAGAAGTCTTTTTCTGGTGTGGCAGACTGACTGTTTTTCTCTTCTTCGATACCTCGCTTTCTTCTTTGTGCCGCAATCCGGTAGTCTAGGGGTAGGCTAAAATCGGGTGATATTACTAAAGTGTAACTTTCTGCCCGCCACTGAACCGCCTTAATAGGCAGCAGCTCACTGATCCCCTGAGGGTCCAAATAGATCTGGCCATCTATGATGATGGTGTTTAGATTAGTAAGCTTTTTTGTTATATACCTTGCTTTGCTATCTGGAAAGAGACTAGCTGCCATAAAGAGTTTTATGTTTTCACCTTCAATGGACAATTTGCTATATTCGCGCAATTCACTAAAGGCTATAAAATCCTTGATTGCAATATAAATGCCGCCATCATAATCACTTTTGACCTCGTAGAACTCTTGCTTTAGGTAGCGACCAACTTTGAGGGTGATCATATCGTCAAAATACTCATCCTGTGTATTGGCGAAAGTGGGATGAATAAAAAGCAAGCTGTATAGCATGAGGAAAACTGGACTGATTAAGCCTGTGGGCACTTTTTGAATGGCCGAAAAAAACATTACTAGGCTATCAGGAAATTTAAGCAACATTTTTAGGCCGCTAAAACGTATGTAAGCTGCAAAGGCGCAGGTGTTAAAAGGCATAAAATGTAGTAATTAAAAGCGCTAACGTCGTAGCGTGACTTTTGCAAGGAAGATCGCCTGTAGGTTATTAAAAACTAAGGTGCTTTGATTTAAATACGGTTACTTAGAGTGTCGCTAGGCCAATATATTCAGTGCTTTTAGTGAATTTAAAAGGCTTAATCATCATCAAGATAGTTAACTTGGTATTTAATTCTTTTGCTATGTTTACCGCTGATATTTTTTTCTCCCAGCAGTGAAAAACCAATTGTAAATTCGCCTTCGCCATATTTATTTAAAGTAATGATTTTTTGTTTAGGCTGCAGGTTTTCAATCCTGACACCTGGGGTAAGATACACGACCCCATTGGTTTTGATCTGCAATTTCACCTGTTTATTGGCTTTGCCTTCAACGGTGATAAGTACACCCTCTTCAGGATAAACCTTCAGCCTGCTGCCGTTATAAAGATAGAGGTCTTGCAATAGGGCATTTTTTACGCCGACTATCTCTAGTGAAAAAACCGAAGGTGCATAAATAAACACTAATAAAAATAAAAATTTGTTCATTGCTTGGTAACCAGGTTAAAAAAGGCAACTATCAAGTTGCCTGAATAATGATTAAGTTTATGCTTAACTTGTAACTTTAGTCACCGTTGTATCAGCGATAGCATCATAATTCACTGAAATGGTAATAATTTCACTAACATCAGCATCTGTCACATTAGCGGTATCTAGGCCAACATTAAAAGTAAGAGCTTGCGATGTAGTTGTATCCACAAAACCTATTGCTGAACCGGTCGTATCACCAGTTAAAAGAGCCAATGCACCATCAGTTGTAACTGTATAACTAAATGTTTCTAGCGCTTCACCCACGACGGTAGCAATAACCGCTTCAGTTGAAATAACTGAGTCAGTGTAAACATCGCCAAAGTCGATTGTTGCTGTATCTACCGTGACAGAAATTGGTGTTACATAATGAGCAACAACATTTAAGGTATCGCTTACTTTACCATCTAAGGTCGCAGAATCATTCGCAGCCATTGCTGTTGAAGAGATGGCTAGTATTGATGTTGCTAATAATAATTTTTTCATTTTTATCTCACTTGTATTGCTTTGATGATGAATAAACTGCCTTTTTATCAAAGGCAGCCTATTCGGGGATGTCGTTGTAGGCCACCAGTACCGTAATTGTCGCAGACAAATCGCTGCTCATATCACGGGTACTAAGGTCTACATAAAATTCATGGGCTTGGTCAGCCCCGTTTGCTGTTGCTACATAAGTCATGGTATTTGTTGTATAGCCTGTGTTGGCCGTGCGCGACACTTGTAAAACATTACTGTTGTCGTCATTACTTATTTCGACGGTATAGTCATAGCCACTCTCGGCATTCACCGTAAAATCAACCACTACACTGTCTACCTCGCTATCACGGTACACATCGCCAAAATCAATACTTGTAACAGCAAGCCAGAGCGATATTTCTTTAACCGCCTCACCATTGATATAAAAAGACCCTTCTTCAGCGGCCAAGCAGCTTGAAAAAATTAATAATATTACAGCGAATTTACGCACTTTTAGCGCAGTTAAAGAACAAAGCTAAATGCTTTAGAAAAATCAATTTTGTCATTGGCAAAAACAATTTCTACATAATCAGTATCTGTATTCATCGCTATCGATTGATTGAGCTTAACCAGCTGCTCGCGATAGAAACCTTTTTTAAAGTTTTCTTCTTTAATCAATGCGTTATTTTGGTAAAACTTAACAGCAATATTAAGAGGATAAGAATAATTCCCCTCATTTTTAAGCTCACCTTGTAATTGATAACCTTGATCTGCTTTTACCATCCGTAAATTTTCAAAATCCATAGCACTTTTAAGTTCACCTTTTCTGGCATAGTAGGGGATCCCTATGTTCATCAACATGGTAACTTGACCAGAATTTTTTCTTGGTGGCAGCTCTTTAAATACCAGTAGCGCAACATATTCTCCATCAGCTAAGTCTTTTTTTATTCTGGGCGCTATCCTTACTTGGATCTGACCTTTAGGTGGTATCAATACTATTTTTGGATAAGCGACCAATTGATCGCCCAAGTAATACTTGGCTTTAGCCCATGGCGGTTTTTCAAAGTCGACCCTAACTCGAACAGGCTTGTTGCTCTGATTGACCAGGGTAGTGTCTTGCGTGACCGGTTGGTCCAGATCTAGCCCAAAACTTGTTTGGGTGACCGTAAAGGCACTAAAGCTGCTAATGGAATAAGTGCAAAGTAATAGTGCAATAACACCTTGTAAGTAATTTTTCATATCAATCAAATAATTCCTGCTACATTTTTATCTTTAACGAATTTTACAAAATTCAGGCAAAAAAATGGCCCTCATAAAGAAGACCATAGATAAAAAAATAGCTCAGGAAACAAAAAGTGTTAATTCACTCTTGGCAACTGGCTACCATTTTACAGGCCCTTTAGCTTTGCGTCCCTAGGTTTCCCTAGGTTTGCGATTTATTTATAGGTTTGCAATTTATTTACTTTCTAAACAGTACAACGAGATTAGATAACCGCCATAAAAAGCGTTTATCTGATAATGACTTATGTTACATCTCTGTACTGATCGATAATTAAGCTTTGCTATATTATTTATTAGGCTCACCGTATCACAAATATGGTGTATGTTAAAACTAGCTACTTATGATGAATATTCAGACAGTTTAAACTTGTATTGTACAAGCTCAGTTTATAGTGTCGTTATTGAACCGCTAGTGCTTGTAAACTCATAAAGTAGGTAAGAGAAAGGATTAACACAAAAGTGTCACATCAGAAAAATAAGCGTTCATTTTGAACACATTTTAAACAATAAAAAATGTCAGGCTGGCGAAGTTAATGTCGGAGAAATAGACTAGTGGCTGGGTAATTAAGCTGATTTTTTGTAAAAATATCTGTTACTTAATTCATGGGAAAATTAGGATAAAAAATAATTATAAAATTTATAATTATTTTTTATCCTAATTTTTAATGGTAGTATCAAGAAGTTAAAGTTAAAAGTTTTTTGCATAATTAATGTAAAAGAAATCAAAAATTTTTTCACATTAACTATGACCGACATTCAAGTCAGTAAATATAACACAATATTTCGGCATGTTTTTATATGGCCTTACTACAATATTTATA